>NZ_JAJCNB010000005.1:0-100249 GCF_020560825.1 Dorea sp. 210702-DFI.3.17
CTTTGCGGACATTTAAGAAGATATAAAAAGATAGTCAAAAACACATATATAATTTATTGCAAATATTAATGAAAAGGTGAAAGAAAATGACGAGTTATATATACTTGGGGATTATTCTTTTAAGATTACAGCTTTATAGGCAGCAGCACTCAGAAAGAAAATCTATTGTAAAAAAGTTCATTTTGTGCCAGGAAATCATGACAAGGACTGGAATAACAAACTCGTACAAGGAACTTTTATTGTTGAGCAGCCAATCACAGTATTGAAAATCGATGGAAGAAAGTATGTCCTTTCACATTTTCCAATGGCAGACTGGCAGTCTATGTCACATGAGTCAATTCATTTACATGGTCATATTCATAGTGAGGGGAGTCTTTATAATGAGATGAATCGTATGCAGGGATTATATCGTTATGATGTCGGAGTCGATGCAAATGGATATTCACCAGTCAGTATGGAAGAAATTTTGGCATGGTTTGACGGAGTGGAATGTCGGGGCAGAGTCAAGTGGAAGGACTGGGTAGATGAGACCGGAGATAAGAGAGTGCGGAGAAAGCTTGCGGGACTGTAAAGAGTTATGAAAGACTGATATTTCTTTCTGAACCACTATATTTTTGTATTGCAAGAAATAATACAAAAAGATTGTATTATTTGTATTATGTGATATAATACAAATAAAAGTGAAGATATAAAATCCTTGTTGCAAGATAAGATAATAGATTCAGAAGGAGACAATCATGATTATTAAGATTAATACAAAATCAGAGACACCGATTTACCTGCAGCTGCGCAATGAGATTGTGAAGGGAATCGGAAAAGGTGAGTTTGAGATTGGTGAATCATTGCCAACAGTGCGCCAGATGGCTATGGAACTTGGGGTAAATACAATGACCGTCAGTAAAGCATATCAGTTATTAAAGACAGAAGGTTTTATCGAGACTGACCGGAGAAAGGGAACTGTTGTCTGTAATTTATGGGATTCTAGAAGAAGTTCAGATGGAGAATTTCAGGAGAAGCTTGCAGATGAACTGGAACTTCTAAGTGCAGAGGCAACGATTCGCGGCATGGATCAAAATGATTTTATAGATTTATGCCGTAAGGCATTTCAGGGAATGGAGGTTGCATTTTCATGATTTTAGCAATCATATTCTTAATAACAGATCTTTTTATGGTGGGAATTGCCTATGCAGTGTATGGAAGAACAGCAGTAGCAGGTTACAGTGATGGAATGGTTCTTGGAGTACATATACGACGTGAGAAGCAGGAAGATCCAGTGCTTGTAGAATTTATGAAAAATTATAAAAAAGATGTACAGAAGGTTTATTTGGGACTTGGTATATCCGGAGTTGTTATTTGTGGATTGTGTTTCTGGTATACATCGATATTTATGTGTGTGTGGTGTGTATGGTTTCTGTGTTATATTGTGGGCGCAGTCGGTGTCATGTTCAGGAATCACAGGAAATTGTATGATATGAAAATCCAATATAGATGGGGAATGTTGGGAGAAGATACAGAAGAAAGCACAGCAATGACAGGGGTCGATACTAAGACTATGATGCATAGTGAGAGAATGAGTCTGCCATTATGGTATCATATTGTCTTGATTCTAATACTGGCAGTTCCATTTGCTTTTAAAGGCTTTCGAATTTATCTTGGAACGTTTTCCGAGAATTCACAGGGCTGGATTTTATTTTTGACCTCTGTAATTGTCGGCGTTGTATTTCTGTGGATTGCATGGATATTCAAAAGAGGAGCGAACCGGATTTACAGTGAGAATTCGGAGCTGAATTTCAGAATTAATTATCTGGAAAAGAGGAGCTGGAGTATCTGCTTTCTTGTGGCAAATATTTGTAATGCGATTGCATGGCTCTATCTTGCATATAGAATGACAAAAGAAGAATGGATTTATAATCTGGATATTATTATATATGTCACAGTGATGTGTGTACCTGCAATAATTGCTATAGCAACTGCTATGTGGATTAAGAAACAAAAAAATATACTACAATGTGAAGATGAAACGCCAATGTATATGGATGATGATTACTATTGGAGAAATGGCTGGTATGATAATCCGGGTGACCCAAGATTATTTGTGCAGGACAGATTCAACAGTATGAATTATACAACAAACGTTGGAAAGCCGGCAGGAAGGTATATGTTCGGTGGCATTTGTATTGTAGTTGTAGTACTTTTGTTCTGGATGTGTATTGTCTTTTTAAGAATGGATTTTACACCGATTCGTCTTGTAGCAGATGGAACGGAAGTCAGAATTACTTCCGGATATACGAATACAACTATGAAGAAAAAAGAGATTCGGAGTGTAAAATTATTAGAGAACGGACTGCCGGAGGATTATTACAACCGGACAAATGGATCTTCAGACGAGAAACAGCTGCTGGGAAAATTTGAAGGAAAGAAGACTGGAAAATGCCGGATGTATGTGTGGCTGGACCAGGAAAGTGTGATTGAAATTAAGGCGACAGATTATACAGTGTTTATAAATAGTAAAGATGAAGATGAGATGAATGCATGGTATCAGGCATTAAAGTAATGAACAAAGCGTTCGGAGTCAGTAGGAGAAATTCGTACTTGTTCCGGACGCTTTTTATGTTATGATATGTAGGAATATTTATACAAAGATAATAAAATTATAGAATATAATTTATATGGGAAAGGAAGAAAGAAAATGGCAAAGACCACTCAGAGAGGTAGTTGTGAGACTTGTACTTATTATACATATGATGAAGAATATGAAAGCTATATGTGTGATGTGAATATGGATGAGGATGAATATATGCGTCTGATCTCTGACCAGCATTACCAGTGCCCGTATTATCGAAATGGGGATGATTACCGCATTGTAAGACATCAGATGTAATATATTCATATCTAAAACTTTTATTAAAAACATTTCTCAGTGTGAAAAAGTATACAAATTTACGCTATAATTAGATGAACTAAAAATTACAGTCAAAATATAACTATAGGAGAATTTGAATGCTTCAAATACAACACATCAAAAAAGAGTACCGGACTGGAAGTCTGGTACAGAAGGCTCTGGACGATGTGAGTCTGAATCTGAGAGATAATGAATTCGTAGCAATCTTAGGTCCCAGTGGTTCCGGCAAAACCACGCTTCTGAATATTATCGGAGGACTGGACCGCTATGACAGCGGAGATCTTATCATCAATGGCATTTCCACAAAAAAATATAAGGACAGAGATTGGGATTCGTACCGTAATCATACGATTGGTTTTGTATTCCAAAGTTACAATCTGATCCCGCATCAGACAGTGCTTGCGAATGTTGAGCTGGCATTGACAATTTCGGGAGTCGGGAAGGAAGAACGAAGAAAGCGTGCAGTGGATGCACTGGAGAAGGTGGGCCTTGGGCAGCAGCTTCATAAGAAGCCGAACCAGATGTCGGGAGGCCAGATGCAGAGAGTCGCAATTGCAAGAGCGCTGGTCAATGATCCGGAGATCCTGCTTGCAGATGAGCCGACCGGGGCACTGGACAGTGACACCAGTGTGCAGGTCATGGATCTTCTTAGAGAGGTGGCGAAAGACCGTCTGGTCGTTATGGTCACACATAACCCGGAACTGGCAGAGCAGTATGCGACCAGGATCGTCAATCTGAAAGATGGAAAGATTCGTTCGGATACCGATGAATATATTGTGGAAGAGAAAAATCTGGCACCGCCGGAGCATAAGAATATGGGGAAATCTTCCATGTCTCTTCTGACGGCACTGTCACTGAGTTTTAATAACTTAAGGACAAAGAAAGCAAGAACTCTTCTGACTTCTTTTGCGGGATCTATTGGAATTATCGGAATTGCACTGATTCTGGCTCTTTCAAACGGAGTCAATGCTTATATCCGGTCTATTGAGGAAGAGACATTGTCTGAATATCCACTGCAGATACAAAGTACCGGATTTGATCTCACTTCCATGATGGTGGGGATGAATGGGGATTCCGGAAGCAGTGATGATAAGAAAAGTGGAAAAGATAAAGATAAGGTAAAGGTCATGCAGGTAGTCACCAATATGTTTTCAAAGATGGATTCCAATGACCTTGGTTCTTTAAAAAAATATCTGGACAGTGGTGAATCTAAGATTCATGACTATACAAAAGCAATAGAATATTCTTACAATGTGATGCCGCAGTTGTTCCGACAGGACGGTGACAATGTTCGTCAGGTCAATCCGGATCAGTCATTTTCCTCATTGGGACTTGGTGCATCTGCAGGTTCGAATAGTCTGATGTCCTCCATGATGAGTACTAATGTGTTCTTTGAGATGCCGGAAAATACGGATCTCTATGAAGAACAGTATGATGTAAAAGCCGGAAGATGGCCGAAAAAATATAATGAATGCGTTCTTGTACTGACGCCGGATGGCTCCATGAGCGACTTCTTATTATATACATTGGGACTCAGAGATCAGGTTGAACTCGATGATATGATTAAGCAGTTCATCAACGAAGAGACGATAAAAACACCTGAAAACATAGGAACTTATACTTATGATGATATTTTAGGAAAGACATTTAAACTGGTAAATGCTTCAGATTATTATGAATATGACAGCCAATATCAGGTGTGGAAAGACAAAACTGACAATGCGGATTACATGAAAAAACTGGTCGAAGACGGTGAAAATGTAACAATTGTGGGAATCGTGCAGTCAGCCGAAGATGCGAAGGCTTCATCACTGACACCGGGAATTAACTATACCTCAGATCTTGTAAATCATGTGGCAGAACAGGCAAAAGACAGCGAGATTGTAAAACAGCAGCTTGCGAATCCGAATGTAAATGTATTTACCGGGGAAGAATTTGGCAATACAGATGGGAACAATGGATTTGACATGAATTCTCTGTTCAGTATAGATGAGGATGCCCTGAAAAATGCATTTGGTTTTGATAGCAGCGCCATGAACAATCTTGGAAGTTCAATGGATCTGTCGGGACTTGATCTTTCCAAGGCATTTCAGATGGACGGAAATTCTATGGATTTGTCTGGTATGGTGAATCTGAATCAGGTAGAAATCAACATGGGCAATATGCCACAGATGAATCTGGGGGATATTCTTACGAATCTGGATGTACAGGTCAATGCGGATGGCATGCAGAAAATGTTAATTAGCCTTTCGGAAGGGTATCAGGAATATGTAAAGAGTCATCCGGAAGCAGATTATTCCAATCTTGGAAATCAGATTGCAGAATATCTGACTTCCGATCAGGCAAAGGGCATTATTCAGAAATATTTAAAAGACATTCTGAAAAATAACGGGGAAGTTACGATTACACCAGAGCAGATTAAGGAACTGTTGACCAGCGTGATGAGTGATTTTCAAAGCTGGCTTGTAGAGCAGAACGCTAATCCGGGCGCAGAGGAATTTGGAACGTACTTCCAGCAGTATCTACAGACCGGACGTGCCAATGCAATTGTAAATAAATGGGCCAATGAAATATTTGGAGATATAGATTTCAACATTTCCAGTGACACATTGCAAGCTATGGCAAAGGAACTGGCAGAGGGTTATACTGCATATGCAAAAGAAAAGAATTATGCAGATCCGACAAAGATGGCAGAGAATTTTGTGAATTATATAAAGACGGATGATGGAAAGAGGCGCCTGAATCAGGGACTTTCTGAGGCAATCAATATGGATAGTCTCCAAAAGCAGATCAGCACGGCCATGAGTAGCTACATGGGTCAGGCCATGAGTGCATATACCGGTGCCATTTCTCAGGCAATCAGTACACAGATGACATCCGCTATGAGTCAGGTGACCACGCAGCTTGCCGGTGGACTTGAAACGGTTATGACATCTGCCATGAGCCAGATTGGAGAAAATCTGCAAAAAGCACTGGGAGGCTCTATGAACTTTAATGCCGATGCATTTGCAAATGCATTCCAGTTCAATATGACGGAAGATGATCTGACGGAACTTATGATGTCCATGTCTGGGACACAGAACGCTTCCTATGATAATAATCTGCAGCAGCTCGGATATGCAGATTTCAGTCATCCGAGTTCCATTTCCATTTATCCAAAAGACTTTGATAACAAAGAAAAAGTGGTAGAGGTTCTGGATCATTATAATCAGCAAATGGAAGACGAGGGAAAAGAAGAACAGGTGATTTCTTATACAGATATAGTAGGAACAATGATGTCATCCGTGACCACTATTATCAATACGATCAGTTATGTATTAATTGCATTTGTGGCAATTTCCCTGATTGTATCATCGATTATGATTGGAGTTATTACCTATATTAGTGTGCTGGAGCGAAAGAAAGAGATTGGTATTTTAAGAGCCATTGGAGCATCCAAAGGAAATATATCACAAGTATTTAATGCAGAGACATTTATCATCGGACTTTGCGCCGGACTTATCGGTATCGGATTGACACTTCTGATATTGATTCCTGGAAATATGCTAATTCATGCGCTTGCAGGCAATAATCAGGTCAGCGCAATCCTTCCGGCTGCACCAGCGATTGTTCTGATTCTTTTAAGTGTCGTACTTACATTACTTGGCGGATTGATTCCTTCAAGGAAAGCTGCCAAGAGTGATCCGGTGACCGCACTTCGAACAGAATAGAAAAGAAAAAGATTTTATAAAATGGAAACTAGATAAATCTGCCTGTTGTAAAAAACGAGTAAATGAGTTATAATAATTCAAGAAGTAAGAACCTGGGATGCACGATAACTCCTGTTATTTTGAACCTACATCACTTTAAACGGGACTCTTATATCTTCGTAATATGTCGAGCCTTCATTATGCAGAGGATGGCAGAAAAGCGAATGCGGACACCCACCTAGCAGACAGCTAGGAGTCAAAATACAGGAACCGGCATTTTGGGGAACATACAAAAGATAAAGGACAGTCGTTTATGCGGCTGTCTTTTTCTAATGTGGGGGAAAATTTATTTAATTCCCCTTCTACTTGAGTGGGTGTTGAATCAATCATAGGACATAATGATTAGGGAGAGAATAGAGTTTGAAACATTTTCGAGGAGAAAAGAGATTTTATTATGGTATGTCAGTGCTGGTTCTGGTGTTTATTATTGCAGGATTAACAAGTAATCTTGAAAGCGGAGTTCGTGGAAACCGTCAGGAAAAAGAAGCATTTGACCAGAAGCAGGAAGAAGTACAAACGAAACAGGAAAATCAGGAAGAAGAGACGCAGGTAGTGTCTAATCCAAATATCCGGGTTCTTCTTATGACGGATGGATATAAGAATACCATTCATCCGTCTGTGACAGTCAGTTCAACAACAGGACTTTCTATTACGTATGGGGAGACAGTAGAAGAATGTGAAGCGGGGACGGAAGTGACATTTATGCCAGATGACAGCCGTTTTCAGAGTGGGAATATCCGAATCCAGGCAAAAGAAGGGGAGATTACGGTAAATAGCCTGAAGCGTGGATACGGAGTTCCGTCTTATCAAGGTATACTGGAGCTTCGGACAACAGCGGAAGGAATTGCGATTATCAATGAACTCCCCGTTGAGAATTATCTGTGCCGGGTTGTGCCCAGCGAGATGCCGTCCGGTTATGAAATAGAAGCGCTGAAAGCGCAGGCAGTCTGTGCCAGAAGTTACGCCTACAGGCAGATGGCAGAATATGGATATCCAGAATATGAAGCTCATGTGGATGACAGTACGAATTATCAGGTCTACGGCAACAGTGCATCGGCAGACAGCGCAGATCTGGCTGTTCAGGAGACGGCAGGACAAGTTGTGCGTCTGGATGGAGAGATTGTGACGACTTATTATTATTCCACTTCTTGCGGAAAGACGACCAGTATGAAAGCATGGGGGAATGAGGAGAATGAAGGAAACCGATATCTTCAGTCTGTAGAAGTAAAAGATGAGAACGGTGATTATGAGAGAAATCTGCCATGGTATCGTTGGGAAGCGAAGATTCCGGCAAAGACTTTATCAAATTTGATTGGGCTAAATACCGGCAAAGATATTGGAACGTTGCAGAATATCAATATTTTGGAAAATGGACCGGGTGGGGTAGTATTAACAATAGAGGCTGTCGGTGACAAAGGTAGTGTAAGAGTCTCAACGGAAAATAAAATCCGGCGTGCTTTTGGAGGAAAAGGATACACAATTATAAAGCATGACGGTACGCAAGTCAAAAGCAGTAAGCTTCTTCCAAGTGCATTTTTCACAATCAACAAGTCCGGAGATACATTTGTCATACAGGGCGGTGGGTTCGGACATGGGATTGGCATGAGTCAGACCGGTGCGAATGAAATGGCAAAATGTGGAAAAAACTATCAGGAAATATTGACTTTTTTTTATCAAGGCGTCACCATTGGATAATTGTTCGTAGACAAAATGTATAAAATCGGGTAAAATATAAAATTATGTAACTGTTCAGAACAGGCGGTATCACTGGGAAAAGTGGAACGCCGGAACATAAACAAAGCTAGGTAAAAGTGATGAAAAAGATAAAAGAATTATATGATGACATCATGGAGCTGACTGGAGAGATAACCAAAGATCATGTGGGAGCATACGCTGCACAGACAGCATTTTTCTTCATGCTCTGCATGATTCCGATTATATTGTTGTTACTGACTATGGTGCAATATACGCCCGTCACAAAGGCTGATGTCATGACAGCCGTGATCCAGGTATTTCCATCATCGGTAGATTCATTGATTACATCCATTGTCAATCAGGTTTATAATCAGTCATCTGGTATTATCCCGATTACAATCGTGGTAGCACTTTGGTCTGCAGGAAAAGGTGTACTTGCCATGAGTTCAGGACTGAACTGTGTGTATAATTGCCGTGAGACACGTAACTATTTTTTTCTTAGGATAAGAGCAACTGTTTATACAGTAATGTTTATACTCGTTATTATATTTTTGCTTGTGTTGTCGGTATTTGGTAACAGCCTGAATATCTTTATAGCTGAGCATGTACCATTTCTTAGAAATATGGCAGACTGGCTGATCCGGGCAAGGAATATTATTACACCGATTGTAATGATTATATTCCTGTTGCTGATTTATAAGTTTCTCCCAAACAGAAGAGATATGTATAGAAGACAACTTCCGGGAGCAGTATTTTCCACGTTGGGGTGGATGGTCATATCTTGGGTGTTTTCTGTATATGTGGATGTGTTCAAAGGATTTTCCAGTATGTACGGAAGTCTGACAACGATCATGTTGATCATGATGTGGATGTATTTCTGCATGTATTGCATTTTGATCGGCGGAGAGCTGAACATTTGGTTCGGGGAAAAGATTGATGAGAGTGAGGAAAAATAACAGGATAATATAACGAAAGGCGTAAAAAAATTAATCCTATAGAAAAAACCTATAGATATATGAAAAGAACTGATTTTACGCAAAATTTTCCTGGTGGTATCATAAAAGGAGATAGTAGATGCCGGGAGGGAGAAGAGATGGAAGAAAAAATTGATCTGAATGTCTGTTACAGGAGAGCATTTGAAGCATTAGGGATTACTGGTTCTGTACAGAAATTTACAGATTATATTACAGAATATGCGCCGGTTGTTTTGATTGTTCTGGACATTGGAGGCAAGATACTTGCAATGTCCCATAAAGGAGAATATAATGAAACACTGTTGCCGGAAGGTATGGACAGCAAACGAAGAGTAGAATTGATTTCACAGATGATCGAATATCGCTCGAAAGAGTCAAGGGGCAAATCCATGCTCATTCATGTATCGGAAGAATATTATGCTGTGAATGAAATTGTAGTCAAAGGAGATGCAGAAGGTTTCGTTATATCTATTCTGGATGTAGGAATTTATAATGCAAAAGATGCAGAGGAAACATTGATTCAGATGAATGATATTGTCTGTCAGGGACTTGGAATGTTAATGGAGCGTCAGGAACAACATTCTCATTCTCATATATCGACAATACGTCGTGTGATTGCCCGGTTATTATTTGAAGGCGAGGGGAAGCAGCTTCTGAATGGAACGAATGATATATATAACGAATATGTTGTTGCCCCATTTCGAGTAGCAGTTGTACGTACAGAAGTTTATAATAGTCTGCAACTTCAAAAGGCGGCTAATTATGTAAGTGATGTATATGAAAATGTGTTTGTTTATATAGAGGAGCAGTATGCTTGTCTTCTTTTCACGGATATACATACAGAAGAATGCAGAGACAAGATTTGTAAAATTATGGATAACATGTGTGAAAAATATAAGCTGTTATGTTGTCTAAGCGGGAGCTTTAATGAGATTGAATTGATTGATAAGAAACGATTTATGTGTCAGAAAGCACTGGAGATTGCGCATGAACAGGAACCGGATAAAAGAAGTTTTCGTGAAGAAGATTATTATGTCCAGATAGTCTGTTCTTGTGCATTACCTTATATTGGACATGCGAGATATCTGGAGCGTGAACTTACTGAACTAGCCAGCGAAGATGAGGCAAAGGAAACAAAATTTTATGAGACATTAAAGCAATACTTGCTTGTAGGTAATAATGTAAGTATGGCAGCAAAGAAAATGTTTATACATAGGAATACAATGATTTATAGACTTTCCAAAATTAATGAGATTTTGGGAGTGGATATTAATGAGCCGGGAATTGCTCATAAGATTTTAATTAGTATACTCCTGCGGGAACAGGAGAAAGAGGAGAAGTAGAGAATGGAGATTATCAAGGATTTGCCGGAAATCTTCGATGAGTTTGAAGACAAGAAAAAACAGTCATTTTTGAAGGTAAAAGAATATAAAGAAAAGCAGATTCCGATAATCGGTGCATATTGTTCGTTTTTTCCAAGAGAAATTGCAGTTGCCATGGGAGCAATTCCTGTGGGGCTATGTTCTTCAGCGAATGAAACAGTAGAGCTCGCTGAAACGGTATTGCCAAAGAATGTATGTCCATTAATCAAATCTAGCTATGGTTATGCCATATCTGATCGGTGTCCTTATTTTCATTTTGCGGATTTGGTTGTGGGAGAAACAACATGTGACGGCAAGAAAAAAATGTACGAATTGATGTCTGAGTTTAAAGAAGTTTATGTTATGGAATTGCCGAATACACAGTCAGAAGGCGGACTTAGATTCTGGCGGGAAGAGATTATCCGGTTTAAAGAATTTCTGGAAGAATATTTTCAGGTAGTTATTACAGAGAATGATATTCGACGTGCAATTGTATCGCAGAATAAACGAAGAGAAGCATTGAAGAGATTTTATGGTTTGATGAAGTTGGAACCAGTTCCAATGTCTGGACTGGAACTTGGTAAGGTGCTTTATGGTTCGAAATATCAATTTGGTCAGGAAGAGATGACAAAGGAGTTAAATGAATTGTCAGATCGTATTCTGGAAGAATATGAGAAAGGTCGTCAGCTAGAAAAGAGACCGAGAATCCTGATTACCGGCTGCCCCATGGGCGAAGATACAAATAAAATCGTAGAGGCAATTGAGAATAACGGCGGAGTTGTAGTCGGTTTCGAAAACTGTACTGGAGCGAAAGCAGTAGAGCGTATGGTAGATGAAGATGATCCGGATGTTTATGGTGCAATTGCAAGAAAGTATTTTAGCATAGGCTGTGCAATTATGACACCGAATAATAATCGTATCCATCTTCTTGGAGAAATGATTGATGACTATCATGTAGATGGGGTAGTTGAGATGATATTATCGGGCTGTCATTCTGTGGAAATGGAATCCATCAGTGTGAAGAATTTCGTGAATGAAGAAAAGCATTTGCCATATCTGGCTGTAGTGACAGACTATTCAAAAGGTGATGTAGGACAATTAAATACACGACTGGCAGCATTTGTAGAAATGATTCGTAAATAATTACAATTGACAAGGGTGCATTTATCAAATATAGATAGATGCACCCTGTTTTTGTGCAGATATAACATATGTCTATAAAGATAAATATAGATATAATCAATAAAAGAACGATTATATAGATATAATCAATAAAATGCACAAAAATACACGGGATAAATTGTGCACGATGCACAATTAAAACAAGAAAGATTGGAATTATAAATGAAGAAATTATTGAGAAAATTGTATAAAATAGGAAAGTAATTTAGAAGGAGGAAAAAACGTTGATTGAGATAAAAAATCTGAAAAAGTTATGGGAAGACGATGGAAGCTCCGTTCTGGAAGGTATCAACCTGACAATTGAAGACGGAGATATTTATGCGTTAGTAGGTCGAAGTGGCGCAGGAAAATCTACACTTCTTCGCTGCATCAATGGTCTGACATCTTATCAGGAAGGAAGCCTGAAGGTTGACGGATGCGAGATCAAAGATTTGAAAGATAAAGAATTACGAGAATTCAGACGGCATGTTGGAATGATTTTTCAGCAGTTTTCACTACTTGAACGAGAGACGGTATATAAGAATGTCGCTCTTCCAATGCAGTGCTGGAAATATCCAAAAGACCAGATCGATAAAAAAGTAAGAGAACTTCTGGAACTGGTTGGTCTTGGAGATAAGATGAATGCAAAACCGAGAAATTTAAGTGGTGGACAAAAGCAACGTGTTGCAGTTGCAAGAGCATTGACTATGGATCCGAAGATTTTGCTTTGTGATGAGGCTACTTCAGCACTGGATCCGAAGACGACGAATTCGATTCTGGATCTGTTGATGGAAATTAATCAGAAACTTGGAATCACAGTTATCATTGTAACACATCAGATGGAAGTTGTAAGAAAAGCGTGTAATAAAGCATGTATTCTGGAAAATGGCAAGATTGCAGATGAAGGTACTGTAAAAGAAATCTTTATTAAACAGCCACAGTCACTGAGAAGGTTATTGGGCGAAGAAGAAGAAAAACTTCCGGATACAGGACACAATATTCAGATTTCATATCTGGTAAAGGACATGAAAGATGGAGAATTGTTCAGTACGATGACATCAGAACTTCAGTATGTATTTCCGATTGTGAATGGTTTGATTCAGGATTATCAGGGAGACCAGATGGGAATATTTGTAATCAATATTGATGATGAACATTTAGGTGCAGTTACAGATTACCTGAATCAAAAAGGAATTAAATGGCGCGAACTTTCAGGTGAGCAGGGAGAGACGGAGGTGAATGAATAATGTCTTTAACTAATTATACGTTTACACAGATTTGTCAGATGTTAGTAGTTCCGGCGTTTTTTGCAACACTTAAAATGCTGTTGATTTCAGGAGTTTTATCTACGATTTTCGGATTTGTGTTTGGAGTTATTTTGATTCTGACTGAAAAAGGCGGGCTTTGTCAGAATGTTGTGATTAATCGTATTCTGGATTTTCTTGTAAATACGATACGTTCATTCCCGTTTATTATTTTGATGATTTCCATCATTCCATTTACAAGATTAATTGTTGGAACATCAATCGGAGAAACAGCAGCGCTCGTACCGCTGACTGTAGCATGTACTCCGTTTATGGCGAGAATTTTCCAGAACAGTTTTAAAGAAGTAGATCCAGCTTTAATTGAAGCTGCACAGTCTTTTGGAGCATCAAAAAGTCAGATTGTATTCAAGGTCATGTTAAAAGAAGCAGTTCCATCTATTATTTCAGGACTTTGTCTTGCGATTATTAATCTGCTTGGCTGTACAGCAATGGCAGGAGCAGTTGGAGCCGGGGGTCTTGGAGCAGTAGCTCTTACATATGGTTACCAGAACTTTAATAAACAGATTATGTACACGATTTGTGTTGTTCTGATTATTCTTGTTGCGATTATTCAGTACTTTGGTGACTGGATTTATAAGAAATTAAAATAAAAACGGGGACGCCTGTTTTTATATAGAAACTAAAAAACAAACAGGAGAATTATTAAGGAGAAAAAGAAAAATGAAGAAAAAGTTAATTAGTGTATTACTTACATTAGCAGTAGCTGGAACAATGTTAGCTGGCTGTGGAAGCTCAAAAGCAGATGACACAAAGAGTGAGGCTGACAGCAGCACAGAGAAAAAAGATATCACAATCGGAGTTCGTGCTGATATGGTAAATCAGTATGCTGCAGTAGAGGATAAACTGAAAGAACTTGGATACAATGTTCAGTCAAAAGTATTTGATGACAGTGTACAGCCAGATGTAGCATTAGCAGAAGGAAGCATTGACTGTAACTGGTATCAGCATGAGCCATACCTTAAGAGTTACAACGAAAAGAATGGAACAAATCTGGTTATGGTAGAGCCAAAGACATTTTATCCATTATTCGCAATGTATTCTGATAAATGGGATTCAGTAGATGAGCTTCCAGATGGAGCTACAATCGGACTTTGCAACGATGCAACAAACCAGGCAAGAGGACTGCATCTGTTAGAGTCTCAGGGACTGATCACATTAGATGATTCTGTAGAGAGTCCGACAATGTATGACGTAAAAGAGAATCCACATAACTTCAAATTCATCGAAGCTGAGATGTCTGTATTACCACAGTCTATCAAAGACGTTGATGCAATTTGCCTTGCAGCAGGACATATGGTAAATGCAGGACTTTCTGCAGATGGATATCTTTGCCAGTCTGATGACAATGACACATATGCTGTAGGATTTGCAGTTCGTGCAGAGGACAAAGATGCACAGTGGATCAAAGACATTGCAGAAGCTGTTCAGTGTGATGAACTTGCAGAGTACTTTAAGACAGAGAAACAGGGAACACAGATTCCTTGCTGGGAGTAAGAAGATAGTTCTATGGAATTAGCTGGAATGACGATGTACAAAACTCTTGTGATGACGATACTTGCGCTTGTCGGGGTATTCTGTTATCACAAGAAGATTGTAGATCAGGAGATGAATAAGAAATTATCAGAACTGGTGCTGAGTTTATTCACACCAGTCCTGCTCTTTACATCATTTCAGAAAGACTTTTCAAAAGAGCTGGTAACAGGGCTGATGATATCGGTTCTGTTATCAGCTATTGCTTTTTTTCTGATCTGGTGTATCTGCAAATGGGTCGTCCGAAAATTGGATAAAGATTATGCAGTTGTGGAATTAGTTGCATTGATGTATTCTAATTGTGGATTTATCGGAATACCGATGGCACAGGGGATTTTTGGGGCAGAAGGAGTTTTTTATATGACTGCCTATGTAGCTATGGCGAATTTCCTGCTCTGGTCACATGGCGTAATTGTAATGTCTGGAAAAAGTGATATCAAATCTTTGAAAAAAGTATTTACATCACCGACAATTATTTCTATTATCCTTGGTATTATCTGCTTTGTTGCACAAATCCGTGTTCCTCAGATTGTTGAAGAACCAATGGAAATGATTGCAAACATGAACACACCTATGGCGATGATGGTAGCAGGAATCAATATTGCTCAGGCAGATTTGAAACAAGTATTTTGTCATTACAGATTATATTGCTTAAGCTTTGTAAAGCTGATTGTAATGCCATTTGCATTGGTAGGAGTCTTTTATTTTATTCCAGTTTCACAGCTCGTAAAGACTATTGTGATACTGGCAACAGCGTGTCCGGCAGGAGTGACGGGAAGCTTATTTGCACTTCGCTATGAAAAAGACTCCGTATATGCAGCAGAAATATTTGCTATGACAACGATTGTATCAATTGTAACAGTACCATTTTCTATGTTGTTCTGTTAGAAGAAAGAGGTAAGAAAAGATGGAATTAGTAAAACTTGAGATGACGCCAAAAGAGAGGAAGATAGCTTACGCAAGAGGAGAAGAGGTGGACCGTATTCCGACGTCTTTAAGTGCAGGAGAGACAGCTCCTCCGTTATATGGGATTTCCATTCGTGATTATTATTTTTCAGCAGATGCCATGGTGGAAGTAGAAAGCCATCTGGCAGAAGATTTTCAGGCGGATAATATGGGGATGGGACTGGGACTTCGGACGCTGGTAGAAGCACTCGGAACAAAGCTCGAGTATCCGGAGCACAGCGTGTCTTATATTGAAAAGCCGGCACTGGAAACCTTTGATGACCTGGATCATATGGAGCTTATTAATGTTGAAAAAGATGGAAGATTTCCTATCATAATAGAAGCATTTGAAAGACTTCAGGAAAAATATGGAAAAGAACGCGGAATTGGTAGTGGACTTGCAGGACCATTTACAACAGCTGCAAGTTTGATTGGAACTGAAACATTCTTAAAGGGTACGGTCAAACATAAAGAACAGGTCCACAAATTATTGCAGTATAGTACAGACTGTGTTGTAAAATGTTGTGAAGATCTTCATCGTAAACTAGGAATTGGGTTTACACTTTCTGAACCAATGGGCTCCAGAGATTTACTTAGTAAACGACAGTTTAAAGAATTTTTTGTCCCTTATATCAAACAGGCAGTAGAGCGTATGAATAAATTTCAGGGTTCAACTGGAATTCATATCTGTGGACATACCAGGGATCGATGGGAAGAAGTTATTGGTACAGGAATCAGTGGATTTTGGGTAGATAACTGTGAGAGTATTCAGGAATTGAAGGAATACTATGGCGATAAGGTTGCAATCAGTGGAAATGTGCCACCTGTAGATGTATTGAAAAATGGAACATTTGAAGAAATTGACCAGGCAATTAAGAAATGTATTATTGAAGCTGGAGACAATCCGAGAGGATATAATCTCTGTCCTGGATGTACCACTCCGGTAGATACGACGAAGGAAAACATGATTGCATTTATGAATGCAGCTGCAAAGTATGGACGTGGTGCAAGAAAAGGTTATATGCCAAGAGGTATTACAGAGTTATAATCAGCCGTGTTGAATATTATCAGCTGGGAGATGATTCCCACCTCTATAGGGACGCCACTGAAAAACAAGCTGGTATTAGTGGTGGGAGTCAATCCCCCAGCTGATATGACCTCCGGCAGGGCGCACATTGTCCGGTGGACAATGGTTTTGCGCCGACCGAAACGGAGTGTAGACTTGCAGAGGTGAGCAGTAGAAGTATGTCATGCAGTTGCATGACGCGCACCTCGCATCAAGAATGCCGAGGCATTCTTGAACAGATGTGGGTTGATTCTATAATATAAAACTAAAAATTCCTTATAGATTACAATAATAATAAAGCGCATATATGGAAACAAGCTATTTGCTGGCGAGAGTAGAATGGGTTAAAATTAATTATGTAGAGTGCATAGTGATGATTATAATTCATTGAAAAGGGAATCCAGTGAGAATCTGGAACAGCCTATTCTACTGTGAAGCGGACGATGGTCTGGAAAATCACTCTGGCTAAGATGCAAGGGGAAGATATGATCAAAGGATGATGCAAAGTCAGGAGACCTGCTATGTATATGTATGGGATTCCGGTAGGGGAAGAACAGCGGTTACGCTGTTTTTACTCTGCCTTTTTTAATATAATAAGGGAGGAAGTTATGGATTATACGGAATTAAAGAAATTAATGGGTGAGCAGAAGGTTGAGATGACTGCAGCAGAGCGTATCAAGGCCTACAACGAGGGAAAAGAGGTAGATCATATCCCGTATACGTTACAGGCGCCTGATCCGGCTATGGCAGATATTTTTGGATTTACAACATCACAATTTGCGAAAGACTTTGAAGTGAAAAGCGAAGTAATCAGACGAAGAAAAGAAGAATTTGGTCTGGATAGCTTTAATGTTGGATTAGGTCTTCGCACAATTGGCGTTGCGCTTGGTTCAAAGTTAGGGGTTCCTGAACATGGAATTGATTATATTGAACATCATGTGTTGCAGGATTATGCGGATTTCGACAAATTGGAAGTGACAGATCCTTATAAAAATCCAGTTCTTGCACCGATTTTGGAAAATGCCAAGAGATTGAAAGAACGTTTCCCGGATGTTAGTATGACAACGAGTGTGGCAGGTCCGATTTCAACAGCTATAGCAGTCAGGCCAGTTGAAAAGGTTCTTCGCGACACGAGAAAGAATCCGGAAATGCTTCACAAATTGCTTGATTTAACAGTTGTCTGTTCTTTAAAATGGTTTGAAGCATTTTATCATGAGTTCGGATCAGTTGGAACCAATTTTTCTGATCCGGTAACTTGTATGGATGTAATTAGTAAGAAGCAATTTGATGAATTTTCGCTTCCTTATATTAAAAAACTGATTGATGGAACAGAGAAAATTATGGGATCAAGACCGGGAGCTCATATTTGTGGTAAGACAAGCCCTATTTGGAGTGATCTTGCAGATGCAGGTCTATTTTCATTCAGTATCGATAATTGCGAGGATTTGGAGGTTGCTAAGCGTGAGGTGGGGGACCGGATGCGCTTTGCCGGAAATGTTCCGCCGATCGAAGTGATGAAAGATGGATCGATTGATGATGTCATTGAGGCATGTAAAGACTGCTTGAGAAAATGTGGAGATAATCCCAAAGGTTACATTTTGAATACAGGATGTCAGCTCCCGATTGGTACACCGAAGAGAAATGTTGAGGCATTCATCTATGCGGCAAGAAAATACGGTCGTGGTGCGCAGTTAGGAAAGCTTCCGAGAGGCATTCTGGAAGATTAAAATATGCAAAAATGATATTTTGAAGCAAAAAAGATATCGAAAATGCATAATTTTCCACATGAACTTGCAAAAAACTGGTTGATGAATCAGAATAAGGTATGATATAATTTTATAACAGAGAAAAGGCATTGTCTTATGACAGTGCTTTTTTGGGGTAAAATATAACGGGGAAATAAAATCAAGTAAAGAGAGGTTAAAATCATGAAACAAAAGAAAAAAATGTCTTTGGCAATGCAGATTTTTATCGCATTGATTCTTGCAATTGTAGTAGGACTTCTGATGCAGAGTCATGCAGAATTTGCAGAGAGTTACATTAAGCCGTTTGGAACAATTTTCCTGAACCTTGTAAAGTTCATCGTAGTTCCAATCGTATTATTCTCCATTATGTGTGGGATTATCTCCATGCAGGATATTAAAAAAGTAGGAGCAATTGGTTTGAAGACCGTTGTATACTATATGTGTACAACCGCATTTGCAATCACATTTGGATTGATTGGAGGAAATCTGTTCAAAGGAATGTTCCCGGTCGTTGCAACAACAGACTTGACTTATGAAGCAGCAGAGTCGGTATCATTTATGGATACAATTGTGAATATTTTCCCATCCAATTTTATTGCACCGATGTCTGAGTCCAATATGCTTCAGGTAATTGTGATGTCAGTATTGTTCGGATTTGCGATTATTCTGATTGGACCGGAGAAAAATCCACGTTTGATTCAGGGGTGTAATGATCTGAATGATATGTTTATGAAATGTATGGAGATGATCTTAAGATTATCTCCAATCGGAGTATTCTGTCTGTTGTGCCCGGTTATTGCAGTAAATGGTCCGATGATCATCGGTTCACTGGCAATGGTGCTTTTAGCAGCGTATGTCTGCTACATTATACATGCAGTTGTTGTATATTCATTAGCAGTAAAGACAATGGGCGGTATGAGTCCGATCGCATTCTTTAAAGGAATGCTTCCGGCAATGATGTTTGCATTTTCCAGTGCTTCTTCCGTAGGAACACTTCCAATCAATATGGAGTGTGTAGAGAACATGGGAGCATCAAAAGAAGTGACTTCATTTGTGCTTCCGCTTGGAGCAACAATTAACATGGATGGAACTGCAATTTATCAGGGAGTATGTGCAATCTTTATCGCGTCCTGTTATGGAATCAACCTGACACTTCCACAGATGCTGACGATTATCCTGACAGCAACACTGGCATCTATCGGAACAGCAGGTGTGCCGGGATCTGGAATGGTTATGCTGGCAATGGTACTTACATCTGTAGGACTTCCAGTAGATGGAATCGCTCTTGTAGCCGGAGTGGATCGTATCTTTGATATGGGACGTACAACAGTAAACATCACAGGTGATGCAAGCTGCTGTATGGTTGTCACAAATCTTGAGAAAAAGAAAGCATTAAGAAAAAAATAAGTATGTAGTTTCGCAAGTAGGAATGTAGAGCCATTCTTAATTATGTACACTTGGTTTTTATGAGTTTATTCTTTTTAGGAATTCCATGAAGACTGAGTGTATTTTATTTGGAAAAACGATAATTGGGTAGATATATCAATATTATTTATTTGAAATAAGCGTGCTTAATAATTATACTGGATGCAGAAGACTATATTAGTGATGGATTTGACATTTAAAAGGGAATTTGGTGAGAATCCAGGGCAGCCTATTCTACTGTAAGATGGACGAAGCTTCAACGGAGTCACTGGTATTTATATCCGCAACAGAACAGCAGTAATATAAGCCGGGAAGAGGAAAGCAGAGGATGAAATCAAGCCAGGAAACCTGCTATATAGGAATTGGGATTTTCGGTAGGGAAAAGAACAGACACTTCGTTTTATTTTCCCTGCCTTTTTTAGTGGAAAAATATTTTATACTGATCGTTCATGACAGTGATAGAAGTTATAGTGTATAAAATCCAGGGGGAATGTTGAGAAACTTATTGTTTGCATGTATAATACGAGGAGGAGATTTATGCACGAATTAGACCAGATGACACCGAATCAAAGACTGAATGCTTTTATGACAGGACAATCGATGGATCGAATGCTTGCAATGCCGGTCATAGTATCTATGTCAGGCGATGTATGTGGGATGACTCATCGCGAGAAAAGAAGCTCACCGGAGAATGAGGCAAAGTGTCAGATTGAAGCGTACAAAAGATTTGGTAATGACCTTGCAGTCATTGAATACGGGCTTCACATGGTAGGAGTTGGGCTTGGGGGAACGACCAATGATTCGGAGTTTCAGACACCTGCAATCGCAACGTATCCGCTTGAAAGTTTGGATGATATTGACAAGCTGGATCCGGAACGTCTGAAGATTGTCTTATCGATATTTATAAAGAGTTCATTCAAGAAGGGGTATTGATCTTACAATGTGATCCACTCGCTTCTGGCACAATCTTGAGAAATAGTCAGTATCAGGAGTTTGTGCTTCCGTATGCAAAAAAAGTAAATCAGGCAATTCATAATGCAGGAGGAATGGTCTGCTATCATATATGTGGGGATACGACCAAAACAATTGATGACATGGCAGATGCAGGAAGTGATATGATCAGTGTGGACAATGTCGTTGATTTGGAGCATGTAAAAAATACAGCAGGGCAGAAGATGCCGATTCTTGGAAATGTGGCACCGGTCGACTATTTTATTCAGGGAACAAAGGAAGAAATGGATGCAGCTGTAAAGAGGTGTTTGCAGAAAGCATGGGATTCACCGAATGGTTATATTCTTGCCTCTGGATGTGATCTTTCCGGTCAGGTAAAATTGGAGAATATTGAAGCGTTTATGAATGCAGCAAGAAAGTATGGGAAATGGCCATTAGATCCTAAGAACTTTGAGTAAAATGTGTCGGAAAGATAATCTGCCAAATTTGAATAAAAAGATATAAAATCAGAAAACTAATCTGATGGAGGTAGATAAAAAGGACATGGTTGTTCAGATCATATCTGGATTTCGGGGATCCGGAAAAACAACATTCTTAAATCAATGTATAGAACAGATAAAGGGAAAGACTGCGGTAATTCAAAATGATTTTGGTGCACAAGTAGTTGACCGGGAAAATGTAGAAGGCAGCTTGATCTATGAAGAAATCGGTGAGGGCTGTATTTGCTGCGGGATGGCACTTGAGTTTGAAGAAAAGATGCGCCGGATTGCCATGGAAGATTGCCTGGACAGAATTTTTATAGAAGCATCTGGATTTGGAAAACTGTCCGATGTCGTGAAAGTATGTACGCAGCTAAAAGAGAAGGAACATCTTGAGATGGTGATTGGACCGAATGTTACAGTTGTAGACATTGGCATGGTGGAGGCATATGCCTCCGGACTGGGAGAATTTTATGTAGACCAGATTGAACATGCAGATGTGATTCTGGTCAATAATATTGATTCAGACGATGTGGAACCGGAGGAAATAGAAGAAGGCTGGAAAGCGCTGGAACGACTGAATACGAAAGCGTTGAAAAGTGAAGATGCACGGGAAGTATTAAAAAGTGTAATGGAATCCGGAAACATAGATCAAAATCTTCAGATAGAAGGAGATACGCTTATAAAATATCTTGGAGCTGACGCATTTGTAGAAGTGCCGGATGGTATCCGGATCATTGCAGACAGTGCTTTTGAGTATTGCATGGAAGTGCAGGAAGTGCATTTGCCAGATTCAGTGGAACGAATCGGAAAGCATGCCTTTCAGGGGAGTGGAATCAAAAAGATACATTTACCGGAAAGCATAAAAACAATCGACATTTATGCTTTCAGCGGAACACCTTTGGAATATATGGAATTACCGGAGAATTTGCAGAAACTTGGGCACAGTGCATTCCGTTATTGCAGGATGTTAAAAAAAGCGAAGTTTCCAGAACATCTGGTGGAGATTCCACATGATACATTCAATGATTGTGGAAAACTGCGGGAAGTAATACTGCCGCATGATACAGAAGTGATTGGGGCTCATGCATTTTCCGGGTGCGCGGCTCTGGAACAGGTGGATTTACCGGAGAGTGTGAAGCGAATTGAAGAAGGTGCTTTTGTGACTTGTGTCAGTCTGGAGAAAGTACATTTGCCAAAAGGACTGGAAGTGGTAGAACGCAAGGTGTTTTACCGGTGTACGAATTTAAAAGAACTTCATTTCCCAAAACGGGTGACAGAGTTTGGCAAAGGCATTTTTTCACAATGTTCTGCATTAAAACGAGTGTATATAGAAGGAAACCCGGTGGATGAAGAAGTGTTTCAGGACTGGGATATGTGGACAACTTGCTATGACATGGAAGAAATCATTGCACCGAATATGAGGATTACGAGATTTGCAAAAGAATGGAGAATGTGGGCGGCAGCAGGACTTGCAGATTACCTGGTAGAACAGGGAGATGTAAGAAGTGAAATCCTTGATTCTTATGTGAAGGATCTGAAAGAAAACCGGAGTTCCTATGAAGTCCTTTTATTAGAAAATAAAAAGTTATTACAGTTTTTCATTCATTACAATTTATTGGCGGAACAGGCAGTGAACAGGCTTCTGAATCAGTCACTGCAAAAATCCGACATGGAGATCCGTAGCATGCTGTTGAATTATCAGAATGAAATCCAAAATGAGGATAAGAAGGAGGAGACGGGCAGCCAGCTTGATCAGCTTCTGGCAGCGTTGTCATAATATTTATGAATATTAGGGAAGCAAAAGAGCAGATTGAACATGCGGTAAAATTGTACCTGGAAAAGGATGAAAAAGGCAGATATATAATTCCGACAGAAAAGCAGCGTCCGGTATTTTTGATGGGAGCACCGGGAATCGGTAAAACTGCAATTATGGAGCAGGTTGCGCAGGAACTTGGAGTAGCACTTGTGTCTTACACGATGACACATCACACAAGGCAGAGTGCACTGGGACTTCCATACATTGTAGAAAAGGAGTATGGCGGAGAAAAATTTCAGGTATCTGAGTATACGATGAGTGAGATTATTGCAGCGGTTTATGAAGTGATGGAGGACACTGGGATACGTGAAGGAATCCTTTTTCTGGATGAGATCAATTGTGTATCTGAGACTTTGGCGCCGGCGATGCTTCAGTTCTTACAGTACAAGACATTTGGACAACACAAAGTGCCTGAGGGCTGGATTATCGTAACAGCAGGGAATCCGCCAGAATACAATCATTCTGTGAGGGAATTCGATATTGCGTCCTGGGACCGCGTAAAGAGAATGGATGTAGAGCCTGATTATAGTGTCTGGAAAACATATGCTTATGAGCAGGGGATGCACCCGGCAATCCTGACTTATCTGGATCTGAAGAAAGATGCATTTTATTCCGTGAAAAATACTGTGGATGGAAAGCATTTTGTGACAGCAAGAGGCTGGGAAGATTTAAGTCAGATCATGTGCCTGAGTGAAAAGAAGAATCTGCCTGTGGATCTGAATCTGATCAGCCAGTACGTGCAGGACGAGCAGATTGCCCGTGACTTTGCAATTTATTATGATCTGTTCAAAAAATATAAAAATGATTATCAGGTGGACCGTATCTTATTCGGCATTCCATCAGAGCAAGTAAGACAGAGGGCAATGAAAGCATCTTTTGATGAGCGGATTTCGTTCCTTGGTCTTTTGATGGATGGAATTACGGATACTGTTAAAGAGACAATGGAGATGCAAAATGCATTGTTTGTATTTGGGGATTGCCTGAAAAAGATAAAAGCAGATGTGGAAAAAGGCCGAGACCTTGTTTCTTGTATCGAACAACAAAAAGAATGTTTAATGGAACAAGAAAAACAGAAAAAACGTGCCGGTAATTTATCCCGTGCCCAGGTGTGGGAAGATGACCGTGTGCTTGTCTATCTGGAAGAATGCCGGAAAAAAGCAGGTATACGGACTCCGGATGAAAGAGATTTTGTAATTCTCAGAGATTATTTTGCCCAGCTGACAGAAAGCTTTCAAGAGCAGACAAGAAAAGCATCGGGGTGTCTGTCCAACTCATTTTACTTTTGCGAAGATGTGTTTGAAGAAGGACAGGAGATTCTTGTACTTGTGACAGAACTTACGGAGAATGAATATACGGCCAGATTTATCAGTCAGTATGGATGTCGTGAGTATTTTAAACATAATAAGAATTTGATGTTCTACGAGAGACAGAAAGATATTATGGATCAGATTAAAAATTTGGGGCTTGATCAGGTGTAATATTTATGTGTGTGGAAATAATAAAAGTGGCTTCAGAAGTTCTGAACTTTAGTAGACAGAGAATGTTGGTCAATATGAGGTTTCTGGAACCGGCAATTCGGATGTTGACGGAGAGTCCCTCTAAATGTATGTGTAATCGTTCATATGGCATGGGAACAGATGGGAAAAATCTTTACTATAATCCAGAATACGTACTGAGAGTATATCAGAAAGAGAAAGGTTTCGTCAGCAGAATGTATATGCATTTAGTCGTGCATGGAATATTCAGACACTTCTTTGTAAATCCAAAGATTGAGCAAAGAAAATGGGATCTTGCATGCGATATGGCAACAGAATATATCATCGAAAGTTGGAAAATGGACTTTGCAGACATTAGTGCCGGGACAGATGAAAAGCGGGAACTTGACCGCATCCGAAAAAATGTGGGACTTATGAATGCGGAAAAGATTTATGGATATCTGAAAAAGACAAAAGAGTCAGAAATAGACCGGCTGGAGAAAATTTTCCGTCGGGATGACCATAGCTTCTGGTATCCCGAAACAAAAAACAGGAATGATGTAATCCAGGTGAAATCGGGGCAGGTGAGTCAGAACCGGGAAGTCATGTTCTTGAATCAAAAATTGGAAGAGCTGTGGAAGCAGGTTGCGAAAAAGATTCAGGTGGAACTTGAGACATTTATGAGAAGCCGGAGTGGTGAAACCGGTGATTTTTTGGTGAATTTAAAGCTTGCGAACAGAAAGAAGCAGGATTACAGTGCATTCTTAAGAAAGTTCACCAGGCTTGGGGAACATATGAAGATCAATGATGAGGAATTTGATTATAATTTCTATACTTATGGAATGCAACTGTATGGAAATATGCCACTGATCGAGCCGTTGGAGTACAAGGATGTCCGGGTGGTGAAAACATTTGTGACTGTGATTGATACTTCAGGGTCAGTGGAGGAAGAAAAACTTCGGAGATTTCTGGAAAAAACGTACCAGATATTAAAAAGTGGGCAGGAAAGCGAAGACAGGGTGAATTTTCATCTGATCCAGTGTGATGCGTTGGTTCAGAAGGATGTGAAGATTACATCAGAGAAAGAACTGGAGCAGGTGATGGAAGACTTGACACTTTATGGCCGGGGAGGAACTGATTTCAGACCGGCATTTGAGTATATAGAAGAACTTCGAAAAAACGGAGAACTTACGAACTTGAATGGAATGCTGTATTTTACAGATGGAATGGGTGTTTATCCGAGAAAAAAACCAGAGTATCCAGTGGCATTTATATATGATAGTGAAGTTTTGGATAAGATTCCGGAAGTGCCGGCCTGGGCGATTCGTTATCTGATGGATGACATATAGAAAGGATAAATGTCTGTACGAATATATTGAAGTACTCAATTTGAAGATACGTGTAATTAATGTTAAAATGTATCAAGATAAAATACGTCAACAGATGGGAATGTCAGGAGAAAACAGCTTGCGGGCTATGAGGTATTTTTTAATAAAAATATAGATTATGGAGGATTTATAGTATGGCATCTAAAGAAGAATTATTAGCAAAATTATCAGAGTGTGTAGTAGAAATGGAAGATGAGGAAGTCGTAGACGTTGCGAAAGAATATATTGAGGCCGGATATCCGGCGTTTGATGGAATCATGGAAGGTCTTGTAGATGGTATGAACAAGGCCAGTGAGCTTTACGATGCAGAAGAGTATTTTGTAACAGATGTACTCCTTTGCTCTGATGCAATGTATGCGGGACTGGATGTACTTCGTCCGCATCTGGAAAATACAGATGATCAGACAAAGAAAAAAGCAGTTATTGGTGTTGTGGAAGGAGATACTCATGACATCGGTAAAAACCTGGTAAAGATTATGATGGAGACAGCAGGATTCGAGATGTATGATCTTGGACGAGATGTTCCGCTTGACCAGTTTATTGAGAAGGCAAAAGAGGTAGATGCAGATTTGATCTGTATGTCTACATTGATGACGACAACTATGGGTGGAATGCAGACAGTTATAGAGAAATTAAAAGACCAGGGAATCCGTGACCGGTTCAAAGTTATGGTCGGAGGAAGCCCGATTTCCAAAAAATTTGCGGACGATATCGGAGCAGAGGGATACTCTGTGAATGCGGTTGAAGCTGTAAAAGTTGCGAAAGAGCTGACAGGAATTGCCTAGATAGAAAAGACAAAAGCTGTACTGGAAACGGTCTGAAAAGGTATAGGCCAGGCTAAATATAAAAGAATCTGAATAAGAATTCGAAAAAGGAGCTGGGGATTTATGGATGCAAAAGAACGAATTATGAAAGCTATGCATCAGGAGCCGACGGACAGACCGCCATGTATCTGTCCCGGTGGAATGATGAATATGATAACGACAGATCTGATGGATGAGACAAATGTAAGTTGGCCGGAGGCACATCTGAATGCCAGAATGATGGCAGATTTGGCAGAAGCTAATTATGAAAAAGGCTGCTTTGAAAATGTAGGTGTTCCATTCTGCATGACGATTGAGGCAGAAGCTATGGGGGCTCAGGTGACTATGGGCAGCAAAATTTATGAGCCGCATGTAACGGGATATGCGATCAATTCGGTCACAGAGTGGGAGACCATTACACCGATGAGTATGGAGGAAGGAAGAGCAAAGGTTGTACTGGATGCAATCCGTATTCTAAAATCCAGAAACTTAGATGTGCCGATTATCGGAAATATTACGGGACCGGTCAGCACAGCAAGTTCCGTTATGGAGCCGGTTATTTTTTATAAAGAGCTTCGCAAGAAAAAAGAAGAAGCACACCGTTACATGCAGTTTGTGACTGATGAGATTATAAAGTTTGCAAGAGCACAGATTGATGCCGGTGCAGATATCATTGCCATTTCCGATCCAAGTGGAACGGGAGAGATTTTGGGACCGAAGCTTTTTGAGGAGTATACAGTCAAATATAATAATATGATCTGGGATGCTCTTCAGAAAGAAACCATGGGAAAAATCATGCATATTTGCGGACAGATGAAAAATGTATATCCGCAGGCAGAGCTGATACATTCTGACGTACTTAGTTTCGATTCTTGTGTATCTATGCGTGAGGCACGCGAACATTTAAAAAAGCACGCCCTGATGGGAAATGTCAGTACGTGGACGCTGGAGTTTGGACAGCCTGAGAAGGTAGAGCAGCTTGCAGTAAAATGTTGGAAAGACGGTTCCAATATCATTTCTCCGGCATGCGGACTTGGAACGAAGTCACCACTGACCAATATCCAGGCAATCCGTCATGGAATTATGGAGGAAGCAGCTAATGTATAAATTACGTATCGTTCAGTCTGGCAAGGAATACGATTATGAACCGGGAGCAAGCCTTCTAGAAATCTTGCTGGCGCAGAACATATTTATTGATAATCCGTGTAATGGAAAAGGAGTATGCGGAAAGTGTAAAGTACGCATTGTATCAGGAGAAGTAGGGGAAGTATCTTCTACAGAATTACGTTTCTTAAAACCAGAAGAAGTAAAAAGTGGTGTGCGTCTTTCCTGTATGGTTCATCCACAGTGTGATCTGGAAGTAGAGCTGATGCAGAAAGAGCGCAAGCATGAAGTTCTATCAAAAGGATATGTGCCAAAATTCGAAAAAGACCTGGATATTGTCAAACAGGTCGTGAATATACATAAGCCGCTTTTGACAGACCAGACACCATTTGAAGATCAGATCAAAGAACAGCTTTCGGATGTGGAATTTCCATTTTCTGTATTGCGTGGATTCTGTTTCAAAGAAGGAAGTTACACGGCAGTTATCCACTGTGAAAAAGATGGCAAAAAAGTGCTGATGGATTTGGAAGAGGGAGATACTACAGATTCTATGTATGGAATCGCAATAGATATCGGAACAACAACCGTTGTTACAGCACTGATTGATATGCTGACCGGAAAAGAACTGGCAGATTCCTCTATGATCAATGCACAGAAGCATTTTGGACTGGATGTCCTGACTCGCATTACTTATGAGATGGAGCATCCCAAGGAGGGGGTACAGGCACTTAAGGAAGCAATCGTTGCTTCTATCAATGAGATGATTGCGGATGTCTGTGGCCAGACCGGAGTGAAGAAAGAACAGATTTACGAGGTCTCTGTAGGAGCGAACTGCACGATGATGCATATGCTTCTTGGTGTAGATGCACTGTCCATTGGAAAATCACCGTATGCACCAATGTTTGTAAAGGCAAAGGATATTGAAGCAGAGGAGATTGGTATTCATGCATCCAGGGGGGCAAGACTTTATTGTCTGCCATCAGTATCATCTTATATCGGAGCAGATATTGTGGCAGGAGCTTATGTCTGTGAGCTTCATAAGGCAGATGAAAATGTCTTGTTTATTGATATTGGAACGAATGGAGAGATTGTATTTTCAGATCATGGAAGACTGCTCTCCTGTTCCTGTGCCGCAGGTCCGGCACTGGAAGGTATGAACATCAGCTCAGGTATGCGTGCGGCAGAAGGAGCTATTGAAGATGTTGAAATTAAGGAAGATGGCGTGAAGCTGAAAATTATCGGCAATGCTGATCCAATCGGTGTCTGTGGAAGTGGTATCCTGGCAGTGGTAAAAGAACTGGTAAGAACCGGACTGGTAAGAAAAGACGGCGCATTTATCAAGTTGAAGAATCTGGAAGAGACAGATTATCGTTACCCAATGATTGAGATGGATGGTATCAAACGTCAGTTCAAGATGACGGAAGACCTTAAGATCACTCAGGGAGATGTCCGACAGGTACAGCTTGCAAAAGGAGCTATTCTGTCTGGCTTCTATGCACTTCTTAAGAAGGCAGGAAAAGAGATGAGTGAGCTTGACAAGGTTATGATTGCAGGACAATTTGGAGCACATCTTCCGGCAGACAGCCTTATTGGAACAGGAATTCTTCCGGCAGAAGTGAAAGATAAACTTGTCTATGTCGGTAACTCTTCCAAGACCGGAGCTTATATGGCGCTCTTATCCGGTCAGGTGAAGCGAGAGATGGAAGAACTGGCTCATCATATGGATTATATGGAACTTGGTGCAACAGAAGGCTATGAGAGATTATTTGCCGATTGCCTTATGTTTCCGGAAGTCCACTAAAAATTGAAGAAATGAATGAGATAGGAAGTACCCGGATAAAGCGAGGGAATCCAATCTTGGTTATGCGAAGAGGTAATGTTAAAAATATGGGAGATATAAAAGATTTTAATTGTACATATGATAATTCAGCAGGAATTCGTTCAGAAGTGACAGAAGGACTGGGACTAACATTTCCAGATGCATATACACATTGTGATACAATGGTGACTCTTTCAAAAATGTTGAAAGAGAAAGATAAAGCAGTTATATGTGAACTCCCATTTTGCCATACATTAGAGGCAGAGGCTATGGGAGGAATTATAAATCTTGGAAATGAGATTGCAGGTCCGAGAGCTGGAGGATATGTCTGTACAGATGTAGAAGAAATATTAAATCTGCCGGACATGGATTTCACGAAAGGACGAATTCAAGAGACTCTTCTTGCATGTAAAAAACTTCGTGAAGAAGGAGAACATGTTGTATTCGAAGTGGCAGGACCATTTACAATTCTCAATGTGCTGATCGATGCAAGATATGTGTTCAAGGGAATGCGAAAAAAACCGGAAGTGATGGAAAAGGTCTTCTGGAAACTGGGAGATCAGATTTTGAAATATATGGAACTGGTGAAAGAGTACGGGGGAGATTTGATCAGCTATGCAGATTCTTCTGGCGGAGTGAATATTCTGGGACCGAAGATGATGGAAGCTGTTACGGTGAATTTTACGTACCCATTCTTGAAGAAAGTAGAGCAGCTTGCCGATGATAAGACTATGATTCTGCTCTGCCCGAAAACGACACTCGCTCTTATTGGAACAGGAAAAGCGAAGTTTGTGGATCATCAGTTAGAAGAGCCAATCGGATATGCACAGGCCTGCATTCATATGATTGGAAAAGCACATTTTGCCGGACAGATGTGTATTAAGAATGTTGGCTATCAGCTGAATCATGGGATTTTTAAAGAAGTAAAGCTATTGTAGTCAGTGGCTTTTGTTTAACAGCATATTTATGAAATGTCAAAAGGACAGCCGATGTGAAAAAACACATGGCTGTCCTTTCTTGATAAATCGGACGAATTTATAAATCTATTTACATCTGTATATCTAATGAAACAAAACGGCATGTAAAAATTACATTTATAAAAAGTTCTACAGATTTAAGAAAAGTTTAAGTAATAATTGATTGTATAGAAGATGTTGAATATGTTATGATATACCCACTTCAAACATTCGAAAAAGATCAAGTTAATTTAAGAGCAGTTCTGCTCTGATCATACGGACAGATTCGTCCGATATTCCATGTTTGAAAAAATAACTATAAATGGTATAATACAAGGAGAAAAGTGTATGGAGAGAACCGAAAACTTAATCATGCAGGAAGACAGATGGAAGCCATTAAAGGAGATGAATCTCACGGACGATTTTCTATTTGATGTGGCAACCGCGGAACTGGAAAATTGCAAGACAATTATCGAATTATCTACTGGTTTGCGATTAAAAAGCCTCAAGTGGAAAGAAGGTCAGAAGGTTATTCACAATATTCCGGGAAAACGTGGAATCCGAATGGATTTTGTCGCAGAATCTGAAGATGGTCGCGTTTTTGATGTAGAGATGCAGAATCGGAAGGAAGGAAATATTCCAAAATGAACCAGATTCTATCAGGCATTGATGGACGCACCAATGTTGAAAAGCGGTGAAAAAGGTTTTGATAAGCTAAAACCGCTGTTTATTATTGTAATTTGTGACTATGATCCATATGGAATGAAGAAGTATTGCTATACGTTTGAGAGTCGCTGCAAGGAACAGCCAGATTTATTACTTGGAGATGAGGTTACAAAATTATTTCTCAGTACAAAAGGGGAAAATGAAGATGAAGTATCGAAAGAATTAGTGGATTTTCTTCATTATATTACTGAGAGTAATGAACATGGACTTCCAGAGGAATGTGATGAAAGACTTCGCCGTCTGCATGAGAGTATACAGGAGATAAAAACAAGTACAAGTGTGGAGGTCGAGTATATGAAGATGGAAGAAAGAGAAAGACTGGTAAGAGAAGAGGCAACAGAGCGAGGCTTAAGAGAAGGGAGAATACGAGGAAGAGAGGAAGGAAGAAAAGAAGGAAGAAAAGAAGGAGAACGTATAGGGGAAGAACGGCTTGCCAATTTATTAATGAAGCTTTCAAAGCAGAATCGTCAGGAAGATAGTATTAAGGCGTTGGAGGATTTGGAATATCGTAAGAAATTGTATGAGGAATTTGGCGTATAAATTGAAAAAAGAAGCTTCTATGGGAGAAATCCTGTGGAAGCTTTTTAAGTATGCCACTGAAGTATAATGAATTGTAATAAAACCCCGGTTTCATTGACTTTCTCAAGTCTAAATGTTATATTTGTTATGGAAAATTATGAAGAACGTTCGGTGCTGTTTTTAGAAGACAGGTAAAAGGGAAACAGGTGCGAGACCTGTACGAACTCGTCACTGTGAGTGAATACATAGATCATGTGTTAGCACAGAATCTGAGGTTGTGTTAGACATCCACTGGGAGACTGGGAAGGAGATTCTATGTAAGATTTACAAGTCAGGAAACCTGCCGACCGTTGGTACGGGAAATAGAAATTCCAGATCACGAGTAATTGATTGTGCCGAAATATATAAGGAACAGGAAATCTTTTACTTTTAAAAGTAGAGGATTTTTATTTTCGTGTAAATAATTCTTAATAATTCCCAAATTACAAAGAAAAACGGAATAAGGAGAGGAAAAGATGAAGAGAAAAAGTGCAGGCTTTTTAGCCGGAGTGCTGGTTGCGTCTATGGTGGCAACACCTTTGTCTTATGCGAACGTATATGCAGAAGATCAGGATGCGAAGGGTATTGTGCAACAGGAAACAGAAGAAGTATCAAGCGATACTGGTCATGCACAGGAAGAAAGTACAGCTGTTAAAGAGGAGAGTAAAGAAGAATTAAAAACAGAAGAGGATATAACATCTGAACAGCCGGAAGATAATGCCGGTGTGCTGGAAACTGAGGCAGGTAATCCGGAAACGGAGATATCTCAGGGCTCACAGATGACAGAGGCGGAAACGAAGGTGACAGAGACACCGGTTCAGCCGACAGTAGATATTGACGACGTAAAGGTATTGAAAAATGATGGGAGCGAGTATGGAATGTTCCCGGTTGTTGTTGACAAAATGGAAGTGAAAGATGATCAGGTTAAGGTTTCATTTCACACAGGAACTAAAAAAGTTTTTGACTGGTTGTATTTAGGATCGGTAACTGATACAGAAAAAAATAATTATATAGTAGGAAATAACACAGGAAGTACTTGTGAATTTTCTATAAGTGTACCATTATCAAAAGCGAACAGTTGGATTCCGATAGCTGTTGGACGTTCTGATAACGGTACCTGGAGTGATAATTATCTCTGGATGAGTATTCCAAATCCTAAAGAACCTGTGATTAATTCTCAGCCACCGTCTCCAGAACAAAAAACAGATGAAGAGGGAAATGGTGATGGTGAAAATTCCGGCAACAATAGTACAGAAGACAATGCATATATAACTAAAAACGATATTCAGGCTATTTATGCCAGTGATGATATTGAAAAGCCTGGACAGACATATTCGATGATTAAGATTGCCGAGTCAGAAGCAAAGATTATAGGAGATAAGATTCAAGTATCTATCTGGGTGAAACCAGCAAGCAGTGGAAACTTTACATATGACGCAATTTATATCGGGCGAAAAGATGATGCAGAAAAAACTCCATTGGTTATGGGAGAAGTAGATAGTGTAAAAAATCTGGAAAAATTTACATTTGAAGTTCCGAACTCCATGGCGGGAGGAGAAGTGCATTTTGTTCCGAGAAAGAAAAAAGATGGAACATTTAGCACAAATAATTCCCTTGCATTAAAAATACCTGCTTTAGATGTATTTAAAAAGCAGACAGAGGTTGTAATTCAATCACAGCCAAAAGATGTAATTGCGAAGAATAATACACAAGTATCCCTTAATGTTGTGGTGAATGGTGATGAGAGTGTTAAATTAAATTATCAGTGGCAATATAGTGCAGATGGGACAAGCTGGACAGACTGTGATGGAATCAGCGCAAAGACAAATATATACACATTTCAGATGGCAATAGATAAAATCGGACAATATCGTTGTATCATATCTGATTCTAATGGAACAACTGTAACTTCTGATGTTGCAAAAGTGGAAAATCCATCTGCGCCGACTGTAACGGGCAGCAAGGTTCAGGTTGTCAAGGCTGATGGCAGTGCATTTAAGATGTTTGTGGTGAATAAGTCAAAAGTTCAGGAAGATGGAGATAATTTAGAGATTACAATTTCGACCAAGAATGTATCTTTTGATAAATTATATCTGGGAGAAAAAGAAGATATAATCAAAAATTCAGTTGTAAAAGGAACTGAGTTGGCAGATGGAGGATATACATTCACATTTCAGGTGCCGGTATCATACAGCGGAAAGGTTCTCCCGGTTACATTAGGAAAAGTGGATGGAACTTGGTATAGTAAACAGGATCTTTGGATTTATATTCCATATGAGGGAATTGAAAGTTTTCCAACTGCTACTGATGAAGTGAAGGTGATTGCCGGAGGTACAGGAAGTACATTTAATGATTTTGTAATTGTTTCTTCGAAAGCAGTATTGCGCGGAGAGAATATTCGTATGACGTTAGATGTGAAAGGAAACAAGTGGACAAAAATTTATCTTGGAGTACAGGCAGATACGGATAAGACACCGGTTTATAAAGGAACTTATGATTTAGAAAAAAATGTAACAACCTTCACATTTGATATACAGGCTGAAAAACAGGGAATGAACATTGCAATTACACCTGGAAATGAAAAGTGGTTTACCTGGGCAAGAGATTTGTTCATAAACATTCCGAATCTGGAGAACAGAGTTAATACAACTGCAGAAGGTGTATACAATTTATATGGTTCGGCTTATCCGACTACAAATTCATATAGTTTGAATTTTGAGAGAGAAAGTAGTGTTTCTATAAGTGGAGATCAGGCTACTGTTACTTGGGTGACACAGGCTGGTCTATATGACAGATTATATATCGGTAATACGGTGGATTCTGACGAAGTAAAGGAAGCAAACGCGATTGTTCCACAAGACCGCTCGGACATTGCAAGTGGATATAAGAGTTTTACATTTACAATGCCTGTATCAGAACTTGGAAAAGAATTTAGTTATTCCGTACGTTCAGCAAAGACAGGTCAGTGGTCAACAAAAGATTCAAGAGCATTTATTAATGGAATTCTTGAGAAGACAGGAGAACTTCCGACACCAGATCCAGACCCGACACCAGATCCGGATCCAGACCCGGGAATAGTAGTTCCTGCAGACGGAATTTATAAAGTGAATAATGTAACTTCCAGTTCATCCATGTTCAATGTAATAGATTGTAAACTGACCGTCAAGAACGGAAAGATGAGTGCAGTGCTGACACTGAGCGGAACCGGATATGATTATCTGTATATGGGAACCGGAGCAAAAGCCGCAGAGACGGACAAGTCTGCCTGGATTCCATATGTAGTAGACAAAGAGGGAAAATATACTTATACAGTGCCGATAGAGACGTTGGACAAAAAAATCGCAGTAGCAGCATTTTCACATAATAGACAGCAATGGTATGACAGAATGCTTACATTTGATTCCAACAGCCTGGAAAAGATTGGCGATGTCCCTGTTCTGGAAAATGGTATTTACAGTATTGACGTAGAATCCAGTGCATCTATGTTCCGTGTGGTAGACTGCAAATTAACATCAAAAGATGGAAAGATGAGCGCAGTGCTGACACTGAGTGGAACAGGATATGGATATCTGTATATGGGAACCAAGGAAGAAGCGGCAGCGGCAGACCAGTCTAGCTGGATTCCATTTGTAGCAGACAGTAATGGAAAATATACTTATACCATTCCAGTGGAAGCTTTGGATAAAGGAATAGATGTAGCGGCATATTCTATAAAAAATGCAATCTGGTATGACAGAATCCTTACATTCAAGTCAGAGACAGTGAAGAAAATCGGTGATATCAGCGATGACAACAATGGAAATAACAACAATAATGGCAACAACGGTGGCAATAACGGAAACAATGGTAATAACAATAGTGGCAATAACGGATCTGTCTTGAAGCCGAATGATGGAAAAGCAGAGAATGAATCTAAGTATGAAGCCGATACGAGCGGTGCAACGAGTCAGGTAAACAGCTCTACAACACTGGCAGATGGTGTGTATACACCGGATCGTTTTACATGGTCAGGTGGTACAGGAAAGGTTAAGATTTATTGTAATAAGATTACCATTAAGAATGGTCAGGCATATGCAACACTGGTATTTGACAGTGATCATTATCAATATGTAAAAGCAAATGGAAATACATATTATACAACAAAAGGCGGCGGAACTGCTACAGTAACGATTCCAGTTGCCTTAAATCAGAATAATAAGATTCTGGGTATGACAGATAAAATGTCAGTCGCACATGAGATTGAGTATACGATCTTTGTTTATCTGGCAGCAGCTGGAAATGGAACAACCTTAGGAGGAGCATCGGCTAATAAACAGTTAGATGAAAAGGCTCCTGATATCATGGGATTATCGTATCAGTCAGAGACAAAGCTTGATTATGCTGAATATTTCAAGATTTATCACTATGATCAGGGGATTACGCTCCTTGAGATTGATATGACAAAAGGAACTGCAAATGATCCGGAGAAGCTTGCAGCAGAAGCTATCAATGCAGAAAATGAGACTGGTGAAAGTGAAGATGTAGCAAAAGATACAGATGCAGATCAGAGTACAGATTCCAAGGATGTAAAATCCGAGAATGTAGCAGAAGAAGATACAGCTGCTGTAGGAATTTCGGAGGATGGCGAAGAAAATCTGAATGGTATAAGTGAAGAGGAACTGGCAGCAGAGCTTTATAAAGGAAATGTTGTAAAATATCTTCTTGTTCCAGAAGGAGTTGAAGTCCCAGTCGGTCTTGACCAGGATATGATCGTAGTGCAGATGCCGACAGATAAGACTTATACATCAACAGAAGCACTTCTTGAGAAGATGGATGAACTTGGACTTACAGACAATGTTGCAGCGATTGGGGATAAGAAAAAAGACTGTAAAGTTGATTCTGTTGCAGAAAAGATGGAGAAGAAAGATGGAGAAGACAAGGCACAGGTTGTTTATGGTGGAAAAGAAGAGAAGCCAGATTTCAAGACACTGGTAAAACAGGAAACAAATCTTGCACTACTTACATCTGATATTCTTCCAAGAGAGACGGATATCACAGACCTTGAAGAAAATAAAGACAATACGGACTTTAAGGATAAAGATAAAAAATCTGATGAGAAAAAGAATGATAAATCAGATAAAAAATCAAAGAAGAAATCTGAAGACCAATCTGAAAAACAGAAAGAATTGACTGTAGAAGAGCAGATAGAGCGCTTCCAGCAGATGACTGAGAAATTTGCATTACTTGGAATTCCGGTTATCGTAGACCGTTCTGAGGATGAGCAGACAGATTTGGCTAAATATGAGTGGATCAAAGTTTACGGTGTACTTTTTGGATGTGAGGATCAGATGAATACATTATTTGATCAGGCAGTCAAGGACGCCGGTGATGATGCAATTGCCCAGGCAAGAGTTCAGACAGAAGAATAAAGGAAAAGAACATGAAGAAAAAAATATATAAAATAACAGCGCTTTTGCTTGCTACAGCCCTTATGGTTATGGGCTGTGGCTCTGCGAAAAGCGGTAAAGAAAGCAGTGACAGTACGAATTCATCGGCTCAGACATCCTCAGATAATAGCGATTCAAAAAAAGCAGAAGCCCCTCAAATTGACGGGCTGACGTATGAGTCTGCGATGGATCTGACGTATGCGCAGGAATTCGATGTATTTTATTACAAAGATGGATATAAGCTGATTGATGTTCATGAGGGACGGCAGTATCTGATCGTTCCGGAAGGCAAAGAGGCTCCGAAGGGACTGGACAGTGATATTGTTGTCATCAATCAGCCGGTTCAGAATATTTATATGGCTGCTACAGCAATCATGTCATTATTTGATGCATTAGATGCAATTGATACTGTGAAATTTTCTGGTTTAGAGGCTTCCGGCTGGTATATAGAAAGTGCGAAGAAAGCAATGGAATCCGGAGCCATGACATTTGCAGGAAAATACAGTGAACCGGATTATGAGAAGATTGTAGATGGAGATTGCAAACTGGCAGTAGAATCTACGATGATTCTTCACTCACCGAAGGTGCAGGAGATGATTGAAGACCTTGATATTCCAGTATTTGTAGATTATTCCAGTTATGAGTCTCATCCACTTGGAAGAACAGAGTGGATCAAAGTCTATGGAGCAATGTTGAATAAAGAAAAAGAGGCAGAAACATTTTTTGATGACCAGGCAAAGGTAATCGAAGATCTGAAGGATTTTAAGAATACAGAGAAGACAGTGGCATATTTTTACATCAATACAGACGGTTCTGTGGTTGTCCGCAAATCCGATGACTACATTCCGACTATGATTGAGATTGCCGGTGGAAGATATGTGTTCAAGGATCTGAAGAATTCTGAGGGGAATGCGCCATCTGTAAAACTGACGATGGAAGAATTTTATGCAACGGCAGTAGATGCAGATTATCTTATTTACAACGGAACCATTGACGGACAGGTGAGTAGTCTTGGTGATCTGGAAGCCAAGAGCAATCTGTTTACAGAGTTTAAAGCTGTCAAAGATGGAAATGTATGGTATACTGGTAAGAACTTATATCAGGCGACAGACACAGTTGGAGAACTGATTTCAGATATTCATCTGATGCTGACAGATGGTGATGCCAGTCAGATGACATTTCTTGAAAAGATGAAATAAAGATCAAAAAATAAAAGAAACTGGTGGAGAAATATGCAAAATAAGGAAACAAAGCAGGAACAGTTAAGTTTTCATACTGAAAATTTCAGAAAAAGATCCAGATATACATTTGTATTTGTGTGTATGATCGCAGCATTTTTTGTCATTACAGTGCTGAATATTAATACGGGAAATGTACATATTTCTGTGCCGAAGATTTTGAGAATATTATTTTTACAAGATGGAGAGGCGGTAGAGTACAGTATCATATGGAAGATACGTCTGCCGCGTATCCTCATGGCAGCATTACTGGGCGGAGCATTGTCTCTGTCCGGTTTCTTATTACAGACATTTTTCTCAAATCCGATCGCAGGACCGTTTGTACTTGGAATTTCTTCCGGAGCGAAGATGGCTGTCGCACTGACTATGATTGTATTTTTAAAATATGTAGGACATTTTTCATCTTACACATTAGTAGTGGCAGCATTTATCGGTTCGTTGATATCGACGGGATTCATTCTTTTGATGTCAAAGAAGATTCATCATATGGCATCCCTTTTAGTAGGAGGAATCATGATTGGATATATCTGTTCCGCAATTACAGATTTTGTGGTGACATTTGCAGATGATTCTGATATTGTAAATCTTCATGGCTGGTCACAGGGAAGTTTTTCCGGTATGAGCTGGGGAAATATAAAAGTAGCTATAGTTGTAGTTGGAATTGCGGCAGTGTGTACATTTTTACTGTCAAAACCAATCAGTGCATATCAGCTTGGAGAAGCATATGCACAGAGTATGGGAGTGAATATTAAAGTATTCCGAGTTGTTATTATATTACTGTCAAGTATTCTTTCTGCGTGTGTGACTGCATTTGCCGGACCAATTTCTTTTGTGGGAATTGCAGTTCCATTTCTTACGAGAAAAGCGTTCGGAACATCAAAACCGATTGTGGTGATACCGGGTACATTTTTTATAGGGGCTGTATTCTGTATGATCTGTGATCTGATCGCTCGTATGGCACTGGCACCGGTGGAGCTGAATATCAGTACAGTCACATCGATACTTGGTGCACCGATTGTCATCTATATGATGGTGAAGCGTGAGAAAGGAAGAATGTAACATGGCAGATTATTATTTTAAAATGGATGATATGGCTGTTGGATACCAGGGAAAGACACTGATCCATGACATTAATATTGGTATTGATAAAGGTGAAATTGTAACGCTCATTGGACCAAATGGATCCGGTAAATCTACAATTTTAAAGAGCATTACAAAACAATTGAAATTAATTGGAGGAAAGGTGTTCTTCGATGGCACGTCCCTTCAGGAAATGTCTTATAAAGAACTTTCTTCCAATATGGCTGTTGTTTTGACAGAACGTATCAAAACGGAGCTTATGACCTGTCATGAAATTGTGGCAACAGGACGTTACCCATATACAGGGCGGCTTGGAATACTGACGCCGGAAGATGAACAAATCGTAGATGAGGCAATGAAGGCAGTTCATGCAGAAGATCTGGGAAACCGCGATTTTAACGCTATTAGTGATGGACAAAAACAGAGAGTTCTTCTTGCAAGAGCAATCTGTCAGGAGCCGGAGATTATTGTGCTGGATGAGCCGACATCTTTTTTAGATGTACGATATAAATTAGAATTACTTGCAATATTGGAACGTATGGCAAGAAAAAAGCATATTACAGTCATTATGTCGCTGCATGAGATTGATCTTGCACAGAAAGTGTCGGATAAGATTATCTGTGTGAAGGGAGATACCATTGCACATTATGGAAAGCCAGAAGAGGTATTTAAGGAAGATACAATCCGCAGTCTTTATGAAATTGACAATGGTTCTTTTGATCCGGTATTTGGAAGCATAGAGCTTCCGAAGATAGAAGGAGAACCAGAGGTATTTGTAATTTCGTCCGGAGGAAGCGGAATCCCAATTTATCGACAGTTACAGAAAGAACACATTCCATTTGCAGCAGGAATCCTCTACAAGAATGATATTGACTATCAGCTTGCAAGACTTCTGGCAGTGGAAGTGATTACAGAAGAACCATTCCGGCAGATTAGTGATGAGACATTTGAAAGAGCAGTTGAAGTGATGAAAAAGTGTAAGAGAGTTATTGTAACAGATGTGCCGGTGGGAGAATGTAATAAAAGAGTCGAAGAATTAATAAAGTTAGCAAAATAGCAGGACGCGTAGTAAATTCGAGGTTTACTACGCGTTAAATGTATTATTTTTTGAAAAACAATCCTTCATATGTTACAATAAAAAAGCTATGGAGATTTAGAACTTAAAGGAGAAAAAAGATGAAGAACAAACAGATAATCGGTCTGGTTGTGGCTGGGGCTGTATTTATTGTGACAGGTGTTACAAGCGTATTGACGAATACTTTATCTGCAAATACAATGGCAGAAGATGTGACAACGATGCTGGCTGGAGAACTGGAATTTGATCCGCCGGCAGATGATTATATTGGAGTTGTGAATGTAGTGGGGACGATTCAGGAGCAGACGCAGAGCAGTGTATTGGATACATCGTCTGGATATCAGCACAATACAACGATGGATTATATTGACAATCTTATGGACGATTCAGATAATAAAGGGATTCTGCTGTATGTGGATTCTCCAGGCGGAGCGGTCTATGAGTCGGAAGAACTTCATGACAAGCTGATAGAATATAAAGAGACGACAGGCCGTCCAATCTGGACTTATATGGCACATTATGCAGCTTCTGGCGGGTACATGACGTCTGTAACCGGAGATAAGATTTATGCGAATAAGAATACGGTTACAGGATCTATCGGCGTCATTATGTCAGGGTATGATATGAGCGGACTTTATGAGAAACTTGGAATTCGTTATGTCAGTATTACGAGTGGTGTGAACAAGGACAGTTCCAAGCTGACAGACGAGCAGGTCGCAATTTACCAGTCGCAGGTCGATGAGTGTTATCAGGAGTTTGTAAATATTGTTGCGGACGGAAGAGATATGTCGGCAGACCAGGTAAAAGCACTGGCAGACGGACGCACTTACACCGCAAAACAGGCAAAAGCGAATGGGCTTATTGATGAGATCGCAACTTACCAGGATGTAATGAATCAGATGGCTTTGGAGCTTGGAGTAGACGAGTTCTATACACCGAGCAGTGAGGAAAGCATATTGGCGGCAATATTTAGTAAAGCAGAAAAGCTTGTTCCAAAATCTGAGGCACAGATATTAAAGGAAACTGCCGAAGAGAAGGAAAGCGGGGTGCTGATGTATTATGCAGAACAGTTACAGTAATGAGAATTATGCCGGGTTCTGGGTGCGTTTAGCAGCCTATATTATTGACAGCATCATCGCAGCAGTTGTGCTTCTTGTTGTACGGCTTATCTGGATTGGAGTCGGAGCCATAATCAGTGGTACAATACTGGATGGAAATGTATTGTTTCATTATTCATTAAAGGATATTGTGTTGTACATTTTCAAAGTCATGTATTTTGTTTTATTGACATGGTGTACTGGAACAACGATTGGAAAACGGCTGATGAATCTTAGGGTAGTACCTGCTGACAGGAATGAAAAGCTTTCATTTGTGGATGTATTATACCGGGAGACTGTCGGAAGATTCTTATGTGGAATATCTATCTGGATTGGATATATTATTGTGGGAGTTGATAAGGAAAAACGGGGCTTTCACGATATGCTCTGTGACACAAGAGTTGTCTATGAGAAAAAAGTGAAAATGTATCCAGAGTATCAGAGTGCGGCAGAACCGCAGATGTCTGTACAGCCGCGAGAACCAGTGCAGACACAGAATTATGTACAGAAAAATGTGCAAGTGCAGAGTCAGTCACAGCCAGGACAACCGTATAGAGCTGTGCCAGATGGAGGATATAGTTTCGTGAGTGATGCCGGGCAAGTGAAAAAGGAGTTTACACAAGCTGAATCTGAAAAAACAACTGGGACTACAGGTGAAAATGTAACAGAAATAAAAGAAAACAAAGAAGAAGTAGAAGATAGTATAGAAGAAAACATACAGGAAGGGGATTTATAATCATGAAACGTCAGGACTTTTATTATGATCTGCCAGAGGAATTAATCGCGCAGGATCCGCTCGAGGATCGTTCCAGTTCCAGACTTCTTGTCCTTGACAAGGAGACGGGAGCTACTTCACATCATATATTTAAAGAAATTACAGGATATCTGAAAGAAGGAGACTGTCTTGTCATCAATGATACCAAGGTTATTCCGGCAAGACTGATTGGAGCGAAGGAAGGAACAGGAGCAAAGATTGAGATTTTATTATTAAAGAGAAAAGAGAATAATATCTGGGAGACACTGGTAAAGCCCGGTAAGAAGGCAAAAGTTGGAACAAGAATCGTATTTGGAGAAGGTCTTCTTGTTGGAGAGGTCGTTGGAATCGTAGAAGAAGGAAATCGTCTGGTGAAGTTTGAATATGAAGGAATTTTTGAAGAGATTTTAGACCAGCTCGGACAGATGCCGCTGCCTCCGTATATTACACATCAGTTGGAAGATAAGAATCGTTATCAGACTGTTTATGCAAAGCATACCGGATCCGCAGCGGCACCGACAGCGGGACTTCATTTTACACCGGAATTATTAAAAGAGATAGAAGAAAAAGGCATTGACATTGCGAGAGTGACACTTCATGTAGGACTTGGAACATTCCGTCCTGTAAAGGTAGATGAGATTACAGATCATCATATGCATTCTGAGTTCTATCAGGTTGACGAAGAAGCAGCTGAGAAGATCAACCGCGCAAAAGATTCCGGTCACAGAGTTATCTGTGTTGGAACGACAAGCTGCAGAACCATTGAATCGGCAGCGGACGAGACCGGACATTTGAAACCGACAAGTGGCTGGACAGAGATTTTTATCTATCCGGGATATAAATTCAAGATTTTAGATGGATTGATCACGAACTTCCATCTGCCGGAGTCAACACTGATTATGTTAGTATCAGCACTGGCAGGAAGAGAACATGTATTGGCAGCATATGAAGAAGCAGTACAGGAAAGATACAGATTCTTTTCCTTTGGCGATGCAATGCTGATTATATAATCAGCCTATGGGGTTAAGCCTTCCCATGCCAAAAGTAGGAATAGAAAACCCCGGAGTTGCCGCTCCGGGGTTTTTGCTCCGTGTCCAAATGGATACATTGCTTCTCTTTGCCTGTTATAACCGTATTTTCATCACATCCACATCAAGATTCCACAGGAACTTATCCAGATCTTTAAATGAGAGGAATACTGTTGCTGTGTTTTCCAATGGGTGAATTCCCAGACTTTTGCATTTGCTTAAGTTTTTATCAATAAAAAATTCGACTGCATGGTCGGTATCATTCATGAGACCGAATGGAGATACGCTTCCCTGTTTGAGCCCGAGATATTTTTCGAGACGTTCTTCTGAGGCAAAGCTTAAGTTTCCGGCACCGAGCTGTCTGCCAAGAGACTTTAAGTCTACTTTAGCATTTTCATCACAGGTAATGAGAAAATGACGTTTTCCTTTTGCATCTCTGAGAAACAGGTTCTTGCACAGAGTTCCTTTCTCGGGAAGACCGAGGCGGTCCATGTCTTCCATTGTGTGTACGGGTTCGTGTTCTACGACTTCATATTTAATTCCGAGCTTGTTTAAGGCGTCATAGACACGCTGCTTTTGTTCTGACATAAAAAATGGCTCCTTTCTTTGCTTGTTTTATTGTATCACAGAATGTAGATTTCGGCACGCGGATATTGAAAAGTCTGGCATCAATAAAAATCTTGAAAAAAAGACAATAGATGGAAGTGGCAAATGATTTGACAACCTTCACACAGATAGGTAGAATGAAGAGAGCGAACGATGATGAATTCAAAAAATTCAGACTGGAAAGGTAAAAACTATGACGAAAAAACTCCGAAGAGGATATACCACAGGAACGTGTGCACAGGCAGCAACAAAGGCCGCGGTCACAATGCTTCTTGGAAATGTCAGCGTAGATCAGGTCACAGTGTCTTTACCAGGAAAAGAAGTGTTGACACTGAAGATCGCTGAGGCTCAAAAAGAATTTAATAAATATAATAAAAGTAATCCGGATATAGAATCTGTTTCCTGCGCAGTACGAAAAGACAGTGGAGATGATCCGGATATTACAAATGGAATTTTAGTATACAGTAAAGTAAGCAGAATAAAATCTGGTATAGTCCTGGACGGAGGCATTGGAGTCGGCAGGGTGACGAAGCCCGGATTGGATCAGCCTGTAGGAAATGCTGCAATTAATCGAGTGCCGAGACAGATGATTTTAAGAGAAGTCGAAGAGGCGTGTGAAATGTATGGGTACGACGGCGGAATTAAAATAGAGATATCCATTCCGCAGGGAGTAGAACTGGCAAAGAAAACATTTAATCCGAGACTTGGAATTGAAGGCGGTATTTCTGTTTTGGGAACAAGTGGAATCGTGGAGCCGATGAGTGAACAGGCTCTGCTTGATACGATTGAATTAGAGATGAAGATCAGGCGTGCAGAGGGAAAGAACTATCTCATTATGGCGCCAGGGAATTATGGGCTGGATTTTCTGCGAGAAGCATATGGAATTCAGGATAAAGATGTAGTAAAATGCAGTAATTATATAGGGCAGAGCATGGATATGGCAGCAGATTGTAAGTTTCAAGGGCTTGTACTTGCCGGACATATCGGAAAGCTGATCAAAGTATCAGGTGGAGTGATGAATACGCATTCCAGATGGGCAGACTGCCGTATGGATCTTTTGGCAACGGCAATGCTACGGGCTGGATTTTCCGCAGATCGCGCCAGAGCGGTTCTGGATTGCGTGACGACCGATGATGCGCTTGCACTTTTAAGTGAAGAAGAGCGAGAAGCTACAATCGGGCAAATCATGAGATCCATTGAAAAATATATGGAATACCGCATGGCAGATCAGATGCCTGTTGGGGCAATTTTATATTCAAATGTGTATGGAATTTTGGGAAAAACAAGTAAGGTAGATACTTTGATGCATTTGTGGGAGGAAGAAAATCAATGATACATTTTGTAGGAGCAGGACCGGGAGCGGTCGATTTGATTACGGTAAGAGGACAACGATATCTTAAAGAAGCAGATGTAATCATTTATGCTGGATCACTGGTCAATAAAGGATTGCTGGAATATGCAAAGGAAGGCTGCGAAGTTTATAATAGTGCCTATATGACACTGGAAGAAGTCATAGAGGTTATGATAAAGTCAGAAAAAGAAGATAAGATGACCGTACGACTTCATACGGGTGATCCTTGTCTTTATGGTGCAATCCGTGAGCAGATGGACATTCTTGATGAAAAAGGAATTGATTATGATTCCTGCCCTGGAGTCAGCTCATTTTGTGGAGCGGCAGCAGCACTGAATCTGGAATATACTCTTCCGGAGGTGTCACAGAGTGTTATTATTACACGAACGGAAGGAAGGACTCCGGTTCCTGAGCGGGAAAAGATCATGAGTTTTGCTGCACATGGTGCAACGATGGTTCTTTTCTTAAGTACAGGACTTTTGGAAAAGCTGGTAAAAGAACTGCTTGCCGGAGGATATGCACCAGATACGCCGGCAGCAATTGTGTACAAAGCAACATGGCCGGAGGAAGAGGCATATGTATGTACGATAGATACACTTGTGGAGACAGCAAGGAAACATCAGATTACAAAGACTGCACTGATCCTTGTGGGAAATGTAGTGACTCACAGCCATTATGAACGGTCAAAGTTGTATGATCCGGGATTCACAACTGAATTCCGGAAAGGAAGTGATTCTTAGATGAAAGCTGCAATTCTGAGCTTTACTGCAAACGGAAGAAAGACGGCTGGAAAAGTCAGGAAAGCTTTGTCGGCAGAAGACTGGCTTGTAGCAGAGAATGTCAAATGTAAAGAAGAGGCAGATTCTTATGAGGGAAGCCTGAAAGAATGGACCGGAGAACATTGGAAAGTATCTGATGTTTTGATCTATGTAGGTGCAGCAGGAATTGCAGTTCGGGCAGTTGCATCATTTGTAGTGTCCAAAAAAGAAGACCCGGCTGTACTGGTTATAGATGAGCTTGGAAAATACTGTATTCCAATCTTGTCCGGACACATTGGAGGTGCCAATGAACTTGCAGAAAAACTCAGTCAAATGCTTTCCATGGAGGCCGTGATCACAACAGCAACAGATTTGAATCAGAAGTGGGCGGTTGATATATTTGCAAAGAAAAATAGATTATATATAGAAGATATGAAACTGGCAAAACTCGTATCTGCAGATATTTTGGCTGGCAAACAAGTTTTAGCAGAGATAGAACCAGAATGCTCTGTCATAGGACAGATTCCAAAAGAATTAAAATTCATACATGAGTCAGACAGATGTGATTCAAGGGCTTTAAAGATCCACATAGGAATCTGTAAAAACGATGTACCTGCAGGAAGCGGAACACAGGTGTTGTATTTGATTCCTAAAGCTGTGGTTTTAGGGATTGGCTGTAAGAAGGGAACTGCTGCTGAAAAGATTGAAAAGCATGTAACACAGGTGCTTGAGGAGTATGGAATTTTTCCGGAAGCAGTGAAACTTGCAGCAAGCATTGATTTAAAGAAGGAAGAGCCTGGACTATGTACATACTGTGAAAAATATGACATACCGTTTCAGACATTTTCGAAAGAAGAGCTGGAACAGGCAGAAGGGACATTTACAGGATCTGAATTTGTAAAACAGACCACAGGTGTTGATAATGTGTGTGAAAGAAGTGCTATGTGTGCCGGAGGGGAGAAAATTCTGGTACACAAGACAGCGCACGAAGGAGTGACAGTTGCTGTGGCAGTGGAGAAATGGAGTGTGGATTTTGAATAAAGTATATGTGATTGGAATGGGACCTGGTGCTTATGAGCAGATGACGGTTGCAGCGGTGGAAGCGCTAAAGGGCTGTGATGTGATTGTTGGGTATACAGTATATGTAGATCTTATGAAAAAATATTTTCCGGAAAAGGAATTTATGACAACGCCGATGAGAAAGGAGCCGGAGCGATGCCGGCTGGCATTTGAAGAGGCAAAAAAAGGGCGTGTGACAGCTATGGTGTGCAGTGGTGATTCCGGGATTTACGGAATGGCAGGACTCATGTATGAAATCGGAGAAGAATATCCGGAAGTCGAGATCGAGGTTCTTCCGGGTGTGACAGCAGCAATGGGGGGAGCAGCAGTGCTTGGTGCACCGCTTGGACACGATTGCTGTCTGATTAGTTTAAGTGATCTTCTGACGCCGTGGGAACTGATTGAAAAGAGACTTCGGGCGGCAGCACAGGCGGATTTTCTGATTGCTTTATATAATCCTTCCAGCAAAAAGAGAAAAGATTATCTTGCAAGGGCTTGTGATATTTTGCTTGAGTACAAAGAAGAAAGTATTATATGCGGTATTGTGAGAAATATTGCAAGAGAAGAAGAAAGTATGAACATACTGACACTGAAAGAGCTACGAAATACCGAGGTAGATATGTTTTCTACCGTTTATATAGGGAATAAAATGACAAAAATAATTAAACATAAAATGGTTACACCAAGGGGATATCGATATGACAGAAAATAAAATTTTAATATATGCAGGAACAACAGAAGGAAGACGGCTGGCAGAATTTTTAGTAAAAAGGGAAGTCAGTGTTCATGTCTGCGTGGCAACAGAATATGGAGAGAGTCTGCTGCCAGAGGGAAGTAATATTACAACAACACATGAACGAATGGATGAAAATCAGATGATAGAATTTATCAATGAATATCATCCTTCATATGTAGTGGATGCGACTCACCCTTATGCGATAGAAGTGACAGAAAACCTGCAAAATGCATGTGAAAAAGCCGGAGTTCCGTATTTGAGGATTTTAAGGGATACAGGAGCTGAAAAGTCAGATTGCATTTATGTGGATAGCATGGAAGAGGCAATTGAATATCTGGAGCAGACGACAGGAAATATTCTGGCAACGACAGGAAGTAAAGAACTGGCAGCTTTTCAGAATCTCACAGATTACAAAAAACGTGTTTATGCGAGAGTGCTTTCAACAGCGAAAGTGGCACATAAGTGTGAACAGCTTGGGTTTACCGGAAAGAATCTGATCTGTATGCAGGGACCATTTTCGGTGGAAATGAATTATGCAATTATGAAGAGCTATGACATTTCTTATATGGTGACAAAGGATTCGGGAAATATTGGCGGGTTCCTGCAAAAATATAATGCAGCGAAAAAGGCTGGTGTGAAAATCATCGTTTTGGGCCGTCAGAAAGAAGAGTCCGGATATACTTACGAAGAAATCATTGATCTGTTAAAAGAAGAGTATCATTTCAAAACAATGCAAAAAGTGACGCTTGCAGGAATCGGAATGGGAACAGAAGGTTCAATGACTGTGGAAGTTAAAAAGGCATGTGAGGAAGCCGATGTACTGATCGGTGCATCACGTATGTTAAAATCTGTTGTAAAAGAAGGACAGCAGACATTTGCAGCTTACAAACCGGATGAAATTACGGATTATATTTTCAGTCATCCACAAGATGAAAATATAGTAGTTGTACTGTCAGGAGATCCTGGCTTTTACAGTGGTGCAAAGAAATTGATTTTAACGATCCGTGACAGGCTGAAAAAAAGTGGTGAGCCTGATCGTGTAAAGACAGAGATTTTACCGGGAATTTCTACAGTTTCCAGTTTGTGTGCAAAACTTCAGATTCCATGGGAAGACATAAAACTTGTCAGCATTCATGGACGAGAGGAAAATCTTCTTGCAGCTGTGAAAAATAATAAGTATACGTTTACACTGACAGGTTCTGCAGCAGATGTCCGTAAGCTTGCAAAAACTTTGATCGATGCCAGACTTGGAGATTGTAACATGGCAGTCGGGGCAGAGCTTACTTATGAGGGAGAGCAGATTTTAAAAGGAAATGTGTCAGAATTCCTGGATTATGATGGAGACAATCTTGCAGCGGTGCTCATTGCCAATCCATATGGTGGAGAAAATGCGGTGACTCATGGAATGAATGATGAAGAATTTATCCGTGGAGATGTTCCAATGACAAAAGAGGAAGTGCGATCCATCAGTCTTTCAAAAATGAAGATCAGAAAGTCGGATATTATATATGATATCGGGGCGGGAACCGGATCTGTATCTGTGGAATCTGCAATTCAGGCAGAAGACGGACAGGTTTATGCAGTGGAAATCAATCCGGAGGCAGCTGGTCTTATTGAGGAAAATGCCAGAAAATTTGCAGTGAGCAACATAAAAGTTATTGAAGGCAGTGCGCCGGAAATATTAAAAGATCTTCCGGCACCAGACTGTGTATTTATCGGAGGAAGTAAAGGACGACTGGAAGAGATTCTGGAGCTTATCAGGAAAAAGAATCCACAGGCAAGAGTGGTATTAAATGCTATTTCACTGGAGACATTGGCGCAGACTCTGGAATATTGCAGAAAATATCCGATTAAAAATGATGAAATTGTGCAGGTCAATATTGCAAAATCTAAAGTAGTTGGAAGTTATCATATGATGACAGGACAGAATCCGATTTATGTTGTAAGTTTTGAATTAGATTAATTATACGGCCGGACTTTGAATAAGGAGTTAAACAGAAAAAATATGCAGCCCATAGATGATAAAGACAATAACAGAAATAGTAATGCAATTCCAAGATTATTATTGACAGCCGCATCCAGTGGAAGCGGAAAAACGATGATTACATGTGGAATATTAAAGGCTCTGAAAAATCGTGGTCTTAATTGTGCTGCATTTAAATGTGGACCAGATTATATCGACCCGATGTTCCACCGGAAAGTGCTTGGAATCGACAGTTACAATCTGGATACCTTTATGTGCAAAAGAACAGGAGTGAGACAATCACTTCTTTCTCATGGAAAGAACAGAGATATCTGTGTTCTGGAAGGTGTGATGGGATATTATGATGGAATTGCCGGAATTTCAAAAGAAGCCAGCGCATGGGATGTGGCAGATACAACAGATACACCAGCTATATTGATTTTAGATTGCAAAGGAGTCTCTGTCTCTGCAGTTGCAGTTGTAAAAGGATTTTTGGAATATGAAACAGAACATCATATCAAGGGCGTGATTTTAAACCGTATCTCCCCGATGATGTATGCAAGGATGAAGCAGATGATAGAAGAACAGTTAAAAGTCCGCGTATATGGATATGTTCCGGTTGTATCAGAATGTGTTCTGGAAAGCAGATATCTGGGTTTGCAGATTCCGGAAGAAGTAGAGAAAATCGATGAAAAGCTGGAACATCTGGCAAGGGTGATGGAAGATACCGTAGATTTGGACGGAATATTAGAACTTGCCCGGAATGTATCAGCAATGCAGGAAGATACACAAGTCAAAGAGCATCTTTTGAACTTATCAGACCCTTTGCAAAAAGGAATTCGAATTGCAGTTGCACATGATGAAGCATTTTGTTTTATCTATCCGGATAATCTGGAGATTTTAAAAAAATTGGGAGCAGAAATTGTCACATTTTCACCAATACACGACAGAAGCCTGCCTGAGAATATACAGGGAATTGTTCTTTATGGAGGGTATCCGGAGCTGTATGCGAAAGAATTAAGTGAAAATGATTCTATGCGTGAAAGTATCTGCCATGCAGTAACGTTGGGAGTACCATGTATTGCTGAATGTGGAGGATTTATGTATCTGCAGGAACGGCTGGAAGGTTCTGACGGGAAAATATATGATATGGCCGGAGCACTTTTTGGAAAAAGCTATAAGACAGAAAAACTGAGAAGGTTTGGATATATTATATTATCCAAAGGGACAGTTTTTGGTCATAATGTTGGAAACATTACAGCACATGAATTTCATTATTACGAATCAGAAGAATGTGGTCATGCATTTACAGCGAAAAAACCGATGTCCACGAGGGGATGGGAGTGTATGATCAGTACAGATACAATATTGGCAGGATATCCACATATTCATTATATGGGAAATCCACAAGTTGCAGAAGCATTTGCGGGTGCGTGCAGAAGATATAAAGAAAAAGATTAACAGGCATGATGTCAGGATAGACAAGAGGGATAGGAAGCTAAGAAGCAGGAGGTTATTAATAGATGACAAGGGAAGAGAAACTTGGAATTATTATAGATGGAATCGAAAATCTGGACAATGTGGCTATGGAAACTGCCCGGAAGAAATGGAATTCTATCGCAAAGCCATTACATAGCCTTGGAAAGCTGGAAGAGCATATTATCCGGATTGCCGGAATTACTGGAAATGCCGAGGTAGAACTTAAGAATCGTGCACTGATAGCTATGTGTGCAGATAATGGTGTCGTGGAAGAAGGTGTGACACAGACCGGACAGGAAGTAACTGCAATTGTAGCAGAGAATTTTCTGGAAGGAGCTACCAGCGCCGCGATTATGTGTCAGAGTGCAGAGGTAGATCTGTTTCCGATAGACATTGGTATGGTTCGTGATACAAGAGTACCGAATTATAAAGTTGCTTATGGAACAAAGAATATGGTGAAAGAGCCTGCAATGACAAGAGAAGAGGCGCTTCAGGCAATCCTGACAGGAGTGCATCTTGTGAAAGAGAAAAAAGAAGCAGGATATCAGATACTTGCGACCGGAGAGATGGGAATCGGTAATACAACGACTAGCAGTGCAGTGGCGAGTGTCCTTTTAGATGAATCAGTGGAGACAATGACCGGGAGAGGAGCCGGACTTGACAGTGCTGGTCTTAGAAGAAAGATATGTGCTATCAAAACAGCCATTGCAAAAAATAAGCCAAATGCAGATGATCCGGTAGATGTACTTTCAAAAGTAGGAGGATTTGATCTTGCCGGACTTGTTGGAATTTATCTGGGCGGAGCGTATTACCACGTTCCGGTAATTATGGATGGTTTCATCTCAGCGGTAGCGGCACTTGCAGCAGTGCAAATGTGCAATAAAGTCAGAGAATATATCATTGTGTCTCATGTGTCCAAAGAGCCGGGAATGCATATTCTTCTTAAGGCACTTGGGAGGGAAGCATCTATGACTTGTGATATGTGTCTTGGAGAAGGGACAGGAGCTGTTGCATTTCTTCCGGTACTGGATATGGCGTTGGCTGTATATGAGAAAATGAGTACATTTTCCGATATTCACATTGACGATTATGAAGAATTAGGAGATAAATAGAATATTCAAAGAAAGTCTGGGGATAAAATGATGATGCATGTAATAACCGGGGGCAGTGGAAGTGGAAAATCTGCCTATGCGGAAATGTGGCTGACCGGAAAACCGGAGAAAAGCGAAGAAAAAAAAGCGATATGCCCATATCTGTATATTGCGACCATGCGTCCATTTGGTGCAGAGACACAAAAGAAGATTGAACGCCACAGGCAGATGCGCGCCGGAAAAGGATTTCAGACGCTGGAGTGTTATGGAGATTTGAGGACGCTTGATGATTTTATCCAAAGGTGGAAGAGAAGTAAAAGTATCTTAGATATCAATAAAACTTGTAGGAACGAAAAAAATCAGGAGAATGCTAAAACAGGAGGAATTCTGTTAGAGTGCGTTTCCAATTTACTGGCGGATGTGCTATATCAGGAAGATGGAAGTCTTGCAGAGGATGAAGTGGTTCTGGAGACGATTGTAGAAGGAATCCGTTATTTGAACACACAGACGGAGCGATTAGCGATTGTGACGAACGAAGTGCATAGTGATCTGCAGGATTATTCAGAAGAAACAAAAAAATATATCGGACTTCTCGGAAAGATCAATCAGGAGCTTGGAAAAATGGCAGATCAGGTAACAGAAGTTGTCTATGGAATCCCGATTAAGATAAAATGAGCAAATAGTAAAATGATGTTGGAGTCAAAAGCCCCAACTATGATGGGATATAGAAATAGGAAGGTTACAAAGTAGTATGAAAAAAATGTGGAATAGTTTTAAAATTGCATTTTCTATGTACAGCAAGATTCCCATGCCACAAAGTGAATGGACAGATGAAAATATGTCGCTTGCGATGTGTTTTTTTCCGTGGGTGGGTGCTGTTATCGGTCTGGCGTCATGGGTTGTCTATCAGGCAGGAGGATGGCTGGCTGACAGGCAGGAAACTTTATCTTCTGGAATACCAGGCAGTAGTAATCTTTTTTTGACGATTTTATTAGTGCTGATTCCCATCTTTATTACTGGCGGAATTCATCTGGATGGTTTTTTGGATACACAGGATGCTTTAAGTTCCTATCAGCCGATGGAACGCAGACTGGAGATTTTAAAAGATTCTCATGCCGGAGCATTTGCAATTATTTCCTGCAGTGTATATTTTTTAGCGTACACGGGGATTTATTCTATGCTTACAGCTCATGCAGTGAAAGTAATCGCCATTAGCTTTATACTGTCGCGTACATTGAGTGGACTTTCGGTTATCTGTTTTCCACAGGCGAGAAAAAAAGGACAGGGGCTTGTGGCAACATTTTCAGAAAGTGCGGAAAAAAGAGTGAACCGAAGAACGCTCATGATATATTTGATTGTACTTAGTGCACTCATGATTGTGGTGGGGAAATGGTCCGGAGCAGCAGCGGTGATTATGGCACTTCTTGTATTCTGGCATTATCATCACATGTGTATCAGCAAATTTGGCGGGGTCACTGGAGATCTGGCAGGGTATTTCCTACAAATGTGTGAAATTCTGATGGCGTTGGCAGTTGTAGTGATGGAACAGATTTTATTGTTATTAAAGTAGCTGCAAGGTCAATAGGATATACGCAGAGAAAGACGAGGCATGTGAAAAGAGATGATCATGATTATAGGAGGAGCATATCAGGGGAAACTTGCCTATGCAAAGGAGACGTTTCCGGATGTGCGCTGGACAGACGGAGAGCAGTGCGAAAAAGAAGCAATCTTTCAGTACAGGGGAATTTTTCATTTTCATAAATATATAGAACGATTGCTCTCGGAAGGAGAAGATATTTCCGAACTGGCGAAGCAGTTGAAGGAGAAAAATCCAGATTTGATTTTAGTGACGGACGAGATTGGATATGGAATCGTGCCGATGGACCCATTTCTCAGAGAAGTACGGGAAACTACAGGGCGCATCTGCACAGAGCTAGCGAAAGATGCAAAGAGTGTGATAAGAGTTGTCTGTGGAATTCCGACGGTAATTAAGGCGCAGGTCAAATAGTTTATCTTTGATACTAGAAGTATGATGATGTTAGGAGCAAAAGCCCAAATTATGATAAATGGAAGCAGATTTATATGAGGAAATAAATGGAATGATACAACTATATTTAATTCGTCATTCTATGACGGCAGGCAATTTGAAAAAACGATATATTGGACGGACGGATGAATCACTTTGCCCGGAGGGAATTGTATTACTGGAAAGTTATATTCAGAAAAATATATATCCGGAAGTCCAGAGGGTATATGTAAGTCCCATGAAGCGCTGCATGGAAACAGCAAAATTGATTTTCAAAGAAAACTTTTATGAAGTAGAAGAACTCAGGGAATGTGATTTTGGTATATTTGAAAATAAGAATTATAAAGAATTGTCGGATTGCCCGGAATATCAGGCATGGATTGACAGTGGGGGGACCATGACATTTCCGGGAGGAGAGGATCCGGAAGAATTCAGAAAAAGATGTGTGCGCGGTTTTGAAAAGGTCATAAAGGAGTGCAGACATGATCAGATCAAGAGCGTCGCAGTTGTGGCGCATGGTGGAACGATCATGAGTATCATGGATCGATATGCCAGAGATGAGAATGGTCAGCCGGACGGCAGTTATTATGATTATCAAGTGAAGAACGGAGAAGGATATGAACTTATTATTGCAGATGTTTCTTCCGGTGATGGCGGGATTTGTGCTGGATCTGATGTTTGGAGATCCGGTGTGGCTGTATCATCCGGTGAGAATGATCGGTCATTTGATCTCAGGGGTGGAAAAAATTATAAGAAGCTTATTCCCTAGTGGAAAAACGGGGGAGCGGATCGGAGGAGGATTATTAGTCGTAATCGTGGTGGCAGTCAGTATGGCAGTTCCAGGAGGAATTCTGTATCTTGCATACCACATTTCCTTTTATCTTGGACTGGCAGTGGAAAGCTTTATGTGTTATCAGATCCTTGCAACAAAGTCACTGAAGGTGGAGAGTGACCGTGTCTATCAGGAAATTCAGACAGGAGATATTGCGAGGGCAAGAAAAGCCGTTTCCATGATCGTGGGACGGGATACACAGAATCTGACGATCGAAGGAGTGACAAAGGCTGCGGTAGAAACTGTTGCAGAAAATACGTCAGACGGTGTTATTGCACCTCTTTTTTATATGGTAATCGGCGGAGCTTTGCTTGGATTTGGTTATAAAGCAGTTAATACCATGGATTCCATGGTAGGATATAAGAATGAAAAATATCAGTATTTTGGCACGGCAGCAGCAAAATTTGATGACGTAGTGAATTATATCCCGGCAAGATTATCTGCCTGGCTTATGATTCTGGCATCTGCAATTACGCACATGGACTGGAAAAATGCAAAGAAAGTATTCCTGAGGGATCGATATAATCATAAAAGTCCCAACTCTGCACAGACAGAATCCGTTATGGCAGGAGCATTAGATGTGCAGCTTGCCGGAGACGCCTGGTATTTTGGAAAGCTTTGCAAGAAGCCTACGATCGGAGATGCGATCCGGGAGATTGAACCGGAGGATATCCGCAGATCTCACACATTACTGTATATGACAGCAGTACTTGCATTAGTGGTATTTGAAGTTGTGAAAGTGCTGGTATGTTTGTGGTATTTTACTGTACAATTATAAAAGAACAGGCACAATGCATTGAATTGTCAATGTAATTGCAGCCACATAATAAGGCGAGAATGAATTGAGAATCAAGGAGAGAATCAAGTGCAAAAGAAACCAAGGAAACTCCATGGCGGGGATATTTACCGCCACCCGGACGTGATTGATTTTTCGGTCAATACGAATCCGTTAGGAACACCGGAATCGGTGAAACGTGCGGTACAGGAGAGCGTAGCAAAGATTGAGCATTATCCGGACGTAAGATGCGAAGCCCTCAGAGAAGCAATCAGCAGATTTGAACAAGTGAATATGGAAGAAATCTTCTGTGGAAATGGTGCGGCAGAGCTTTTTTTCGCGGCAGTGCAGACAGTTTGGCCACAAAAAGCGCTGGTGATAGCGCCTTCATTTTCAGAATATGAAGAAGCTCTAAGAAGTGTTGGTGCAGAAGTAGAATATTATTATCTGTGTGAGGAAGATAATTTTCAGATTCGGGAAGATTATGTGGATAAGCTTTCGGAAGAAATAGATATGATATTTTTGTGTAATCCGAATAATCCAACCGGACAGACCATTGACCGGGATATGTTGATTAAGATTCTGGATCGTTGTAAAAAGCAGAATATAGTTGTCATATTGGATGAGTGTTTCTTAGAATTCCTGGATGAACCAAACAGATATGAGATGTCAAATCTAAGGGGAGAATATCCAAACTTACTAATCATCAAAGCATTTACAAAAATATTCAGTATGCCGGGACTGCGTCTTGGTTATGCAATCAGCAGTAATCAGGATATTCTGGAAGAAATGTCCTGGAAGCTTCAACAGTGGAATGTGTCCGTTCCGGCACAGATGGCGGGAGTGGCAGCACTTGAAAAGCCAAAAGAATATATCAGACAGACAAGAGAATATGTATCTGGTCAGCGGGAGTATATGAGAAATATCATGAAGATGATGGGATATGTGGTATTTGCATCAAAAGCCAATTATCTGTTTTTCAAAGGAAGACCAGGACTTGAAAAAGAGGCATTGGAAGCAGGATTTCTGATTCGCGATTGTCAGAATTATGAAGGGTTGTCAGAAGGTTTTTACCGAATCGCAGTGCGGACAAAAGAAGAAAATGAGAGGTTGATCACATGGCTTGGAAGATTATGATACAGGGAACAATGTCCAATGCAGGAAAGAGTCTTCTCTGTGCGGGACTATGTAGGATATTTAAGCAGGATGGCTACAAAGTTGCACCGTTTAAATCGCAGAATATGGCATTGAATTCATTTATCACAGACAAAGGTCTGGAAATGGGACGCGCCCAGGTTGTACAGGCAGAAGCGGCAGGAATCGAGCCGGAAGTATCCATGAATCCAATCTTACTTAAGCCGACCAACGATGTTGGATCTCAGGTAATTGTAAATGGTGAAGTTTTGGGAAATATGAGTGCCCGTGATTATTTTAAATACAAAAAAGAATTGATTCCAGATGTGATGAAGGCTTTTCATAAACTGGAAGAAAATTATGACATCATTGTAATTGAAGGTGCGGGAAGTCCGGCGGAGATTAATTTGAAAGAAAATGATATTGTCAATATGGGGCTTGCAAAGATGGTAGATGCTCCGGTTCTCCTTGTCGGAGATATTGACCGGGGAGGAGTATTTGCACAGCTTCTTGGCACATTGCTTCTATTAGAGGAGGATGAAAAAGAACGTGTAAAAGGGCTGATCATCAATAAATTTCGCGGGGATAAGACTATTCTGGATCCCGGAATCGAGATGCTGGAGGAAAAAGGGAATGTTCCGGTTATAGGAGTAACGCCGTATCTTCATGTGGAGATTGAAGATGAGGACAGTCTGACAGAGCGTTTCACTTCAAAGAAAAGTGGCGGGCTTCTGGATATCGCAGTCATACGTACGCCAAGAATTTCTAATTTTACGGATTTTATGGCAGTGGAAAATATTCCGGAAGTATCCCTTCGCTATGTGAAAAATGTGTCTGAATTCGGAACCCCGGATATGATTATTCTTCCGGGAACTAAAAATACAATGGGCGATTTAAAATGGATCCGTGAAAGTGGCTTGGAAGCATGTATTTTAAAAGCATCAGCGAGCGGAACTCCGGTTTGGGGAATCTGTGGTGGATACCAGATGTTGGGAGAAGTTTTATGTGACCTGGATCAGGTTGAGGACGGCGGAACGATGCAGGGCATGGGACTGCTGCCTTCGGAGACTGTATTTACCGGACGGAAAACACGGACAAGAGTAAATGGAACATTTGCACATGTAGAAGGAATCTTTTCGGAGCTTTCTAATGTAGCATTTGAAGGATATGAAATTCATATGGGTGAGACAACATACGTGGAAGAAGTTATTTCCAAGGAGCATATGAGCCGGATTCAGGATACAGTTAGCGGTAAGATCAGTGAGGATGGTATCTCAGATGGAAATGTATATGGTACTTATATCCATGGCATTTTTGATATGGAAGGTGTTACCGATGTAATTGTTAAAGCACTGGCAAAGAAAAAAGGGATTACACTGGAAAAAGCATCCGGTATGGATCTGAAGTCATTTAAGGAAGAACAATATGATAAACTTGCTGATGGTATTCGTTCACATCTGGACATGGAGCGGATTTATGAGATTATGAAGGAAAATGTGGAGGAAAAGTAATGGCGATCGAATTGGAAAAAGTACTTCCTTCTGAGATTGAGAAGAGGAGTTTTGAGATTATAACCGAAGAACTTACACAGAGTGGGATTGTATTGGATCCGGAAAAAGCACCGGTTATCAAGCGCTGTATCCATACTAGTGCAGATTTTGATTATGCGCAGAACCTTGTATTTTCGGAAAATGCAATTGCACGTGCAAAAGAAGCAATCCGTAATGGAGCATCCATTGTAACAGATACCCAGATGGGACGTTCCGGAATTAATAAAAAAAGACTGGCTCAGTACGGGGGACAGGTGTACTGCTTTATGTCTGATGAAGATGTGGCAGAAAAAGCAAAGCGCGACGGTACAACTCGTGCGGTAGCAAGCATGGAAAAAGCTTGTGAATTAGACGAAAAATTAATTTTTGCAATCGGAAATGCACCGACAGCACTCATTCATCTGTATGAGCTGATACGTGCCGGAAAAATCCGACCAGAGCTGGTAATCGGAGTGCCGGTAGGATTTGTTAATGTCATTCAGTCAAAAGAATTGATTTTGGAATTGCCGGATACACCTTATATCGTAGCGCGGGGAAGAAAAGGTGGAAGTAATATTGCAGCATGTATCTGCAATGCATTGTTGTACAGTTTGTAAAATACTGTCATAATTGCACCGAAAGTCTCTATTTTGTAGAACTAAATTCTGAATTAGGATTTGTTGCAAAGTTTAAAATAGATTTTTAATTAGTATTGGAAGAAAGTATAAAATTAGTATAGTGTGCAAGGAGTGTGTGATATGGAAATTAAATCAGCGGCTTTGATTGGTGTTGGTGCGGTAGGCTCATATTTTGCGTATGGGCTTCCAGCTAAGTTAGGAGACCGCTTTTGTGTAATTGCTTCTGGAAAGCGGAAAGAACGTCTGGAAAAAGAAGGAATCTATATTAACGGTGCGAGATGTCCACTGAATCTGAAAACAGCGCAGGAAGCGGGAAAAGTAGATCTGGTATTGGTTGCGACGAAGCAGACTGCACTTCCTGAGATTATGGATGATATCTGCGCACTTGTGGGTGAGAATACGATTGTCTTAAGTCTTTTAAATGGCGTGACCAGCGAGGAGATTATTGGAAATGAAATTGGTATGGAGCATATGTTATATTCTCTGATGAGGATTGATGCTGTCCGTGACGGCAATCATATGGAACTCCATTTTGACCGGATTGCCGGAGTATTCTTTGGAGAGAAGGATCATACGGAGCCGACAGAACGTGTACAGGCAGTGTTAGATCTTTTTGAAGGAACTTCAGTGAGAGCCAATTTTGTGTCGGATATTATGACAGATCTGTGGCTGAAATATGTGAGTAACGTTTCCCAGAATCTTCCACAGGCGATTCTTGGCGTAGGTTTTGGCGCATATAAAGATAGCGAACACGTGCGGGCTGTTGCAACTGGACTATGGCAGGAAGTGGTTCAGGTGGCAGCAAAAAAAGGTGTGCGGCTTCCAGAACGTTTACTTCTCTTTCACGGAACCGTGAAAGAGGCGAGGTTCTCAACTTTGCAGGATCTGGATGCAGGAAGACACACAGAGATTGATATTTTCGCAGGTGAGATGATGCGTATGGGAAAAGAGTATGAAATTCCTGTTCCATATTGTGAATATACTTATCATATGATCAAAGCCTTAGAAGAAAAAAATGACGGGAAATTTAACTATTAAAATTTGCTACTGATAAAACGAAAAAACAACCGTTTAAGCATAATAAACCACACTTGAAACAGAATCTATTGACTTGTTCTGTGAAAAATATAGAATATAGTCAAACATATGGCACGGCCGTCCCATTGAATAAAGTCACATTTTAATAATTAACAGAGAAAAAGGTATATTCAGTGCAGATGAAATCTAAGAAGCACCGGATAATCTAAGAATGAGAAAGTGGGTTTCACAAATGGAAAATAAAAAGCGTTTTTCAATATCTCTGACAACTCAGATACTGATTGCTACAGCAGGTGGTATCGTGTTTGGAGCACTGGTCGGCGAGTGGGCTTCTAACCTGAAATTTATCGGAGATATCTTTATCAGACTGATCCAGATGTCAGTGGTATTGCTTGTTATGTCTGCTGTTGCTTCCGCAGTTGGTGGCGGCGATGGACAAGATGTTGGTAAGATGGGATTCCATACATTCAAATGGATCATTATCTTCACAGTTATTTCCGCTGGTTTAGGCGTAGCATTGTCTATGTTGTTACAGCCAGGTATCGGAGTTGAGATTGCAAGTGCAGCAGATGTAGCAAATTCATCTGTTGAGACAGGATCTATTCAGGATACGATTCTTGGATTTGTTCCAACAAACATCATTAATTCCATGGCTGAAGGTTCCATGGTTCCATGTATCGTATTCTCTCTTTTCTTTGGAGTTGCTATGGGCGCTTACGCAAAAGAGAGTGGTAACCGTAACATTATCGAGTGGGTACAGGGAATTAACGGTGTTATTACAAACATCATCAAAATTGTTATGAACGTTGCTCCAATTGGTATCTTCTGTCTGTTAGCTAACGTTGCCGGAACTACAGGATTTAAGGTAATCATTCCGATGCTCAAGTTCTTACTTGTACTTCTGATTGGTGATGCTATTCAGTTCCTGTTATTTGGACCATTTACAGCAGCAGTAACAAAGGTAAATATTTTCAAGATGCCTAAGAAGTTTGCTAAAATGTCTATGATGGCAGTTACAACAACTTCCGGAGCTATCTGCCTTCCAACTAAGATGGAAGATGAAGTTACAAAATTCGGTATCAGCCGTAAAGTCGCTGATTTCACAGGACCGATTACAATGTCCATGAACAGTTGTGGTGCAGCTCAGTGTTATGTAGCAGCAATCTTCTTCATGGCTCAGTCCACGGGAATTCAGATGACACCATATCAGATGGGAATGGCAATCCTTCTTTCCTGCCTGATGTGTCTTGGTACGATTTCTGTACCAGGCGGATCCGTTATCGTATATACATTCCTTGCAACATCACTTGGTCTGCCACTTGAAAGTATTGCAGTACTGATTGGTATTGACTGGTTCGCCGGAATGTTCCGTACACTGATGAACGTAGACATAGACGTTATGATCGGTCTGCTTGTAGCAAGCAAGCTTGGTGAGCTTGACCGTGATGTATACGATGAAAAGAAGACTGTTACTTATTAAGAGGCAGTCGTATAATTAGCCGTTTCGCTAAAAACATCATTCATAAATAACAAAGACCTCCGGCATACTTCGATATGTCGGGGGTTTTTGTTTCTAAAGTTTCATGATATAATTTGTGAAAAGTATTGTAAAGGACAGATAGGAGGAAGGATACGTGTCAATCAAAGATATCGTATATGCATTGATTGTAAATATCGCATTGCTTGCGATTATAGCGAATCTTTTATCCAGGATCCAGACAGTGCAAAAATTGATTCTGCAGGAAAAAAGAGGGTTGAAAGGAGATCTGATATTATCAATGATTTTCGCAGGCCTGATTATTTTATCGACCTGCATCGGAGTGAAGATTACATCTTACAGTTTGAATACAAGAGTCATTGGTGCAATGTCTGCAGGACTTCTTGGAGGACCGTTAGTGGGATTATATTCTTCAGCCATAGGAGCAATATATGTACTTATCTTCTCGACACCGAGAGCATTTGCAAGAGGGTCTGCTTTTGCTACAATTTTGTTCGGACTTTTGGGAGCAGGATTCTACCCTTATTTTCAAAGAGGCAAGTGGAAATATACGGATTTGTTCCTGCTGGCATGTTTTGCAGAAATCTGTGACATGGCATCTCTGCTTCGCATGACAGTATCACTGGAAGTAGCAGTAGATACAATTGTAGATGCTGCACTTCCAATGATTATTATGAATGCGATCGGGATGATTGTATTTATTTCCAATTTTAACGGGGTATTTATTTTTCAGGATCTGGAAAGCTCCAGACAGATTCAGAAGATGTCTGTACTTTCCCAAAAATGTCTTCCGCTTTTGCAAGATGGCGGGTTGAATAAAGCAGAAAATATGAAGATACTATCCGATATCATCTTGAAGGAGACACAGTGGTCCGGCATTTTGTTTACAGATCGGGAAAAGGTTATACAGTGGCAGTGCAAAGCGAAAGATGAACAGGCAATTTTCTATCAGGCAAAGTATGGAGATCCAATTCCGGAAATCTGCAGACAGGCAATGGAAGAAGGAAAACTTGTCAAATACGAAGCACAGACTGGAGAGAAAAAATGGATCCATACAGCACAGGATTACTCAATCAGTTCGGTGCCATTTCGGGTGAAGAATCAGTCAGTCGGAAGTCTGACGGTATGGATGAAACGTCAGTGGATGGACAGACAAAGTGAAATAGAGTTGTTACAGCATCTGATGACGCTTGGATCTTCGCAGCTTGCGGTATTAGAACTGGAACAGCAGAAGAATTTGCTTGCACAAGCCGAATTTAAGGCATTGCAGTTTCAGGTGAATCCACATTTTTTATTTAATGCATTGAATACCATATCGTGGGTATGCAGGGAAAATCCGGAGGAAGCGAGGAAACTTCTGCTTACACTGGCAGATTATTTTCGTTATAATTTAAATTATGATGCATATATGGTTCCGCTAAGAGAAGAATTGGAACATGTCAAAGATTATCTTCAGATTGAGAAGGCAAGATTTGAGGAGAAGATGCAGGTGACTTATGAGGTGCCAGAGAAAATGGAAATTCTGGTTCCAACGTTGATTTTACAGCCGCTTGTAGAAAATGCAGTGCGATATGGAATTGACCGGACCGGATGCCGTTATGTCTATATTGGAATTACTGAGGAAGCAGATGCATACCGGGTAGAAATTTCAGATCATGGGAAAGATTTCCAGAAGAAGTACTGGAAAAAATAGCAAAAGATGAACCGGTAGGAAGCAGCATCGGGATTCAGAATGTACATAAGCGTATGAAGAGTGTATATGGAGAGGAATGTGGACTTCAGATTCAGAGTACGCCTAAGGGAAGTACTGTGAAGTTATACTTTTATAAAGGGGTGAAGGAAGCATGAGAATAGCGATCGTAGATGATGAAAGACCGGCAAGAAGTGAACTGAGGCATCAGATTCAGGAATTACTGAAAGAGGCAGAAATAGTAGAAGGAGACAGCGGTGCAGCAGCATTACAGCTTGCAGGAGACGGAAAGTATGAACTGTTCTTTCTCGATATTAACCTGGGAGATATATCAGGCACTGTACTTGTAAATGCAATTCACAATATGCAGCCACAGGCAAAAATCATATTTGTGACAGCTTATTCCGAATATGCAGTTGAGGCATTTGAATTGGGGGTAGAGGATTATGTGATGAAGCCCTTTGACCAGAAGCGGATTCAAAAAGTGCTGGATAGATGTAAAGTTGGCAGGAAAGAAGAAAATGCACAGCATGCAGATTCACAAAGCCAGGAAAAACAGGCGACGATCCGCCGCCTGGCAATTAACAGTGACGGAAGAACTATTATTGAAAATGTGGAAGATATTGTTTACATTGAGACATATAACCGAGGCTGTAAGATTTACACAACAGAAGGGGAATACTGCGAAAACAAATCTATCGGGGAATATGAAAAGAAGCTGGATCCAGAACAGTTTTTCAGGATTCACAAAAGCATTATTATAAATCTTGATAAAGTACGGGAAGTATTCCCATGGGGAAGTAACAGCTTCAGTTTGCGCATGCGGGGATATGAAGATCAGATCCTGCCAATTGCCAGAGATAAGACCAGGATATTAAAACAGCATTTAATGGGTCTGTAGATCAGCTGAATTAATTTGACACGTAGTGAAATGCAAAAGCACTACGTGTCAAATTGCGTTTTACGATGCCGCTTTTATTGGCATCCGTCCAGAATCTCGAAAAATTCAGGGTAAGATACATCAACGCACTGGCTGTCGTGTATGATGGTATCTCCATCGGCGCTAAGTGCTGCAATTGCAAAGGCCATGGCAATCCGGTGATCCAGATAACTGTTGATCTTTGCACCGTGAAGAGCATGTCCACCTTGAATGATCATTCCATCGTCAGTCGGGGTTATGTCAGCGCCCATGGATCTTAAAGCCTCTGTTGTCGTGTCGATTCGATTTGTTTCTTTCACTTTTAATTCGGCCGCATCTTTGATGATAGTGGTACCTTCGGCGCAGGCTGCCATGACGGCAATCATTGGAATTTCGTCAATGAGCGTCGGAATCAATGCACCTTCTATCGTTGTGCCATGCAGTTTACTTGTACGGACAAGAATATCCGCGCGAGGCTCACCTCCCTCAAGTGATTCGTTGACCAGAGTAATGTCAGCGCTCATATTTCTGCACACTTCCAAAAAGCCTGCGCGGGTTTTGTTAATTCCTACATTTTTTACAAGCAGCTCAGAATCCAAAGTTAAAAGTCCGGCTGCAATAAAGTAAGCAGCGGAGGAGATGTCTCCCGGTACGCAGATAGACTGACCGTATAGTTCCTGACATGGTTTTACATGTGCTGTGGCAGTACCGTCAGGGTTGACTGTGGAAGTGATATCAGCACCAAAGCTTTTCAGCATCAGTTCTGTGTGATTTCTGGACAAAGCCGGTTCTGTAACAGAAGTTTCGCCATCTGCATAAAGTCCTGCAAGAAGTATGGCAGATTTGACCTGTGCGGAAGCTACCGGTGAAGTGTAATCGATTCCATGCAGCATGCCTGGCTCGATTTTTAACGGAGCACACAGATCACCGTTTACACTTGTGATATGTGCCCCCATCTGAGTGAGAGGTGTAATAACACGACCCATCGGCCGGGAGTTCAAAGATGCATCACCGGACATCACACTTGTAAAGTCCTGGGCAGACAAAATACCAGACATCAGGCGAGTTGTTGTGCCGCTGTTTCCTACATTTAAAATATCTTTTGGTGCGGCCAGACCGTGCATGCCTTTTCCGTGAACAATTATTTTCTCTGGAGTACGGTCAATTTGAATCCCCATAGACTGGAAACAGCCGATAGTAGACAGGCAGTCAGCACCTTCTAAAAAGTTAGTGATTTCTGTTGTGCCAAGTGCAAGTGCACCTAACATAATGGAACGGTGAGAGATGGACTTGTCTCCCGGAATCATAATTTCGCCATGCAATCCTTTGCATGGGCAGATAATTCTATCGCTCATATACAATATACCTGAATTTCTGCAGTAACTCTGCGGCCTTCTTAGAGGAAGACTCATCGTAGAATTCTATACGCAGAACCCCTTCTTCAAATTCTCTGTTGTGCACAATTCCTATATTCTTGATACTGAGACCATTCGAAGCGAGAATTGTTGCAATGGCTGCGATTCCACCAGCTTCATCAATAATATCACAGTATACTTCAAATGCCTTTTTAATCGGACCAGACGATGCTCCCGGAAGTGAATTCCGGTATATTCTGGAGGAATCAAACCAGTCATAGATTGCCTGCCCATCTCCGGAATCAATCATGCTCTTTACTTCTTCCAGATATTTAATATAAGAAGCAAGAATCTGTGAAATGTTGTCTTTATTCTTTAGACAAATGTGTTGCCACATGGTCGGTGAGGAGGAGGCAATACGCGTGATATCTTTAAATCCTCCGGCAGCCAGACGTTTCATCAACTCGTTTTTTGTATCGCTGTCCTTTACGTAATTGACCAGCGTTGCAGCAATGATATGCGGCAGATGACTGATAGTGCCTGTAATATAGTCATGTTCTTTGTAGTCCAGAATAATTGGAAGTGCATGGATTGTAGAGACAAGCTGCTCATATTTATCTATTTTTTCCTGAGATACTTCTTTTGAAGGAGTCAGAACAAAATAAGCATTTTCCAGAATCATTGCTTTGGAATTGGCATAACCGCTTTTTTCAGAGCCAGCCATCGGGTGTCCTCCGATGAAATATTTCTCAATGCCAAGCTTAATAACTTCCTCATGGATATTAGTTTTTACACTGCCTACATCGGTCAGAATACAAGCGTCGTTCAGATATTCTGTCAACTGCTTCAGATATGCTACATTAAAAGCAACCGGCGCGCATAAAAATATGTAGGAACAGTTGCGAAAATTATCATCAATAGTAGTTGCCGCAACATCAATGACGGATTCCTGGGTAGCGAGTGCCAGAGCTTCTTTATTTTTATCAAAGGCTACGATTTCGTAATCCGGAAAGTAGGTTCGAATTGCTTTTGCAAGAGAACCGCCGATGAGTCCGAGACCGATAAAGCCGACCTTTTCTTTCATAGTAAAACCTCCTGATGTTTCATAAGACAAAAAATATGTCTGTCAATTATTGTAACTTGCTTACTTATGATTTGTCAATGCTTTGTTGCTTTAAAGCAACAAAGCGAAAACTGAATTTTAAGGCAAAAATGTTTGTACATCGCAAAAGTTAGAAAATTAATCAATATTTCATATAATATTTGCACAAAATAGTTGTAATAATTCGATTTGTTTAGTACAATATACACATGGGATATCAGGAAGAAGTATTATAAAGAATTCTTGAGAATTACTACATAATATAAGGAGGCAACCAATATGAAAGTTTACAGAACGGACGAGATCAGAAATGTTGTCCTGTTAGGGCACGGGGGCAGTGGTAAGACAAGTCTTGTTGAGGCCATGGCGTATGTATCAGGCGCAACGAATCGTATGGGAAAAGTAGCGGACAAGAATACGATCAGTGATTTTGATAAGGAAGAACAGAAACGTGGATTTTCTCTTAGCACTACCCTGACACCAATCGAATGGGAAAAGGCAAAGATCAATGTGTTAGATACTCCGGGATATTTTGATTTTGTAGGAGAAGTGGAAGAGGCAGTCAGTGCAGCAGATGCGGCAGTTATTGTCGTATCCGGTAAAGCAGGTGTAGAGGTCGGAACAGAAAAAGCCTGGGCACTTTGTGACAAGTACAATCTTCCGAGAATGGTATATGTAACAGAGATGGATGTGGATGATGCCAGCTTCAGACAGGTCGTTCAGGATCTGACAGATAAGTTTGGTAAAGTCATTGCACCACATTTCCAGCCAATCCGTGAGAATGAGAAACTGGTCGGATATGTCAATGTCATCAAGAATGCAGGACGCCGTTATACAGGTCTTGGACAGAGAGAGGAATGTGAGATTCCAGATTACTGTAAACCGAACCTGGAGATGTACCGTGAGAAGCTTCTGGAAGCAGTCGCAGAGATTAGTGACGAATATATGGAGCGCTATTTTGCAGGAGACGAGTTCTCAGTAGAAGAAATCCGTTCTGCCATGAGAACAGAGGTTATGGAAGGAAGTATTGTCCCAGTGGCTATGGGATCTAATATCCAGGCACAGGGTGTCGCCAATCTTCTGTCCGATATTGTAAGATTCTTCCCAAGTCCGGACTGGAGAGAATGTGCAGGTATCAATCGCAAGACAAATGAGATTTATGAAGCAAATTATGATTTTGCAAGAGCCAAATCAGCTTATGTATTTAAGACAATGGTTGATCCGTTTATTGGAAAATATTCATTTATTAAAGTTTGCTCCGGTGTATTAAAAGGTGACGATACACTTTATAATGCAGACACAGATACAGATGAGAAGCTTGGTAAGATTTACACGATGTTCGGTAACAAACCAGTGGAAGTCAGTGAGCTGTTTGCAGGAGATATCGGTGCTATCGCAAAACTGACCGCAACAAGAACAGGGGATACATTGTCCACAAAGACAACACCGGTTCTTTATGGTAAGACAGAATATTCAAAACCTTATACATATATGAAATATGTAACAAAGAATAAAGGCGATGAAGATAAAGTATCTCAGGCACTTCAGAAAATGATGGCAGAAGATGTAACACTTAAGGTAGTCAATGACAGCGAGAATCGTCAGGCACTTCTTTATGGTATTGGAGATCAGCATCTGGAGATTGCAGTCAGCAAGTTATTAGACCGTTACAAATGCGAAGTAACACTGGAGACTCCGAAGGTTGCATTCCGTGAGACAATCCGCAAACAGTCTGATGTAGACAGCAAATATAAAAAACAATCCGGTGGACATGGACAGTACGGACATGTGAAGATGCGCTTTGCTCCGTCAGGAGACCTGGAAATACCTTATGAATTTGATGAAGAAGTTGTAGGAGGAGCAGTTCCGAAGAATTATTTCCCGGCAGTAGAAAAAGGACTTCAGGAATCTGTAGTGAAAGGTCCTCTTGCAGGATACCCGGTTGTTGGTGTCAAAGCTACACTGTACGATGGATCTTACCACCCGGTAGACTCTTCTGAGATGGCATTTAAGACTGCTACGATCCAGGCATTTAAGAAAGGATTTATGGAGGCATCTCCAGTACTTCTTGAGCCAATCGTATCTGTGAAAGTAACAGTTCCGGATGAGTACACCGGAGATGTAATGGGAGATCTTAACAAGAGACGTGGCCGTGTGCTTGGTATGACGCCGGTTGGCGCGGGAAATCAGATCGTAGAAGCAGATGTCCCGATGACAGGATTATTCGGATACTGCACGACATTACGCTCTATGACAGGTGGACGAGGAACTTATGAATATACATTTGCACGTTATGAACAGGCACCTTCAGAAGTACAAGAAGCAGAAATCGCAAAAAGGGCCGCTGAAGAATAGAAAGATAAGAAAAAGTTAATTAAAGTTTTAACAGGAGAAAAGCCCGTTTAGGGCTTTTTTTCTGTGATTAAAAGTGCTATAATCTCTATACCTATATGCAGTTTTATAAATAGTAATTTTCAGGCATTCAGTGAAAATATAAAGAAGAATATAACGAGGGATAAGAAATGAAAATAGTGATTATCGGCGATGGAAAGGTAGGTCATAAGCTGACAACACAGTTGTCAGAAGAAGATTATGACATTACCCTGATTGACCAAAATGCCGGGAAGCTGAAAGCAGCTTTGAACAATCTGGACATTTTCTGTATTAATGGAAATGGTGCGGATGCAGAAGTTTTAAAACAGGCGGATGTGCCGCATGCAGACATTGTGATTGCATGTACATCTACAGATGAGATGAATATGATCAGTTGTCTTCTGGCAAAGCGACTTGGTGCCAAGCATACCATCGCAAGGGTGAGAAATCCTCTTTATTATCGCCAGATGGAATTGTTGAAGGAAGACCTGCATCTTAGTATGGCGGTCAATCCAGAGCTGGCAGCAGCTAATGAGATATCAAGAATGTTGCTTTTCCCAGAGGCGAATAAAGTCGAATCATTCATGAAAGGAAGAGTGGAACTGGTAGAGTTCCCGATTTCTGAGACAAGCCCGATCGTGGGATTATCACTGGCAGAGATTAACAAGAAATATGAATTCCAGATTCTTGTATGCGCCATCAAGCGTGGTGAGCAGGTCTATATTCCGGATGGTAATTTTGTAATTGAAAAGGGAGACCGTATGCATGTGGTCGCATCACATCAGAATCTGAAATCGTTCTTCCGTGCACTTGGACATAAGGAAGAGAAAGTGAAGAAGGTTATGATCTGTGGTGGCGGTCATGTATGTTTTTATCTTGCAGTTCAGTTGCAACAGGCTGGCATGCAGGTGAAGATCATCGAGCAGAATCAGGCAAGATGTGAGGAATTGTGTGAATTACTTCCGAAGGCAACGATTATTCATGGAGATGCGACGGATCAGGAGCTTTTGATTGAAGAAGGCCTTGAGAATGCCAATGCCATTGTTGCCCTGACCGGCATGGATGAAGAGAATATTATGATGGCACTTTTTGCAAAGACAAGAGGGATCAAGAAAATTGTTGCGAAGGTCAATGCAGATACAAGAGCACAGATGGTAGAGAGTCTTGGAATTGAGAGTACGGTTTCTGCCAAGAGCGCGACAGCAGATGCAATCCTTGCTTACGTTAAGGCAAGAATGAATTCTTACAGCAGTGCCAATATTGAGACGATGTACCGACTGCTGAATGGCAAGATTGTAGCACAGGAATACATCATTAACAAAGAATGTGATTTCACAAATACTCCGTTAAAAGATCTGCCTACTAAGCCGAATAACCTGATTGCATGTATCGGACGCCACAGAAGAATTATCATTCCGAATGGTGACGATCATCTGGAAGTCGGTGATAGTGTCATTGTGATCGCGAAAGAGCACACGATCAATGATTTCAAAGATATACTTGCGTAGGGAGTCATAAGATATGAATGGGAAAATGGTACGTTATATCCTTGGCAGAATGTTGGGGGTAGAAGCATTGCTCTTGCTTCTTCCGGCATTTGTAGGAATATTATATGGGGAAGAAAAAGAAGCCCTGACATTTGTGATACCGGCAGTGATTCTGACATGCATTTTTGTAGTAGCCGGAAGAAAGAGACCGGAGGGACAGGTGATTTATGGAAAGGAAGGTATGGTTGTTGTTGCCAGTGCCTGGATCACATGGTCCTTATTTGGAGCACTTCCATTTACATTGTCCGGAAGTATTCCGAATTTTGTAGATGCATTTTTTGAGACTGTATCTGGATTTACAACAACTGGATCGTCCATCTTAAGAGATGTAGAAGCATTACCACAGTGTATGCTGTTCTGGCGAAGTTTCACTCACTGGATTGGAGGTATGGGAGTGCTTGTCTTTGTTCTGATGCTGACGAATCTGGACAAGAAGAATTCCATGTATCTGATGCGTGCAGAAGTTCCGGGACCGGAGAAAGATAAGCTTGTTCCAAAGACCAAAACGACAGCAAGAATTCTGTATGGAATTTATTTTGGACTGACACTGATCCTGGTCATTCTTCTTATGTTTGGAGGAATGAATCTGTTCGACAGTCTGATTCATGCGTTTGGCTCTGCAGGAACCGGAGGATTTTCTAATTATGCAGATAGTGTAGGATATTTTAACAGTGCATATATTGACTACGTTATTTCAATTTTTATGATTCTGTTTGGAATCAACTTTAACCTGTATTATTTTATGCTCCTGGGAGACTTTAAAGCATTCTGGAAAAATGAAGAACTTCGAGTGTATCTTGGAATTATTGCGACAGCAACAATTCTGATCACTTTGAATACAAATCAGATGTATGGCAGTATCATGAAAGCATTCCGGTACGCCTTGTTCCAGGTATCAACGATCATTACGACAACGGGTTATGCGACGACAGATTTCAATCTTTGGCCGACATTCTCCCAGTGTATTGTAGTGCTGCTGATGATCATTGGAGCCTGTGCATCTTCCACCGGAGGCGGTATTAAAGTGTCACGTCTCATGATTGTATTCAAAGGAGTAAAACGAGAAATCAAGCAGCTTGTGCATCCGAAATCTGTGAATCTGATCCGGATCAATAGAAAGAAGATTAGCGATGAGACTTTACGAGGGGTCTATGTATATCTGATGGCATATGCACTGCTGGCAATTGTATCTGTGTTGATCATTTCTTTGGATAATCAGGACTTTACTACGACATTTACATCTGTAATGGCAACACTTAATAATATTGGACCGGGACTTTCGGCAGTCGGACCGACCGGAAATTTTGCAGATTTTTCAATCTTGTCAAAGATTGTATTCTGTATAGATATGCTTGCAGGACGTCTGGAAATCTTCCCGTTCCTTACTTTCCTTACTATGTTTGCATGGAAGAGAAAGTTTTAAAAGGAGAAAGTTATGAAAACAAAGACAAAAGGTTTAATAGCCCTGATTGTAGTATTCGTTGCAGCAATTTATTATTATGTGACTATACCGGCAATCAACATTCACTCTACAGATACGTGGGGAGCAGTATTATTTCTAATCGTAATAGCTTTAATTGTGAAACTCTTTTTTTATGGATTCAGAAATCCTGCGAAAATTCGTATCAGCGATTTGAAAGAGAGCAAAATACTCCGGGCAGGCGTGATACTTTTGCTTGTGCTTGGTGCAGTTTATTTGATTGGAAGTATTTTATCTTCCCCGATTGTTAATGCGAAGAAATATCAGAAGCTGATGAAGGTAGAGCAGGGAAATTTTACAGAAGATGTAGAAGAACTTTCCTTTGATAAGATTCCGCTTTTGGACAGAGATACTGCCGCACTTTTGGGAGACCGTAAGATGGGAAGTATGGTAGATATGGTTTCGCAGTTTGAGGCAGACGACATTTATTCCCAGATTAATTATAAGGATAATCCGGTGCGTGTAACGCCGCTTCGCTATGCCAGCGTTATTAAGTGGTTTACGAACCGCTCAGAAGGAATACCGGCATATATTCGTATTAATATGGCAAATCAGAATACGGAGCTTGTAAAGCTGGATAAAGGCATGAAATATGTGAACAGTGAGTACTTTAACCGGAATATTTACCGGCATCTGCGATTTGCACATCCGACATACATTTACGGGGATTTGAGCTTTGAAATCGATGATGATGGTGTGCCATACTGGATCGCACCGGTGAAAAAATATAACATTGGTCTGTTTGGCGGTGAGACGATCGGTAAGGTTGTGATCTGTAATGCTATTACTGGTGAAACAACGACTTATAAGACAACGGATGTTCCGGAATGGGTAGACAGAGTCTATTCTGCGGATCTTCTTGTCAATTTGTTTGATTATTATGGAACATTGAAACATGGATTTTTTAACAGTGTGCTGAGTCAGAAAGACTGCTTGAAGACAACAGATGGTTACAATTATCTTGCACTGGACGATGACGTATGGATGTACACAGGCGTGACTTCGGTTAACGGGGATCAGTCTAATGTTGGATTTGTATTATCCAATCAGAGAACAATGGAAACAAAGTATTATGAATGTGAGGGAGCAACAGAAGCTTCCGCTATGTCTTCAGCAGAAGGACAGGTGCAGAATCTGAAGTATACCGCAACATTTCCACTGCTTCTTAATATATCCGGAGAACCGACGTATTTTATCGCATTAAAGGATGATGCAGGACTGGTTAAGAAATATGCCATGGTAAATGTGCAGAAATATCAGATCGTTGCTATCGGAGACAGTGTGAGTCAGTGTGAGGACAATTATCTGGATCTGCTCTTAAGCAATGGTGTGAAAGAAGAAGCGAAGGACGACAGAGAAATCAAGACAATCACCGGAGAGATTACCAAGATTGCCCAGGCGGTCATTGATGGAACTTCTCATTATTACCTGATGATTGATGGTTCCGCGGATATTTTTGATGTGTCTGTAGTTGATTACATTGATGTAGTCCGGTGTGAAGCAGGGCAGACTGTGACGATGGAATATAAGAAAGGTGAGAAGACAGATACAGTTGTAAGCCTTAAAATTAAGTAACATTTGTGAATAAAATGAAAATGAAAAATACAGCGGAAGGATTAGAGCCCTTCGCTGTATTTTTCTATCTTTTGTCTGACGCGTTCTGCCTCATCACCTTCAAGAGGTGTCGGACAGTAATCGTTTTTATTACTGGAAGAAGACAGAGAACAAGGAATGATGTTAATGTTATCGTCATCTGCAACTTTACCGTCTGCGTCGATGGTAAAAGTCTGTTGGAAGATCATCGTATCCTTATCAGAAGGATTTTTATTTCCTCCAAAACAGAAGTTTCCAAGACTGTAGGCGATATATTTTCCATTATACTTTTCAATGCCTTCCAGTACATGTGGGTGATGACCAATGACAAGGTCGGCTCCTTCATCGATGGCCAGATGTGCAAGTTTTTTCTGGGTAGCATTTGGGGTGTATTCTTTTTCAATTCCCCAGTGGAAATTGACGATAATAATCTGTGCTCCTGCATTTTTTAATGCCTGGATATTTTCTTTGACTTGCGTTGCTTTCTGCTCATGCTCGGCAAGTTCATAGATGCCGGTAAGTCCAACTTTGATACCTTTTACATCAACCACAACGACATTTTCATAGCCAAATGTAGCAATGCCTGCATTTGACAGATTTTCGATGGTATCTTCCTGGCTTTTTGTGCCGTAGTCTTTGCTGTGGTTGTTTGCAATATTGGCGGCTTCCACGGAACTTCCGGTCAAAATGTCGGTGTATTTGGCAGGTCCTTTAAATGCAAAGGTTTTATCAGCCCGGCTCGTCTCTTCGGTTAGTGTTCCTTCAAAGTTCACAACAGACAAATCATCAGCTTCTAAGATAGAACGAACATTTTTTAAGAAATAGTCTGCGCCATATTCGTTGTAGTAAGCATTAAAGCTGGTGGACTGATCAAAACCTTCATCAGTTCCAAGTGTGCAGTCCCCCATAGAACTTATAGTGATGGTGGTAGGTCCCTTTGAGGAGCTGCCTTTCTTTTTCTTGCCAGAGTTATTGTCTGTGTTAATGACAAGTTCTTGCGTTTTTACAGCAGAAGTGTCAATTTTTTCTTTGGAAGAGGAAGTGTCCTTGCTTTTGGCTGTCTGCTTCTGGGAAGTCTTAGCGACTTCTTTCGTGTCAGTATGTTTATGCAACAGATGACTGATGCCATATATTGTGCCAAATAGAATCAGACAGACTGTACATAACATGCCTCCGAGCAGCATGGCGCGTTTCCTTTTTCTGCGTCTGAGGCGTCTGCGCCTGGCTTCCATCTGGCGTCTTTTTGATGCTTTGATTCCTGAATTGTTATCGCTCATAGTATTTTGTTACCTTCTCATTCGTTGTAGAAAATATGCATAAAAACGGACAGCCTATTTTAAGATAGACTGTCCGCTTGTTTCATTATTTGATCCATTTAATTTAAAAGAGTGCAGCCATCCAAATTAATGTCCTTTAATTCTGCTTTTTCTGCGCTGATACTTACATAAAACTTGATACCGCATTCCTCGGAGAGTTTTTTCAGACGGTCAATAAATCCTGGAATATTCTCAATGGAAATATCTGCGTGTTTTAAAATACCATCGATAAAGATGCACTCAATATCGTGGTTGGAGCTATACATTCCATATAAGAAACCAATGTACTCATCGGTATTCGTAATAGATGGAAAATCATCCATACAAATTGTACGGATATCAAATGCAACACTTGCGGTATCGCGATGCGTCTTTTTGATAAAAACGACATTACCTTTACATTCTTTCGCCTGCTTATTTGCCTGCTCGATCATTTGTTGTGTTTTTCCGCTGCCTTTAGGGCCAGTTAATAAATTTACCATGGCAAACTCTCCTTTATGTATAATATTATACCGGGCATATCCGGTATCGAATAGTTGATGTTTATATTATACACTAAAGTGCAGACAGTAACAACCTGAAAAAAGAAGTTTTTAGACGATTTCGCGAGAATTTTAGAATAATCTTAGAATAAGCGTAAAAGTTAAAGATGGCATTGGAAAAATGCAAACCGGTCTTCACACTTGTAAAAAATAAAAATCAATACAAACCACAGAAATGTGGGATTTTTCATGTCATAATTTAATTATTTTTAGGTTGTGATTATAATAGCAGATAGAAAATGAAATAGATAAATATCAATAATCTTGATAAATAAAAGAAAATCTATTGGAAACGTTAATAAAGTATAGAAAAATTCAATAAAACTATGAAAACTATCAATTCGACATTTGAGACGAGGAGATTTAAAATATATATTAGCTGGGAGTCAATCCCCCAGCTGATATAGCCTCCGGCAGGGCGCACATTGTCCGGTGGACAATGGTTTTGCGCCGACCGAAACGGAGTGTAGACTTGCAGAGGTGCGCAGCAAGAATGCCGAGGCATTCTTGAAATTAAAAAGACATTTTTTAGAAAGACATGGGGAAAAGAGGAAAAAGAGAATAATGAGATTGGATTACATAAGAAGTTTTATTAATGTTGTCAACTGTAAAAGCTTTTCTGTTGCTGCAAAAAAAGCATTCGTCTCACAGCCGACAATCAGTACTCATATCAAGCAATTGGAAGTGGAATTGGGAGTCCAGCTTTTGGTTAGATCAACAAAAGATGTGATATTGTCAGAAGAGGGAGTTCTGTTTTATCCATATGCAGTCAGGCTTCTGGAGACGGAAAATGAGGCACTGGCACATTTGAATAAGACGGAAGCAAAAGTAAAAGGAACTGTAACGATTGCTGCTTCATCAGTTCCGGGGAATTATATTCTTCCGAGGATTTTGAAACAGACCAGACTTAAATATCCTGAGATCGATTATCGTATGTTGGAAGGAGACAGCAGTCAGGTAATCCAGTCGGTCTTAAGATTTGAAGCAGATCTTGGAATAGGGAGTATCCGTACCAATCATGAGAAATGTATGTGTATGCCGCTTCTAAAAGATCAGATTGTACTTGCGACACCGAATACAGAAGAATATCGGAGTCTGAATGGGGTATTTCCGCTTGATAAGCTGAAGAAAGAGACATTTGTTATACGGGAATCAGGCAGTGGAACAAAGATTGCATATGAAAGCATTGAGAAAGCGCTGGATCTGCATGCAAAGCCGTTGAAGATTGCCATGCAGGCAGAATCTTCCGATCTGGTCCGGAGAAGTGTAGAAGAAGGAATGGGAGTTGCATTTGTAAGTAGTCTGGCAATTCAGGATTCTTTGGCATTGGGGAAATTATTGAAGTTTGAATTCCCGAATGTAAATACAGAGAGACAGATTTATCTTTTGTATCATAAAGACCGGATTATGACGCTTCCTATTACTAGTGCGATTAAGTCTATCAGACAGCAATGTCAGAAGATTTCAGGTTAATACTTGAACAGTATTATTTCCTATAGAAATCCTGCTCCCCCTGCAGGGTTTGCCATAATTAAGAATGTGCAAAAAAGAAAGAAGCGTGTTTCAGTTAATAGAAATACGCTTCTTTCTTCCTATAACAAGTGTAAAAAACATTCAAGAATTCATGTTGGAACTTATACGTTAGATGTACAGGTGGAAAATCAGAATCCAAATTACAGATATAATTTGGATCCAGGAAACAATAGAAAACATTGAAAACTTCGGATTGAGTCTTGACTTATATTATCATTCTCCTTATAATAATGAAGAATATGAAAGAGACATGGAAGAGGAGTATTAAGAGCCTATCGTTTTCAGAGAGTTGCCGGCAGGTGCAAGGCAATGACGTAATCTCCCAACTCGCCTCGGAGTTCTTCTGCTGAACAGGTCAGACATTTATCGTAAGGGCAACATAGGCAGGAGCGGGACTTCCCGTTACAGAAGCAATGAGTGCATATGAGAATTCATATGAAGAAGAGTGGTACCACGGAATCAAGCCTTTTCGTCTCTTTGGAGATGAGAAGGCTTTCATTTTATTTTAGATGCAGTATTGCAGAAAGAGAGGAAATCAATATGTCTAAGATACCTTACAATCATAAGGCGATCGAGAAAAAGTGGCGTGACAAATGGGAAGAGAATCCGGTCAATGTCCAGTTTGATGAGAATGGAAAGAAAAAAGAAAAATATTACTGCCTGGATATGTTTCCATATCCTTCAGGTAACGGACTTCATGTAGGTCATTGGAGAGGATATGTAATCTCTGATGTATGGAGCAGATATAAATTACAGCAGGGCTATTATATCATTCATCCAATGGGCTGGGACGCATTCGGACTTCCGGCAGAGAACTACGCAATTAAGATGGGAGTTCACCCGGAGATTTCAACAGCAGCTAATATTAAAAATATTAAGCGTCAGATCAATGAAATCGCAGCTCTTTATGACTGGGATCGTGAGGTCAACACAACAGACCCGAACTTCTACAAGTGGACACAGTGGATTTTTGTAAAGATGTTCAAAGAAGGACTTGCTTATGAGAAAGAGTTCCCAATCAACTGGTGCCCATCATGTAAGACAGGTCTTGCCAATGAAGAGGTCGTAGGCGGAAAATGTGAGCGTTGTGGAGCTGAAGTTACAAAGAAGAATCTTCGTCAGTGGATGCTTCGTATCACAAAATATGCAGACAGACTTCTAAATGATCTGGACAAGCTTGACTGGCCTGAGAAAGTTAAGAAGATGCAGGCTGACTGGATTGGAAAATCATACGGTGCAGAGGTAGATTTTCCAGTAGAAGGAAGAGATGAGAAAATCACAGTTTATACAACAAGACCAGATACACTTCACGGAGCAACATTTATGGTACTGGCTCCGGAGCATGAACTTGCTAAGAGCCTTGCAACAGACGAGACAAGAGATGCAGTAGAAAAATACATTTACGATGCATCTATGAAATCTAATGTTGACCGTATGCAGGATAAAGAAAAGACAGGCGTATTTACAGGAACATATGCGATCAACCCGTTAAATGGAGCAAAAGTTCCAATTTGGTTATCTGATTATGTACTGGCTGATTACGGTACAGGAGCTATTATGTGTGTACCTGCTCATGACGATCGTGACTTCGAGTTTGCAACAAAATTCAATATCCCAATCATTCAGGTTATTGCAAAAGATGGTAAAGAGATTGAGAATATGACAGAGGCTTATACTGAAGCTGTCGGAACAATGATCAATTCCGGTGAGTGGAATGGTATGGAGTCTGCCGTACTGAAAAAAGAGGCACCACATATTATCGAGGAGAGAGGAATCGGACGCGCAACCGTAAACTACAAGCTGCGTGACTGGGTATTCTCACGTCAGAGATACTGGGGAGAGCCAATTCCGATCGTTCATTGTCCGAAGTGTGGAAATGTTCCGGTACCGGAAGAAGAATTGCCACTTCGTCTGCCAGAGGTAGAATCCTATGAGCCGACAGGAACTGGTGAATCACCGCTTGCTGCAATCGATGAGTGGGTAAACTGCAAGTGTCCACAGTGTGGCGCTGACGCTAAGAGAGAGACAAATACAATGCCACAGTGGGCAGGATCATCATGGTATTTCCTTCGTTATGTGGATAACCATAATGATAAAGAACTGGTTTCCAGAGAGAAAGCAGACGAGATGCTTCCGGTAGATATGTACATCGGTGGAGTAGAGCATGCAGTTCTTCACCTTCTGTATTCCAGATTCTATACAAAATTCCTGAACGATATCGGAGTTGTTGATTTTGATGAGCCATTCCATAAGCTGTTCAATCAGGGAATGATCACAGGAAAGAACGGAATCAAGATGAGTAAATCTAAGGGAAATGTTGTATCACCGGATGATCTTGTAAGAGATTATGGATGTGATTCCCTGAGAATGTATGAGCTTTTCGTAGGACCACCGGAGTTAGACGCAGAGTGGGATGACCGTGGAATCGACGGAGTAAACCGTTTCCTGAAACGTCTGTGGAATCTTGTTATGGACAGCAAAGATTCAGATGTAAAAGCTTCGAAAGAGATGATCAAAGAGCGTCATAAACTTGTCTATGATGTAACAACACGTCTGGAGAGCTTCAGCTTGAATACAGTCATCTCTGCATTCATGGAACACAATAATAAGCTCATCGAGATTGCTAAGAAAGAAGGCGGAATTGACAAAGAGACACTGTCAACAGCTGCAGTACTGCTTTCCCCATTTGCACCTCATGTAGCAGAGGAACTCTGGGAGCAGTTAGGACACGAAGGCAGCGTATTCAAAGCCGGATGGCCGACATATGATGAGAATGAGATGAAAGATGACGAAATCCAGGTACCTGTACAGATCAACGGTAAGACAAAAGCTGTCATCTCAGTACCAACAGACATTTCCAAAGACGATGCAATTGCAGCAGGAAAAGAAGCAATCGCAGATAAACTGACAGGAAATATCGTAAAAGAAATCTACGTTCCGAAGAAGATTATCAATATTGTAATGAAATAAGTTAAGTAATGATTAGTTAGAAATAGCATCTTAAGCTTTGCAGGAGCTTAAGGTGCTATTTTCTATATGTACAATTCAGAATTGCGATGAGTAAACTGCAAGCTGTTAATATAATCATAAATTCTTCATATGTACTGATATCTCCTGATAGACAATAAAAACTTAATACAGTATATATGGATTGTAAATCATATAGGAAAATGATAAAATTATTTATTATGAAGTAAACATTAGATAAAGGAAAGAGTTATGGTTTTTTTTCAAAGCCGGAAATTATAATTTTAAAGGAGTCAAACAGTGCAGAGGAGCATTTGGCAAAACTGGAAGAGTTACTTCCAAGAGCGACTGGGAAAGTAAAAGAGAATATTCAGAAAGAAATAATTCTCACAAAAGCAGGAATTGATGGAGAGAAGAAAGTTCTTTATGAATTAAAAAATAGTAATATGGATTTGGTGAAAAAATGTTGGAGAGAGATACGGGCGAAAGAAAAGATTACGCTGCCAGATGGTTCGATACGTTGTATATGACAAAGCAACTGGGTGAACCAACAAGGAATAAAAAACCAATCCGGTCATTCGAAGAAGTAAGAAAATATATGAACGGAATTAAAAAGAAAGCGGAAGGTGAAAAATATGGAATTGATGGAATTATTAAAGCTAAGAAGAACTTACCGGAGATTTAAGCAGGAGCCAATATCAGATGAGATCATTGATGAAATGCTGACTGCAGCCCGCTATGCGTCAAGTGCGGCAAATTTACAGCCATTAAGCTATGTTGTTGTGAAGTCGCAGGAGAAGGTAAAAGAAGTATTCGGACATACGAGATGGGCAGGTTATCTTCCGAAAGAGGAAGGGCAGCCGAAAGCCGGGGAAGAACCGGTCTTATTCATAGGAATTATAGAAAATGAAAATATCAATCGGGGGCAGTATTGTGATACAGATGCCGGACTGGCAATCAGCAATATGACATTGGCTGCATGGAGCCATGGAGTGGGAAGCTGTATTATTGGTGCGTGCGATAAAGCAGAACTTTCTAAGATGTTTGGCCTTAAAGAAGAACAGAAACTTCATACAGTTGTAGCATTTGGTTATCCGAGTCATACAAGCAAAATGGAAGACGCAAAAGACGGAAATATCAAATATTATCTTGATGAGAATAAAGATTATGTAGTACCGAAGCGAAAACTGGAAGATATCGTGAAATATTTGTAGGAGCTGACGCAGAATAGATACAAAATATCAGGATTTGGAGGAGCTATATTTTGATTCTTTATTTTTCAGGAACAGGAAACAGTAAATATATTGCAAAACGGATTGCCGAGGCAATACGGGAAAATACAGTAGATTTAAACATGAAAATAAAAGAAAATGATACATCGCCATTGCAGACTGGCAGAGATGTGATTATTGTGACACCGACTTATGCCTGGCGCATTCCAAAGATTGTATCAGAGTGGATTGATAAAACGGAATTCATTGATGGAAAACGTATCTGGTTTGTTATGAATTGTGGCAGTGAGATAGGAAATGCAGCAAAATACAATCGGAAGCTTTCAGAACAAAAGAAACTTCAATATATGGGAACAGCACGGATTCTCATGCCCGAGAATTATATTGCCATGTTTGATGCACCAAAAGCAGAAGAAGCACGGAAAATTGTAGCAAAAGCCAAACCTGATATTGAAAAAGTCATTGCATATATCAGAAATGGAAAAGAATTTTGCTTGCCACGTAATAATCTATATGACCGTTTTATGAGTGGACCGGTAAATCCTATTTTCTATAAATTTTTTGTGAAAGCCAACGCATTTCAGGCAAATGATTCTTGTATCGGTTGCGGACAATGCGTAAAAAAGTGTCCGCTTAATAATATTCACCTGGAACAGGAGAGACCTGTCTGGAGTAAAAATTGTACGCATTGCATGGCATGCATCTGTTATTGTCCGACTGAGGCGATTGAATACGGAAAGAAGAGCGTCGGAAAACCAAGATATCATTTTGAAGCTTTGTAAGAAAAATTAAAAAGTACTATTAATTAAAATGCAATTATTGAAAAGAGGGAGGAAGAGATATTATGAAAATCGTGATTATTAATGGAAGTGCCAGAAAAGGAAATACATTGACAGCAATCAATGCATTTATAAAAGGAGCGGCTGAAAAGAATGAAATCGAGGTGATTGCTCCGGATAAGTTACATATCAGCCCATGTAAAGGCTGTGGTGCCTGTCAATGTCATAAAGGCTGTGTGGATCAGGACGATACGAATCCAACGATTGATAAACTGGTGGAAGCAGATATGATTCTTTTTGCAACACCTGTATACTGGTGGGGAATGACAGCGCAGTTGAAACAGGTCATCGATAAATGCTATTGCCGCGGACTGCAGTTGAAAGAGAAAAAGATTGGGTTGATTGTAGTAGGCGGCTCACCGTTAGATAATATACAATACGAATTGATTTGTAAGCAGTTTGATTGCATGGCAAGTTATTTGTCATGGGATATGCTGTTCCAGAAATGTTATTATGCAAATGCAAGAGATGAACTTGCAAAAGATGTAGATGCAATTCAGAAGCTGGAGAATCTGGGAAAAAATGTATAATACAAAGAAAAGTATAGCATACTACCATCTTCCGGGGCTGTTCGAATTTTATGAATTGTACCGTGAATTTTTGCCTTTATTTCGCAAACATCGAGAATATTTTTATGACTGGTGTGAGATTGGCTCAATTTACGGAGCCCCGGCGGACTGTATCTGGGGTGGCGGCCGTGCCGGATTTGGAGAGCAGGAGCCGGAAGAGGTTCTGGAATTGATGCAGGAATATGGGATTTCATCCCGTCTGACATTTAGCAATTCATTACTTAGAGAGGAACATTTGTCAGATAAAAGGTGTAATGAACTTTGTGCATTATTTGAAAAGAATGTGGAAAATAAAGAGACTAAAGTAAAGAAAAACGGGGTAATTGTTTATTCAGATTTGTTGCTGGAATATTTGAAAAAGAATTATCCTGGGCTGTATTTTGTCTCGTCAACAACGAAAGTGTTGACAGATTTTGAACAGTTCTTGAATGAAGTGAATAGAAAAGATTTTCAGTATGTTGTACCGGATTTTAGGTTGAATAAATCTTTCGACAAGTTAAATACGTTGTCCCAGATGCAAAAAGATAAAGTGGAATTTTTGTGTAATGAATGCTGCTGGTTTGGCTGTAAGGACAGGAAACGCTGTTACGAAGCAGTCAGCCGCAAGAATCTGGGAGAGAACAGTTTGGAGCATCACTGTACTGCGCCGGATATAAATCATGGTTACCGTTTTTCAAAGGCAATGACTAATCCGGGGTTTATAGGAATTGATGCTATTCAAAATATCTATCTGCCAATGGGATTTTCGAATTTCAAAATCGAAGGTCGGAGCCTTGGAAGTGCTTTGATTTTGGAATTTTTGCTTTATTACATGACAAAGCCGGAGTACCAATTACATATCAGGGAAGAAATATATCTGGATAATATGCTGGATTTATTTTAGGAGAAGAAAAATGGAATCATTTGGAAAAGTTAAAGAAGAATCAAATGATGAAGGAAATGTATACTGGATTGCAGAGAACTTTGAAGAATTTTGGAAGATGTTGAAAAACTATCGAAATTAAAAGAAAAGGGAAACTAGATAAGATGCATGTAGAGATGGAAAATGTCATAAAAAAACTGGAACAGTACATTAAGGATGATGAAGTAACATATGAGTTCGATGATGCAATAGAAGAATTAGGAAAAATAGACCTTGGCTTATCGTCAGTAGAATCATTGTTAGGCTTCATGGAAAAACACTCATTTACAGACTTTGGTATGCCGGGAGAGATTACACATTATATGGAGCGGTTTTATCGGCACGGATATGAAGAACTGCTAATGAAATCCATAGAACGACGTCCGACAATACATACGCTTTTTATGATGAATCGTTTGATTAATGGAGGCGGAGATAGAGAATTCTATATGGCTCTATTGAAGAAAGTAACAGAACGAACAGACATAGAGAAGGAAATCCGAGACGTTGCACAGGAATATATAGATTTTCAGAATGAAGAAGAGTAGAAAGTTGTGTTAAGCCGGTGAAAATTGAGGCGTTATTTTCTGAATTCGAGAAAGAAGGATATGACAGCAGGCAGACATATTTGCCGGAATAAGGGGAGGATGAGTAATGTCAACAAATGTCAGGATTAAGCAGAAAGCACTTTTTAAAAAGAAATTAGAAATGAAGGATATTGTAGCCCTTACGGGTCTGGCTTACGGTGTCAGTGATGATAATTACCGCTTGATCAGAAATGAAATGGCAGAGAATACACTGATTTATGATGAAAACAGGCTTGCAAGAGGAATTGATCTATGGCTGGACGGAACAGATATTTTACTTTCTTTAAGCCTTCCTACGACCAGGAGTGAAATTCGGTTATTTTATCATGTGATTACGACGATCTGTAATGAAGTAGGCACTAAGAAATATATACGGGAAGAAGATACAGTATCGTTGAAGGACAATGAGAGGTTCGTACAGTATGATGAAGAAGCAAGTATCGGTGCATTGGAAGATTTACAGGAAAAAATCGGAAATGATGAGTATCGGAGATTTGAAATATTTGGTGTGTTCAATCCCATTTCCATTAGTTTAAAAGAAATTCAGCAGATTGGAAATAACCTGGATAGTTTTGAAAAATTTTTGTATGAGATTCAGTCGTTGGACGTATATTATGCGACTTCGAATGTATATCAGACTTCCGAAGAAAAATTAATCGGTATCTATGCAATCGTGGCAGATGTGCCGAGCGTCGTTCCGACGGAACCGTATGTTATAATGAATCAGATTGAGGGTGTGGAAGCGTGGTATGTGATGCTGAAAAAAGGTGAGGCAATCGAATATGAAGATTTTATAAATAATCTGGATATTAAGGATTATTACGATGCCAATCATGTGATTACCGTGCTGAGCGAAGCAAAGATTGATGAATTATTAAAAAAATATAAGGTGGAATTATAAACGGAGAAATATTTATGGATAGACAGGATGAAACATTGCAAGGAAATGAAAAGATAGAGGTGGCAATACAGGCTTTGCAAAAGGAAGCGACTCAGGAGCAGCTTGCACATACGCTGACTGTGATTCGAAGACGTATGAAGGACTCAGGGCAGGTAATCGTAGCGGTTGAGCCATCTATTGGAACTACGCAAATGAATCTGAAGATGATTCAGACTTCCGACGGTGCAAACTGGTGGTATGCATTTACGAGTTTTAATGAAGAAATGAAAGGTGCAGACAGTGTAAAATCGACATTTCTTGTAGATATAGATAAACTATTTGATGCAGCGCTTACTGTACCGGAGATTAAAGGGGTGATTTTGAATCCATGGAATAGGACGCTTATGTTGGATAAGGGACTGATTCGAATTATCAAACCGGAGTAAAGGAAAAATTCTTAAAAAAATAAACGTTCAAAAGAAGAAGGATTCGTTTTATAACAGTGTGAAGAAAATCCGTATGACAGAACAGGGGAGAAGTGTATGAAGCTGAGAAATGTGTTGATTGTTGTAAAGAATATCGAAAAATCTAAAAAATTTTATCATGATTTATTTGGTCTGGATACGATACTGGACAATGATGGAAACGTGATTCTGACAGAAGGGCTCGTCCTTCAGGACGAAAAAATCTGGAAAAGCTTTTTGGAAAAAGAAGTCATTCCAGAAAATAATGCCTGTGAACTTTATTTTGAAGAATCAGATATAGAAGCATTTGTAGAAAAGTTGGAAAAGTTATATCCGGACATCAAATATGTAAACCAACTGATGACTTATAGTTGGGGACAGAAGGTTGTGCGTTTTTATGATCTGGACGGAAATCTGATTGAAGTAAGGACTTTAGTACAAAAGAATTCTGAAAATAGCAAAGATGAAAATAAATAGATAAAAAATATAAATAAATTAATCAAATATATTGACAAAATAACTCGCGTATGCTAATATTAAACCATCAAATAACAGATATGAAATATAAGACAAACGCGAGTTGTAAATATTCATAAAGTTATTTGAAGTGTATCGGGAAAGAAAAAGCAGATAAGTTTAGTACCGATACTCCCCCTAGATTATGAAAGGAAGGTACGGACCACCGAACACAGAAGATTAAAGAATGAAAAAGAGAAAGGAACAATTGAAGATGATTGAACCAACACAGTAGGGGCGGATATCAATAAAATAGTTGGTATCCGCTTTTACTATGTCTATTTCACATAAATAAAAAGGAGCAACCTGCAATTTTGACAGTTTTGCTCCTATACTTTTTATAAGTTTAAGCGATATACTTTAACTGGACGACCTTTTGAAGCAGTGGAACGGGTATGTGCAATCGTGGCAGCGCCGCCATTTTCGAGATTGCGCAGGATACGGTTGGCATTACGGACAGTAACACCAAGGTGATTTGCCAGTTCATTTGTAGTTATTTCATAAGATCCATTCATTTTAACAATTGATATCAGCTTCTGGATTGTAAGTGTAGATAACTTACATTTCTCGGCAATCTGAAAGATATCGTCTGGAAGATTCTGCTGGAAACTCGGAAGCTGGGAAGAACCAAGCGGTCCGATAATCTGGTTTGACTCATTCATGACGAAGCTTCCGGTTGAACTCCAGGATTCACGTAATGCATTTTCAGCATGCTTCTTTGCTTCAGTAATACTATTTCCAATACCATACCCAATTGCTGTTGAAATGCCATAGTCATTTTTTAATGCAGAATCCAGATATTCTACTTCAAAATTTTTTGTCAGCATAGCTGCGACACGATGAGTAGTATAAATATAATAAATTTCAGATTCAGCCTGAAATACTGCATCGATCAGAAGGGCTTTTGCAACTTTCTGGACGGCATCCTGAACACTGTCATCAGATTTTTCACCGGAAGTTTTATTGCGGTCAGCAATTGCAATTGCAACCGGAAGATTTTCTCTGTATTTTTCCAGTTTAATCTGTGCAAGAAGTTCTTTAATCTGGGACTCCAGCTGATTTTTTACCGGATATAGGAAGTAGTTCGGAACGCCTTTCTCGTCCAAAAGCGGCATGGTGCTGCTGTAAGCGCACAATACCATATCAATCTTGCCGGCTTCCCAAAGTTCGATTGTCCGAAGTGCAATGTTCATCTCCACCATTGAAAAATCACCTATTGTACTTTGGCTAGCCCATTTATCCATTGTTAAAGCAAGATTATTAAGATCCATTTCATGAATCAGATAATCGGCAGTGGCTTCAACCGGGTGCTCAGGATCTTTTACGATTGGAAGCATAAAGTCGAAAATACATCTTGTCGGATCCAGGTCTCTCCGCTCAAGAAAAAGCTTGACCAGGGCATGGTAAAAAGAAATCAGGTCAGCATGAAAGGAGATGACTGGTTTCTGGAATTCCCCAATATGATGTTCGATTGCTGCCATGGCAGTCGTTCCGCTTATCATAAATCCATCAGCAGTTTTTTCATATTTTCTATAAATATCTGTAATGTGATCAAAATTCGTATAATCTGCAATGGTCACAGTACAGTCTTCTTTAAAATCTTCAAATGCCTTTTCAACAAAAGGATGAAGGTATTTACTTGTGATAATCACGATTTTTTGTTTCATAGTACTCGCCTCCCTTGTATATTCTAATTGAAATGTGCGCATAATTCAAGTGACTAAATGAAATATTGCACAGTTTTTTTGACTTAAATATGGGATAATTGCACAAAATGTCAATCACTGATTAAAATTATCAAATATAGTGTAAAAATGATTGACGATTTTATCAAGCATTGCTATAATTATGCCATAAATATTCCATAAGTATTCTGTAAATATTCTTGAAGTATTCCAGAAATGTGCTGGATATGTTCCATAAATAACATTTACAGAAATTAAGATTGGTTTGAAGGGAAAAGGTGACTGTTGTGAATAGAATAAATGGGAGTAATTTCACACAGCTGAATCAGGTTACAAAGGGGTAAGAACGTGTAAGGCATGAGTCTGCCCCTTGTTTTGCGTAAATGTATATTTACGTGTCCATATAAAAAGGAGGAACCAATATGAACTATTATGAAAGAGCTCAGGAGCTCAACGAAGAAACGATTGCAAATCGTCGCTACTTCCACACAAATGCAGAGGTTGGTCTTGATATGCCAAAAGCAAAGGCATATGTTATGAAAAAGCTTACTGAGTATGGGCTGGAACCTAAGGAGTGTGGTTATGGAGTTACCGCGACATTAGGTCACGGCGGAAAATGTATTATGCTTCGTGCAGACATGGATGCTCTTCCGATGCCGGAAGAAAGTGGAGAACCATTTGCATGTCCAACAGGAAAAGAAGCTCACGCATGTGGACATGACTTCCATGCAGCTATGCTTCTTACAGCAGCTAAGATGCTTAAAGAGAATGAGTCTGAACTGGAAGGAACAGTTAAATTTATGTTCCAGCCGGCTGAGGAGAACTTCCTGGGAAGCAAGAATATGATTGAAAATGGTATTTTAGAGAATCCGAAGGTAGATGCAGCCCTTGCTTATCATGTGGCAGCAGGAAAAATGCCGGTAGGAATCTATATGTATAATGACAACGGAACTATGATGTATTCTGTAGATGGATTCCAGATCGATATCAAAGGAAAAGGTTCTCACGGAGCTTATCCACAGAATTCTATCGATCCGATCAACATTGGAGTTCATGTATATCTTGCATTAGAAGCTATCATGGCAAGAGAGGTTGATCCTACCAAAGCATGCGTTATGACAGTAGGTCAGTTCCAGGGTGGAACAGCTGAGAATATTATTCCGGATGTTGCAACACTGAAAGGAACAATCAGAAGTAATGATAAGCAGGCAAGAGAGCTTATGGTCCGCAGAATGAAAGAGGTTGCAACAAAGACAGCAGAAAGTTATGGTGGAACTGCTGAGATTACAATGCTTTCAGAAGTACCGCCACTTATCTGTGATCCAAAACTTACAGATGAATTTGTAGGATATATGAAGGAAATGAATATTCCGGGAATGATGCCTTATCCAGGAATTTCTGCAAGTGCTTCAGAGGATTTTGCATCAATCGCAGAAAAGGTTCCATCAACATTTATGTATCTGTCAGCAGGATATCCGGATGAGAGAGGTCAGTACGGAGCTCATAATCCAAAGGTTCAGTTTAATGAGGGTGTATGCCCGATCGGACCAAGCTGTCTGGCATACTGCGCAACTCAGTGGTTAAAAAATAACAAATAAATTAATCTAAAGAAAAATGAGAGAAAAGGAGTAATTATCATGGCAAACGAACAACAACAAACACAGCCACAGGTAGCAATTCCGCTTCCGAAGGGCAAAAAGAATGCAGTTCAGATTGGATGTATCTGTATGATGCTTTCCGTAGCAATGTATGGACTTGTATTCGCAACTCTGACATCTCCAATCCTGGAGAGCGTTAACGCAATGGGATATGTATCCCTGTTCTCTATTTTTGCCGGAATGGGAGTATCCATTATGACTCCTATCGGTGGAAAACTTGGAGATTTAATTGGACGTAGAAATATTGTAGTGATTCCTGGAATCATCTGCGCAGTATGCGGTATTGCATTTGCATTTGTACGTTCCTTAGTACCACTTATGATTCTTCGTCTTTTAATCGGATTTGCACAGGGTGCATTTACAGCAGCTCCATACATCATTGCTGGTCTGATCAATGAGAGAAAAGATGTTCCAAAGGCAATGGGTATGCTGGCAACAGCAATCGCTGTGGAGGATTCGGTGGAAGTATTATTGCAGGTATCCTGACAGATATGGGACTTTTAAAAGTTGCAATCCTTATGCCGGCAGTACCACTTATTCTTGGAGTAGTATTGATTGGTATGAATATGCCAAATGTTAAGAGAGAAGGAAAAGTTGCAATTGACATTCCTGGTATCATCGCACTTGTAGTAGCACTTGCAGGTATCCTTCTTGCCCTGAACTTCGGTTCATCTATGGGATGGGGAAATCCGGCAATTATCGCAGGTTTCGTAATCGGTATCGTAGCATTAGTTGTACTTGTAAAAATTGAAGGAAAATCAGCAGAGCCGCTGATTCCTCTGAAACTGTTCAAAAACTCACAGTATACAGTACTTCTGATCGTTGGATTTATCTGCTACTTCTATCAGAGTGCTATGAACGTATACGCACCAATCGGAGCTATGAGAGTTATGGGAGCTTCCACAAGTGCAGCAGGAGCTCTTCAGATGCCACGTACAATCATCACAATCTTCCTGCCAACAATGGCAGGTGTATGGGTTGGTAAGAAAGCATCTAATGCTTGGAAAGCTATGGTAGTTGGAACATTATTCGTAGCAGTGCCAATGGCAGTTATGGGATTCACAACACCAAGTACATCAATCATCATTTACTTCGTAGCACTGACAATCACAGGTATTGCTGAGAGTTACCGTTCCGTAGCTATCACACCAAGTGCACAGGCAACATTACAGCCGGCTGATATGGGTGTAGGTACATCACTTGTAAACTTCGTAAACTCACTTGCAAACACAATTGCAGCAGCAGTATTCGGAGCTGCTTACAACTTAAGTACAGCAGCAGATCCTACAAATGTTGCATATATTCAGAATGGTGTGAATTCAGTATTCCGTCTTGCAGCAATCGTAGCAGTAATCGGTCTTGTACTTGTAATCTTCGTAGTAAGACCTAAGATGACAGCAAAAAAAGCTGAGTAAAAATCATAAAATAGAATCGTAAGATTTTAGAATTAAAACAAATAAAGACACAAAAAATACGGCGGGGTGATCCTGCCGTATTTTCTTTGTTGCCAAGCATACGACAAAAAGGTCCGGTGGACCTTTTTTAGTATAATAGGAAATCGTATTTCCTATTATGCTAAAAAGCCTCCGGCAGGATGGCATGAAGTATCATTATGGTTACCGGATGTGGAAAGTCTAATATTATGAAACTGGAAGATACTTTTGATATGTGTTACTATGATTATATTAAAATTGGGATTCAGATTCTTGAATTATACACAAAAATAATTGAAAGGTATGATTTTATGAGACGAAAAGACAGAGAGATTACAGATAAACAGGATATATTAGAAGTTATGAAAAAATGTGATGTGTGCAGGATAGCACTTCACAACGGAGATTATCCATACATCGTTCCGCTAAATTTTGGACTTCAGGTAGAAAATGATATGCCGGTACTTTATTTTCACGGGGTACTGGAAGGAAAAAAATACGAGTTAATAGAAAAAGACAACCGGGCATCTTTCGAAATGGACTGTGGACATCAGTTGATTTTGGATAAAGCTCAGGGAAACTGCGCCATGGAGTATGAAAGTGTAATTGGTCAGGGATATATCGAGATGCTTAACGAAGAAGAAAAGTACGAGGCATTAAGGATATTAATGAAGCAGTACCGGAGAGAAGATTTTCCGTTCAATGAAAAAGTGATTCCAATGACAGCGGTATTCCGCCTCAGGGTAGAATCCATGACCGGAAAAAGAAGGACGAAGAAGAGCAATAAATTGAAAATATATGCCATGAATGCTATCGATAATGCCTATGCACCATATTCTGATTTTAAAGTCGGAGCATGCGTCGAATTAACTGACGGGCAATATATAACCGGTTCCAATGTCGAAAATGCATCATATGGACTTTCAAATTGCGCAGAACGAAGCGCCATATTTGCAGCATATTCCAGAGGCTATCGGAAAGAAGATATCAAGGCCATGGCAATTACTACCCATGCAGAAAAACTCACCATGCCTTGCGGAGCCTGCCGCCAGGTACTAAGTGAACTTCTCCTGCCAGACACACCAATCCTCATCGCCAATGACAAAGAAGAAAAAATCCTCACCATGCGTGAACTCTTGCCATACAGCTTCGGTGAAGATGACCTGAAGAAATAATTAGCAATGTAAAGTGATTTTTATAATTTTGCAGGTGGGTGGCAGCGAAGTTGTATTTTTGGAACTGGCAGTAGCAACAATCGGCAAGTATGGTATATAATATATAAGGATAGAGAGGTGAAACCTAAAAAATGAAATTTGCAACGATTCATCATGTGGCAATCATAGTTTCTGATTATGAGAAATCGAAAGACTTTTATGTGAACAAGCTGGGATTTGCGGTTGTGCGAGAGAACTTTCGTATAGAACGGAATGACTGGAAACTGGATTTGCGTGTTGGTGAGGGTGCTGATGCGATTGAACTGGAGATCTTCGCAGAGCCGAACCCTCCTAAGCGCGTGAATCGACCGGAAGCTTGCGGTCTGCGGCATTTGGCATTCCGGGTGGATGATGTGGAAGCTACTGTAGCAGAACTGGAACAGATGGGGATAGGATGCGAACCGATTCGATTGGACAGCTACACCAAAAAGAAGATGACATTTTTCTTTGATCCAGATGGTTTGCCGTTGGAGCTGCATGAATAAAAAACAACACCCTCATAGCCAAGAGGATTTGTAAATTTTCTTGGCTATGAGGGTGTTTCATTGAACCGTTTCTGACATTGAACCTAGCAGCCGGCAATTTATTGCATAAAATTACATTTACTCATATCTCTCATCAATCACACGTTTCGTCTTCTTCTCACTTCTCGGAAGCAGTCCGATCTCAACGACTTTTACAAGTGGTGTGAATCCGATGCGGCTCTTAACTACGGAAGCAATTCGTTTGCTCAGATCCTGGAAGTCTACTGTTCCATTTGTCTCAACATAGATACGCATGGTATCTTTTCCGTCCAGATGTGAGATACGAATCTGATATTCGCTGGAAACTTCAGAGAATTCTTTCAGAATCTCCTCAATCTGACTTGGGAATACATTGACACCTTTAATCTTCATCATGTCATCAGTACGTCCCATGATTGTATCAAGACGTGGGAATTTGCTTCCACAAGGGCATTCTCCCGGAATGATACGTGACAGGTCATGAGTACGGTAACGGATCAGAGGTGCACCTTCTTTTACAAGAGTCGTGATGACGATTTCGCCAAGTTCTCCGTCCGGCAGGACTTTTCCAGTTACCGGATCAATGATTTCAATGTAAATGTAATCGTCCCAGTAATGCATACCACAGTCGTGTGAGCAGCTGATTCCGATTCCTGGACCGTAAATCTCAGTCAGACCGTAGATATCGTAGATTTCAATTCCAAGCTCTCTCTTGATGCGGTTTCTCATTTTTTCGCCCCAACGCTCGGAGCCAATGATTCCCTTTTTTAAGTGAATCTTATCTTTAATTCCACGTTTCTCGATTTCCTCTGCCAGAAGAAGTGCGTAGGAAGAAGTGGAGCCAAGAACAGTTGTCTTCATATCCATCATCATCTGAAGCTGTTTGTCGGTGTTTCCGGGTCCCATAGGAACGACCATAGCGCCCAGTTTTTCAGCGCCGGCCTGAAAACCGATTCCGGCAGTCCACAGTCCATATCCCGGTGTGATCTGAATACGATCCATGTTCGTCATGCCTGCCATTTCGTAGCAGCGCTTGAACATGATTGCCCAGTCATCCACATCTTTTGCTGTATATGGAATAATGACCGGAAGCCCGGTTGTTCCGGAAGAAGAGTGGATTCGAACAATTTTTTCTTCAGGAGCAGTCATAAGTCCAAGTGGGTAAGCGTTTCTTAAATCATTCTTTTCAGAAAATGGAAGATTTTCGAAATCTTCTGCGGACTGAATGCTGGATACGCCAGCTTCTTTTAATTTTTTTCCATAGAAATTATTGGCATTTAATAAAGCCTGAATCTGCTGGTTAACTTGTGCAATTTGATTTGATGAAATCTGCATAGTGATAAATCCTTTCTATGTTATATAATTTATGCGTAACGTAGTGCTTTTAAATTCATTTCATGGAATTTCTCCGGCAAGGTCTTTTTCATTACTTCTTCTATTTCCTCAAGGGAAAAATCTAAAACTCCGGTGCGGATAGCTGCACCTAAAAGTACCATGTTCAATACTTTCTGAGAACCGATTTCCCGACAGATAGTATCTGCATCAATAAGGGTTAGATTTTCCACATGTTCCTTCAGGTAATCGATCATAGGAGGCGCGTCGTAGGAAGAGCCGCTTAGTGTTGCGGTAACTGGTTTGATTGCGTGGTTACTGACGACAACCTGCCCATGTTCTTTCAGGTAAGGCAGCATTCGTACCGTCTCTCCAGGTTCAAAGCCAATGATAAGATCGGCAGTTCCGGTTTTAATCATCGGGGAATATAGATTTTTTCCCATACGCAAATGACTGAAAACGCTGCCGCCACGCTGTGCCATACCGATGGTTTCAGCACTCATGACAGGAATGTCTTTACTCATAGCTGCTGCTGCAAGGAGCTTGGAAGCAAGAACGGTTCCCTGACCGCCGACACCACACAGAACAATATTTTTGTTTGTTGCTATATTGAAAGTGTTTATAACATTTGATGTAGTTGTATTATTTACGATATTATTCATGATCGTCACCTCCTGCAATTGCACAGACCGGGCACACCTGGCTGCAAAGCCGGCAGCCGGTACACATAGAAGCGTCAATGCAGATTTTTTCATCATTCATCACAATCGCCGGACAACCCAGATCACGGATACATTTTTTACAGCCGATACAGGAACCCTGATCGACATGAAGCGGAGCTTTTGGCTTGGTAACGGCAATACAAGGAGCTTTGAAAATGATTGCTCTTACGCCGGATTTTTCTGCCATGCGTTTAACACAAGAAACAGAAGCTTCCAGTTCCAGAGGATTGATGGTCTCGATCTCGGTGACACCAATTCCTCGCAGTACCTGTTCAATATTGATTTTCTGGACAATTTCTCCCATGACGGTCCGTCCGGTGCCAGGGTGTGGCTGGTGGCCGGTCATGGCAGTTGTAGAGTTGTCGAGAACAACGAGTACCATATTTGCCTGATTGTAGACTGCATTTACTACGCCGGTGATCGCGGAGGCGAAAAATGTAGAATCGCCCACGAATGCAAAGCAGGTGGTATCGGGTTCTACTTTTTCTACGCCCTGTGCAATATTGAGTCCGGCGCCCATGCACAGACAAGTATCGACCATGTCAAGAGGCATGGCATTCCCAAGTGTATAACAGCCGATGTCACCGCAGAAAATCGTTTTCTTACCTTTCATGGCAGTTTTGACTGCGTAGAAAGAAGCCCGGTGCGGACAGCCGGCACACAGAACCGGAGGACGTACAGGCAGAGCCGGAGGCTCTGGAAGTTCCTGTGCTTTTGACGTGTCTAATCCAAGAAATGTATGGATATAATTAGAAACGCTGTCTCGTGTATTTTCTCCGGCACAGGCAGTATCACCGCTCAGCTTGCCAATGATCTTCGTATTTAAATGATATTTCCCGCAAATATAAATTAATTCACGTTCGATGACTGGATCTAATTCTTCCAGACAGAGCACTTCGTCCAGTCCGGTTAAGAACTCGACTGCCAGTTTCTCAGGAAACGGGTGCGGTGTAGAGACTTTCAGATGGCGTACCATACCAGTCTCTTTTAATGTCTCCATAGCGTATGTATAGCTGATTCCTCCGGAAGCAATCCCTTTTTTTGAGTCGGCATATTTGTCACAAGCCGGAATCAGTTTGTTCTTTTCATAAGAAGAAAAAACATCGGAAAGCTCTTTGTTCCGGGCTTCAATTTTCTGATGATTCATAAAAGACAGTTTCGGGAAAATGACCCAGCGCTTGGAATCCTTGATAAAGCCTTCCGGTTTGTTGTGGTAGTATTCGGATTTATCCTTGATATCGATGGTTGCATAGCCATGACAGACTCTTGTGGTCGGACGGAGGAATACCGGTGTTTTATATTTTTCGGAGTATTCAAATGCTTCCTGAATCATCTCATAAGCTTCCTGGGCGGAAGAAGGGTCGAAACAAGGGAGCTTGGAAAATCTGGAAAAATGTCTTGTATCCTGATCGGTCTGGGAAGAAATCGGTCCCGGATCATCGGCAACGAGAATGACCATGCCACCTTTGACTCCAACATATTCCAAACTCATAAGTGGATCAGATGCAACATTTAAACCGACCTGCTTCATAGTGACGAGAGAACGCGCTCCGGCGTAAGCAGCGCCGGCAGCCAGTTCCATAGCGGCTTTTTCATTGACAGACCATTCTACATAGACATCATCCGGGCGGTATTTTGCGACTGTCTCAAGAACCTCGGTAGAAGGTGTTCCAGGGTAACCTGCGACCACATTTACACCGGCAGCTACAGCGCCGAGCGCGATGGCGGCATTACCCATTAAGAATTCTTTATGCATAAATTCACCTCATATTATTTTTATAGGTATGATAGCAATGAGATTATGAAAACAGACGAACCTCATAGCAATCGAAATATATAAAAACAGTATAGTACGTTAAAGCGAGAAATTCAATTGTAGAATCTTTAGAAAATCTTTCGAATTTCTGCATGCTGTTTTTTAATATTCATTTTTATGATATTTAAAACAAGAGAAATTATATATCAGCTGGAAGATGACTCACACCTCTATAGGTGGTGAGAAACAAGCTGGTATCAGTGGTGGGAGTCATCTTCCAGCTGATATAGCCTCCGGCAGGATTGCAGAGGTGCGCAGTAGAAGTATGTCATGCAATTGCATGACGCGCACCTCGCAGCAAGAATGCCGAGGCATTCTTGAAATCTTGAAGAAAAGTGAAAAAGGAGGAGTCGGATATGATATACTTGGAAAAGCAATTAAGGTGTTGGAAAGTGAGAGGAATATAAAAATATGGAAATGAATCATGTGTTGATCGTTGAAGACGATAAGGAAATCCGGGAGGGTGTTGAGATATATTTGAAAAGCCAGGGATATGTAGTATTCCAGGCGGCAGACGGAGTTGAGGGACTGGAAGTAATTGAGAAGGAAGAAATACATCTGGCAATTGTGGATGTGATGATGCCAAGAATGGACGGGATCCAGATGACGGTAAAGCTTCGGGAAAAATACGATTTTCCGGTGATTTTTCTGTCTGCAAAATCAGAAGAAGTGGATAAGATCATGGGGCTTAATATGGGAGCTGATGATTATGTAACAAAACCATTTACTCCATTGGAGCTGCTTGCAAGAGTAAATTCACAGCTTCGCAGATACCGGAGATTTATGGAAAAATTAGGAGACAAAGAAAAGACGCAGAACATTCACGTGATCGGAGGTCTTGAACTAGATGAAGAACGAGTGGAAGTTCGTGTGGATGGGGAGCTTGTAAAAGTAACTCCGATGGAATATAAAATTTTATTATTGTTAATGAAGAATCCTGGAAGGGTGTTCTCTGCAGACGAGATTTATGAACGTGTGTGGAATGAACGTGCAGTCAACACAGACACGATCATGGTGCATGTGCGAAATATTCGTGAGAAAATTGAGATTAACCCGAAGGAACCAAAATATTTGAAGGTGGTGTGGGGAGTTGGATACAAAATTGAAAAACAGGCATAAATTAGCTATATTTTTTATCATGATTACAATATTGATTCCATCATTGGCAATGATGACCGGGTATTTTGGCTGGTATCAGATGAAAACTGAGACGAAGACAAAAGCATTTAAAAATGCAGAGAAATCGTCAGATTTTCTGGGACATTTTCTGGAGAGTACGTATCTGCTCTATAATACAGAAAGTGGAAGAAAGTACGCAGATGATGTTGAAAAATCTCTGTATGATTCCTACAATGCAGAAATGTCAGAGTATTCACATTTTAATTCTTATCTGGACTATCGGGTGCTTGATGAAAATGGCGGTGATGTTGAAAAAAGTACGGTCAGTTCAGGAAAGAATCTGACAGAAAGCAATCTAAAAAATTATGCCATTGGAATGATTATTTCGTATGATGCAAATGGGAAACCAAGTGTCAACATTAAGAAAAGTGATTATGCAAAAGAACAAACAGTAACCATGAGAAAGCTTATCGGGAATTATTTTCAGGACAGCTGGCTGTCTTATTGTGAAGTGACGATTTATCCTGATACGGATGAGGATTATGAGGAAGCATCCTTGCAGACACCGAAGAACCGAACATACTTGTTTGCAATGTCAACGGAGAATCTGAAGGAGTATATCAATGATTATAAAATCGGAAATCCGGATTCGTATTACGCACCAGATGAAATGAATAATACAATTTTGTTGTGGATGCTGGCTGTAGCAGCTGCGGCATGGCTATATCCTTGCTTCAAGACTTTTCAGACGGGAAATGAAAAAATCTTCCATTCTCCGTTGGAGGTGACTGTGATTGCAGCTTTTGTGATGATTGAAGTCTTGATGAATCAAAGCGGAGCATTGTTAAGCCGGACGAAAGGGTATCCGGATTTCTTAGACTGGATGGTGTGGCTCGGAACATTTGCAGCCACATACTGGATCGCAGCGAGCCTTAGAAGAGTCATACCGCTGGGAATAAAAGGATACTTGAAACAGCAGACCATGGTCGGACGCCATTGGAAGAAAATCAAAACGATAGGGAGCAACGGAGAAGATACTGCAAAATCTCTTGGAAAAAGATTTAAAGCATTTGTTGCAAAAGTATGGAAATCGCTGCAGGAAGTAGATTTGACGGATAAGAGCAACAAAATTTTACTCAGAATCGTTATTTGCAACTTTGCTGTATTATTTTTAGTATGTCTTTTCTGGGACTATCGCATGCAGGCACTTGTCATATATTCCATTATATTATTCTTCATTTTGCGGAAATATTACAAAGACATAAAGCGAAAATACGCCAGACTTTTAGAAGCAACCGGAGAATTGGCAAAAGGCAACATGAATGTGGAAATCAAGGAAAATCTTGGCATGTTCAATCCATTTAAACCAGAGATTGAAAAGATTCAGGAAGGCTACAAAAAAGCAGTGGAAGAGGAAATAAAAAGCCAGCGTATGAAGACAGAACTCATTACAAATGTGTCCCACGATCTGAAAACGCCACTGACAGCAATCATTACTTATGTTAATCTTCTGAAAGATGAAAAAGACGAAGAGAAAAAGAAAGAGTATGTCGATGTGCTGGAACGAAAATCCATGCGCCTGAAGGTATTGATTGAAGATTTGTTCGATATCAGTAAGGCAAGCAGCAAAAATGTAACATTGAATCTGACAGATGTTGATGTTGTGAACCTGTTTAAACAGGTGAAACTGGAACTGGATGAAAAGATTGAAAAAACAGATCTGGAATTCAAATGTAATTATCCGGAAGAAAAGATGACAGCTGTTCTGGATGGACAAAAGACATACCGGATCTTTGAAAACCTAATCGTGAACGTTACCAAATACGCAATGCCACATACAAGGGTATTTGTGGATATTTTCAGAGAAGAAAATGAAATCGTAGTACAGATGAAAAATGTTTCGAAAGATGAATTGACATTCAATCCACAGGAGATTACCGAGCGTTTTGTACGCGGTGATGAATCCAGAAATTCCGAGGGCTCCGGTCTGGGACTTGCAATCGTAAGAAGCTTTACAGAACTGCAAGGTGGATATTTTCATGTTGAGACAGAGGCAGATCTGTTTAAGGCAGAGATACGGTGGCCGTGGAAAAATAAATAAGACAATTAATACAATTTCAATTGGGGACGGGGTTTTTTGAAAAACAATGTCATTAAGTTAAGGATTTTAGTAGTGTGAAAAGTAGTTTTTTACT
>NZ_JAJCNB010000050.1:0-11836 GCF_020560825.1 Dorea sp. 210702-DFI.3.17
TGTTCCGAAGAATGAGATTAGAGAACATTTGCGCTGCCCCCTCCCAGTTGCGCCAGAGGGAGAAATTTGAAACATCCCACGATGCGGAGTTACGGCTGTTTTATGCCGCCCGCCGTATTTTGAAAGAAAAACTGGACGGAAAACCCATTGCCCTGAAAGCATGGAAACAGGAATACGCACAGTTAAAAACAGAGTATGCCGAACTGTCTCCGCAGCACAAGCCACTCCGGGAGGAAGTCATACGGCTACGGCAGGTGCAGAACGCCGTAGATACCGCACTGCGCCGGAGGGAGCAGCCACAGGCAGTACAGAGAAAGAAACATGAGATGGAGCTATGATATAACCGGCAGCTTTACCGCTACCAGTATTTTTATGGAGGGAGCATTTGTATGTATTTGAAGCGGTGAAACAGTCTGTTACCACCCGGCAGGCTGCTTCATTCTATGGAATCCGGGTGGGGAGAAACGGCATGGTCTGCTGTCCATTCCACAATGACCGCACGCCCAGCATGAAAGTGGACAGCCGCTTTTACTGCTTCGGCTGCGGGGCTTCCGGGGATGTGATCGACTTTGCCGCTTTGCTGCATGGATTGGGGAAACGGGAAGCTGCGGTCAGGCTTGCGGAGGACTTCGGCGTTTCCTATGAGAAATCCGGCAATGCGCCGCCAGATAGGAAGCGTCACAACAGGTCACAGCCCCGACAAAAATCAGCGGAGCAGAGATTTCAGGAAACGGAACGGTATTGTTTCCGGGTGCTATGCGATTATCTGCGCCTGCTGGAGCATTGGAAAACAGCACACGCCCCACAGCCGCAGGATGCCATCTGGCATCCTCTTTTTGTGGAAGCGTTGCAGAGGATAAGCTACACAGAATACCTTTTGGATATTTTGTTATACGGAGAAATAGAAGAAAAAGCGGCATTGATCGCCGCACAGGGAAAGGAGGTGTTGCGGCTTGAACAGCGAATTTCAGAGCTTGCCGCCGGAAACGCAGGAAGCGGTCAAAAGGACGATGGACACAATGGAACCGGCGCAGACACCGGCAGAAATCCGGGAAACATTAGAGGGGACGCAGAAAGGCGGCGTGAAGAACAGCATCCGAAACTGCCTGACGGTGTTCCAGCGTGACCCTCTGTTTCGCGGGGCGCTGCGCCTGAACCTTTTGACGGAGCAGATTGACATTGTGAAGCCGCTGGGCTGGGAGCGCACCAGTACCACGCTGACCGACATGGACATGAACTACCTGCTTTTGTATCTGGAAGAAAATTACGGGCTTACCAGCGAGAAAAAGGTGCAGAGCGCCATCAAGATTATTGCCAATGAAAACCGCTACCATCCAGTCAGGGATTACCTGAACAGCCTGCAATGGGACGGCACAGAGCGCATCCGTTACGCCCTGCATCACTTTCTGGGAGCCGATACGGACGAATACACCTATGAAGCCTTGAAACTGTTCCTGATGGGAGCCATCCGGCGGGTATTCAGACCGGGGAGCAAGTTTGAGGTCATGCTCTGTCTGGTTGGTGGTCAGGGAGCCGGGAAATCTACCTTTTTCCGGCTGCTGGCAGGCAGGGACGAATGGTTTTCAGACGATTTGAAAAAGCTGGACGATGAAAATGTGTACCGCAAGCTGCAAGGGCATTGGATTATCGAGATGTCGGAGATGATTGCCACAGCCAACGCCAAGAGTATTGAGGAAATCAAGTCATTCTTAAGCCGCCAGAAAGAAACCTACAAAGTGCCGTATGAGACACATCCGGCAGACCGGCTGCGGCAATGTGTATTTGGAGGGACGACCAACCGGCAGGACTTTTTGCCCCGTGACCGCACCGGCAACCGGCGCTTTCTCCCCGTGACGGTGTACCCGGAACGGGCGGAGGTTCACATACTGGACGATGAAGCGGCGGCGAGGGCGTATATCGAACAGATGTGGGCGGAAGCCATGACGGTTTATCGCAGTGGGAAGTATAAGCTGTCATTCAGCATGGAAATGAACCGATACCTGAACGCCCACCAGCAGGACTTTATGCAGGAAGACACACAGGCCGGCATGATCTACGCCTATTTGGAGGACTACACCGGCGACAGGGTATGTTCCAAGCAGCTTTATGAGGAAGCGCTGGGGAACTTAAATTCCCCGGCAGACTGGGAGACACGGGCAATCTGCGAGATTATGAATACCGGCATTGCGGGCGGCATCATACAGGGCTGGGTAGCCTACAAAAGCCCGAAGCGGTATAAGAAATACGGTTCTCAAAAAGGCTGGGAGCGTGTCAACCAAGCTCCGCCGGAGGGGGACGGTTTTCAGGAAATCACGGAAGAAGAAGCCCGGCAAATGGAACTTCCATTCTGAAAAGCCACCGGTTGACAGTTTGGTTGACGCTTTGGTTGACAGCCGGTTGACGGGGAAAAGCCTGATATTTGGGGCATTTCTCTCCTTTGTCAACCATGTCAACCAAGAAATCAAAGAAAAAGTAAAAAGTAATAATAGAGCGCCTATGGATTGTTTTCAAAGTCTTTTCTGCCGGTTGACACGGTTTGGTTGACACGGAGACAGTCTGCGGCTGTACACCTGTCTGACATTCCCTTGTCGGGCATATTTCATTTATGGAGGTAACTGCCTATGGCAAAAAGCAAAAACGAGAGCAATAACAAAAACAGCGGCACCCTGCTTACCGAAAAAGACGGCACCCAGTATTTTGTCATGGGGAAAGTCCGTATCAAGGTATCGGAGCATTTCGCACAGGATGGGAAGCCGCTTGACAGCCTGCTGGAAGATGTGATCCAGCACGCTGCCGCCGCTTCCTGAAAAAATACGGAATAACGACTGTCAATCAGCCCACGCTTATGATATACTTGTACCAGCGAGTATTGTATAAGCGTGGGTTGTTTCTTTTAGAAGGAGGATTTTTAACCGTGAAACAACCATACAATACAACGATTTATAACACTGCACTATATTTGAGATTGAGCCGTGACGATGAATTACAGGGGGAAAGCGGCAGTATCCAGACCCAGCGCATGATGCTTAGACAGTATGCCGCAGAGCATGGGCTGACCGTTGTAGACGAGTACATTGACGACGGATGGAGTGGGACAAATTTCGAGCGTCCAAGTTTCCAAAGGATGATTGATGACATCGAAGACGGGAAAATCAACTGCGTTGTCACAAAGGACTTATCCCGTCTGGGAAGAAACTATATCCTGACCGGTCAGTACACGGAAATCTATTTCCCCAGCAAGGGAGTACGCTACATTGCCATCAATGACAATGTGGACACCATCAACGGAGAAAGCGAGCTTGCACCGTTCTTAAACATCCTGAATGAAATGCACGCCCGACAGACCAGCAAAAAGGTCAAGGCTGCCATGCACACAAGATTTGCCAATGGCGCACACTATGGAGCCTATGCACCGCTGGGCTATGTAAAAGACCCGGACAAAAAAGGTCATCTTCTGATCGACCCGGAAACACGCTGGATTGTAGAGAAGATTTTTGACCTTGCTGTACACGGGCGTGGAGCCGCCAGCATTACACGGATTCTGGTGGAGGAAAAAGTACCTACCCCCGGCTGGCTGAACTATGAAAGATACGGGACTTTCGCCAATATCTACGCCGGTGCGCCCGCAGAAAAAGCCTATGCGTGGACGATAGCACAGGTCAAGAGCATTTTGAAAGAGGAAACCTACATCGGTCACAGCATTCACAACAAGCAGAGCAACATTTCATTCAAGAACAAGAAAAAGGTGCGGAAGCCGCAGGAAGAATGGTATCGTGTGGAAAATACCCACGAAGCCATCATTTCTGAAGAAGTGTTCCAAAAAGTTCAGGAGCTGATTGCAAGCAGACGCAGGAAACGCAGAAACGGTACGACACAGATTTTCGCAGGATTGATAAAATGTGCAGACTGCGGATGGTCTTTAGCCTATGGGGAAAACAAGCAGAATAAGAACCCATACGGGTACTACCATTGCAGCAAGAACGGGCAGGGATTACGCCAGTGTTCCATGCACTATATCCGCTATGATGTACTGTATGCCTATGTGCTTGCAAGACTGCAATACTGGTCTATGCTGGCACAGAAAGACGAGGACAAGCTGCTGAAACGCCTGCTCAATGCCAACGACAGGGAAAGAAACTCTGCGAAGAAAAAGCAGGCTGCGGAGCTGAAAAAGGCAGAGAAGCGTAAAGCCGAGGTTGACGGGCTGTTTGCTAAAATGTATGAGGACTGGTCTGCCGGACGCATAACCGAGTATAACTTCAATATGCTGTCCGAGAAGTACCAGAACGAGCAAAAGGAGCTTGAAACAAAAATAAGACAGCTTTACGAAACGATGGAAGCCGCCGTACAGACCGCAGCGGATGCTGAAAAGTGGATTGCCCTGATGAAACAGTATGTCAACCCTGTGGAGCTGACCGCCGAACTTCTGAACACTCTAATTGAAAAAATAACCGTCCACGAAGCTGTCAAGGGCGAGGACGGAAGCCGTGAGCAGGAAGTAGAAATCTACTACCGCTTCATCGGCAAAATCGACTGACCTTTCTTTTTTACCCAACAATATCTTTAATTAAGGGAGACGGGTGACAGATATCCTGATTTGCTTACAACAAAGAAAATATCTCAGATTCTGGATGTAAGTCTTGACGATCTACTGGCTGGAAAAGATATGGTAAAATTGGTAGAAAGAAATCCTGTAATAGAAAAAAAGAGTGCAAATTATATAATGATTGCTCTCTATGCGTTTATTGTATTCTCATTCTTAATTACAATAATTGATATGATAATTAGGTTTCCGCTGCAATCACAGGCAGTTGGTTACAGTGATATTCAGCTTATTGTGATTAATATATTGGGAATAATCATTCAGATTGTATTTTTTACTTATGGATTATATCAAGCTGTAAAGGGCACATTATCTCCAAAAAGGATGGGGGTTGTTATTGTAGCGTATTTTGGTGCAATGTGTATAACAGGATCTGAAAATATTATTAGATATGCAACATGGCAACTTGTTTGTGTTGGAATTGCTTTAATAATTCCAAGCATCATAGGTGCTATTGCATCCTTTTGCTATTTTATACGTTGTAAGAATGATAAGATATGGTCGCGTTTGATTTCGGTGGCAGCAATCTGGGGAATTATCCGAATTGTAATCAATAATTATCAGATGATTAGGTATGCAGAACAGTATTTGTCGATGAACACCACAGTAAGATTAGTATTACAAATGGCCATCTATGGATTGATTCTATATCAAACATTTACGTTGACCAAGAAGCGAAAGAATGCTATAGAGATTAGCAATACAGAAAAGCAAAAAAATTTGATTGACTAAAAACCGTAGTCACAATATAATATATGTAGGAGAGAAGCCTGCGTAAGCGAAGTAAAAGTAGACGGGACAGCCTACTTCCTGATTGGGGGCAAATAATAGCCATTGAAGATTGACCGGTGTATTCCGATCCGCTGTCCATATTAAGAGATTAGGCGTCTGTGAAATATCAGACGCTTTTCTTTTACATGAGAATAAGGAGGAGAGAGGTGTTACATAGCAACGATTTATTAACAATCGAAACTATGCCATCTTGGTCTGATATAAGCCTGGCTCTGTATAAAGAGTTTTCAGAACAATACTTGATTCCAACGATATTTCGATACTATCTAGAAAATGGAGAGATTATAGATGTTCGTTTTGAGGAATGGGCAAGCTATCATATTCTTGGAATACAGCATATTAATGGAAAGATTTCTAAAACGAAATTCTTTGAAGAAATCGAAAACGGACTTGATTTAGATTCATTCATGGAGAATAAAAAACTAAAAAAGCGTTTGAATGATTTTAAACATAGAATTCGAATGTTTGGATGTATATATCAGATCATGAAAGATGAGAAGGGTTAATCCCAATACGAATAGAAAAATTGGAAATAATTCGAGACGGTGAGATTGTTGAGACGATAGTACATAAATAAAAGCCAGATACCATTTCTGATACCTGGCTGTGAAGAGAAGTGCTCAGTTGTTTTAGGATGCTGTGGGTTTGCAGCAAGTATGCAGCACACATATCCGCAAAGCCTTATTTTATGAGCTTCCACAGTTTCGCAAACGTTAATTGTTTGGAACAACAGAATGGAATTATTTGTTTGTGCTGTCTGCATCAATTACAGACTGAATCTGTTTCATCAAAGTATCATAGTTATCTTGATTATCAATTCCGCCGAGCATCGGATCACCTACAATATTCCCATTTCTATCGACCAGTATTGTTGTAGGAAATGCCATAATATCGGACGCATATTTCCCTGCATCTGAAGAAGAGTCAATGGAAAGATTGCGATATTTAGCACCCTGCTTTTCGAGAATAGTCTTTGCTTCTTTTATAGCAGTTTTGTTTCCGTCGAAGGTTTCTGTGTTGATACCTACAACTTCTCCACCCATTGATTTGATTGCGTCGTTTAATTCGTTAAGTTTAGATAATTCGGCAACACAAGGTTTGCAGCCGGTGAACCAGAAATTGATGACAGTTACTGCATTTTTGGAAAACAGGCTTTCATCAACAGAATTCCCATCATAATCCTGACCAGAGAAATTCTTGAAAGGAGATGCGTCTTTGGAACTGTTTTTCTGATCGGTGTTATCAGATCCTGTATTTTTCTTTTCAATCTCAGCGATTTGTTCCTCGATTTTTCGGATAGCTTCAATATCAGCGGTAAGTGTTTTCAGCTCGTCATCTGTAAAAGACTCCTTGTTTGATTCAATAGTGTCAGCCAGATAATCCGCATAATTTCCATTTGGATCCGCAGCACTTTTACTCATCATGCCAAATGCCTTGTTCCATACATCTTCATGATCTGCGAAGATCTGATTTTCCTGCTGATATAAATCATTCAGTTTAGAGTTGGAATCGTCTGCAGATTCTGAGCCGGATTCAGTCTTGGTATTCTGAGATTTTTCTGTGCCGGCAGTTCCTTTCCCGCTACATGCTGTAAATAATAATGCTATGCAAAGTGTTAAAATAGAGAGAAATGTTCTTTTTGTTTTCATAAATAATTGCTCCTTAAAATAATAGTAATAAAATTAATAGTTACCGGTTGGTTATGGTTGATTGCTGCTGTTCTTTTTTGGGGCATGTTTTTCCCAGAAACTGATATTGGATCGCATCTTTTGGACAAGCCTTGATGCAAGCCCCGCATCGTATACATTCTGGATGATTTGGAGTCTTGCACACATCAATATCCATTTTACATGCCTTTGAACACAGATTGCATCCGACACATTTGCTGCCTTCGACCTTAATATTAAGAAAGCTGATCTTATTAAATAATGAATAGATCGCTCCAAGAGGACAGATCCATTTACAGAACGGCCTGTAAAACAAAATACTCAACACAACAACTGTAATTAAAATAAGGCATTTAAAAGAAAAAAGTGTTCCAAGTGCAGACCTTATAGCAGTATTTCCAAGTGACAGTGGTATGGCTCCTTCCAAAACACCTTGTGGGCAAATGTATTTACAGAAGAATGGATCCCCCATCCCTATAGAGTTCGTTACAAACAATGGCAGAAGAATAACGAAAACAATGAGGATTATATATTTCAGGTATCTTAGCGGTTTCAGCCGGGCTGTGGAAAATTTTTTCCCGGGGATTTTATGAAGTAAATCCTGAAACCAGCCAAACGGGCATAAAAAACCACAGATAAATCTTCCGAGTGTCACACCGAGCAGAATGAAAAAACCGGTTATGTAGTATGAAAATTTAAATCTGGAGGATCCGATAACCGCCTGAAAGGCTCCAATGGGGCAGGCTCCTGTCGCAGCAGGACAGGAATAGCAGTTTAATCCCGGCACACATACAGTTTTGATATTGCCTTGATATATTTTACCCTTAAATAAATTGGGAATATGAATATTGGTAAGTAATGTGGCAACTGCCTGTATCCATCCTCGTATTTTGGCAACTCTTTTTGATAATAATTTCGTTTTCTTATCCAATTCCAACACACTCCAGACATAATTTTATTGCTTTGCCGAGCACGACATCTCCTTCACCTCTGAACGCACCATAGCAAATCATAGAGATACCCGTGATGAGCATTACAAATTGAGATATTTTTCTGCACTTCAAGATTTTGTTACTCCTTTCGTTTGTTGTATTTGTTGACCAGCTGACTTCAGTATTATACAATAGTTGGTGTGAAATTTTCGTTAAGAAGCAGGTGGAATGATTTTGAGATTATTAATAGTTGAAGATGAAAAACAAATATGTGATGCAATTGCGAAAAGTCTGTATGATGCCGGGTATGAGGTGGATACTTGTTATGATGGGGAAGAAGCGCTGGAATGCATTCTGACAGAGAATTATGATTTGGTTGTTCTGGATCTGAATCTGCCAGGCATGGATGGGATGGAAATCCTAAAGGAACTAAGACAGAGCAATGAGGAGACAAAGGTTCTTATATTATCGGCAAGAGGGCAGATTGCAGATAAGGTCGAAGGGCTGGATGCAGGTGCGAATGATTATATGGAAAAGCCGTTCCATCTACAGGAGCTTGAGGCTCGTATCAGAAGTCTGACAAGAAGGAAATTTGTACAAAAGGATGTATGCCTGGAAAGCGGCGATATTAAGTTTGACACGATAAAGCGTGAGGCATATGCAAAGGAAATAAAGATTTCCCTGACAAGAAAAGAAAAAGGTATTTTGGAATATCTGCTTCTTAATCTGGGCAGACCGGTAAGCCAGGAGGAATTGATGGAGCATGTCTGGGATGCTTCCGTGGATAGCTTTAGTGGAGCTATCCGAGTACATATGTCTTCACTAAGAAGAAAGCTTAAAGCAGTGCTTGGACATGATGTAATCATGAACAAGGTGGGAGAAGGGTATAAAATACGAGAGGAGTCCGATCGATGAAAAAGATGTCACTGCAGTGGAGACTTACCTGTATCACTACATTGTGTATTGCAATCATATGTGGGTGTCTGACGATGTTTGTCTATAAAAATGGTGTGTATTATATAGATTCTTTGCAGAAGGCTGTTAATGCGCAGGGCGATGATAGTGCAGACAATAGTGGGAATGATTCAGAAGAAATATATATTAGCATACCAGAGGATAAGTGGGATGAGTTTGCAAATGATTTTTCTGTTCAAGTGTACAATAATAAAGAAGACTACAGAAAAAACAGTTTGATAATTTCAGCTTTATTGGCGATTCTTGGCGGGGTAGCTACATATTTTATAAGTGGACACGCACTCAAACCACTCCGTGAGTTTTCTGATAAAATAGAAGAGGTGCAGATACAAAATCTGGCAGACTCGCGAATCGAAGAAAGCAAGATTAAAGAACTGAATCAGCTTAGTGTTTCATATAACAAGATGCTTGAACGCCTTCAGGATGCATTTGAGGTACAGAGACAATTTACTGCAAATGCAGCACATGAGCTTCGCACCCCATTATCTTTAATGCAGGTACAGCTTGATCTATATCATTCCACCCAGCATCCAGGCAGTGATGCAGACACCTTACAGATGATAAAGATGGTGACGGAACAAAATGACAGGCTAAGCAAGATGGTAAAGACACTTCTCGATATGAGTGAGCTTCAGACGGTAGGCCGGGATGAACAAATTATCATGGATGACCTTGTTGATGAGGTGTTGGAGGATTTGGAACCTCTTGCACAGGAAAAGAATATAAAACTTATTGGGAAATGTAAGGATATAACGATGGTTGGAAGTGATATCCTTATTTACAGGCTGGTATATAATCTTGTTGAAAATGCTATAAAATATAATCATTCAGGTGGACAGGTTACAGTAACTGCATATAAGGAGCAAAAACACATTTACCTGTCAGTAGCGGATACAGGAAGTGGAATCCCGAAAGAGCTCAGGGAGCGTGTATTTGAACCATTCTTTCGCGTGGATAAGTCCAGAAGCCGAAAGCTTGGCGGTGTAGGACTGGGACTTGCACTGGTCCATGAGATCGTGAGAGTGCATGATGGCAGTATTACAGTTAAGTCCAATCCGTCGGGAGGTACAATCCTTGAGGTGATTTTCAATCAGTAATAGAATGAACAATTATTGAGGTGATTTTCAATCAGTAATAAAATGAACAATTATTGAGGTGATTTTTAATCGTAATAAAATGAACAATTTTTGCAGATAAAGGAGAAAGTAAAAATGAGTATTTTAAATGTTGAACATCTTACCCATGGCTTTGGTGACAGGGCAATTTTCTCAGATGTTTCATTCCGTCTTTTAAAAGGGGAACATATCGGACTTGTAGGAGCTAACGGTGAAGGGAAGTCCACATTTATGAATATTGTGACTGGAAAGCTGATGCCGGATGAAGGAAAAGTAGAATGGTCAAAGAATGTCCATGCAGGATATCTGGATCAGCATGCAGTACTGGAAAAGGGAATGACGATCGGCGGCGTATTAAAGTCAGCATTTGATCCACTTCTTCAAAAAGAGCAGCGCATGAATGAAATCTGTGACCAGCTTGGAGATGCAGATTCAGAGCAGATGGAGCAGTTGATGGAAGAACTGGGAACGATTCAGGATGAGCTGACTTTACATGATTTCTACACCATCGATGCAAAAGTAGAAGAGGTAGCAAGAGCACTTGGACTTCTGGATCTCGGACTGGAACGCGATGTCACAGATTTAAGCGGAGGTCAGAGAACGAAAGTGTTGCTGGCAAAATTATTACTTGAAAAGCCGGATATTCTGCTTCTTGATGAGCCGACCAATTATCTGGACGAAGAGCACATTGCATGGCTGAAGCGCTATCTTTTGGATTATGAAAATGCATTTATCCTGATTTCACATGACATTCCATTCTTAAATGAAGTGGTTAACATCATTTACCATATGGAAAATCAGGAATTGAACCGTTATGTAGGAGATTATGAACATTTCCAGGAAGTCTACGCAGTAAAGAAAGCACAGCTTGAAGCTGCATATCGCCGTCAACAGCAGGAAATCAGTGAACTTAAAGACTTTGTTGCGCGCAACAAAGCACGCGTATCGACACGAAATATGGCCATGTCCCGCCAGAAGAAGCTGGACAAAATGGATGTCATCGAACTGGCAGCAGAAAAACCAAAGCCGGAATTTCATTTCCGCTATGGAAAGACACCAGGAAAATTTCTTTTTGAAACACATGATCTTGTGACAGGATATGATGAGCCATTGTCAAAACCATTAAACCTGAGCATGGAGCGTGGACAGAAGATTGCTCTTGTAGGAACCAATGGTATCGGAAAGACAACACTTTTAAAAAGTATTCTGGGACTCATTCCATCTCTGTCCGGAACATGCGAACTGGGAGAAAATCTGGAAATCGGATACTTTGAACAAGAAGTAAAAGGAGAGAACCGCACGACCTGTATCGAAGAAATCTGGCAGGAATTCCCTTCATTTAGCCAGTATGAAGTGCGTTCCGCTCTGGCAAAATGCGGACTTACAACAAAACATATCGAAAGTCAGGTGCGAGTATTAAGTGGAGGAGAACAAGCAAAAGTACGCCTCTGTAAACTCATTAACAGAGACACGAATATCCTGCTTCTGGACGAGCCGACCAACCATCTGGATGTAGATGCCAAAGACTCCCTGAAAAAAGCATTACAGGAATATCGCGGCAGTATACTCTTAATCTGTCATGAGCCGGAATTCTATCAGGACGTGGTGAATGAAGTGTGGGATATGAGTAAGTGGACAACGAAAGTGTTCTAAAAGGGACACCGATAATGAATGATGGGGACGTAGTACTTTTAAAGTTCAATGTCATTAAGTTAAGGATAAAATTGTAATTATTGAGGCTTTGACACTTCT
>NZ_JAJCNB010000051.1:0-11006 GCF_020560825.1 Dorea sp. 210702-DFI.3.17
TTTCATTTACAATTCCCGTCGTATCATCTTTCGGAGTCGTAATCTGCATTTTTCCATCTTCGCCAAAGTAATAGGTTCCCGCTTCTACTAATCCATTAGCATTACTTTCGGTAATTGTCTGATATCCGGATGTTTTTATCTTTCCACTGGAACATACAAAATAATATGCTTCTTCATATTTTATAAGCCCAGCATTCATTGGAACATATCCCTCTTCATTAATATAATAAATTGTTCCCTTACTATCCGTTACAAATCCTTGATCTTTTATTGCTTGAAGCATTGCACCATCTGTATCAAATTCATAAACATATTTTTTGAATGATGTGCTATCCCGCAATACTTGAATTCCATATGTCAAATATCCATTATTGTCAAAATTATACGTCTTTCCATCAATTTCAACTAAACGCATATACTCTGGATTTCTTGCAGCATAATAACTTGGTCCGTAATAATAACGAGTACCCTCATCCGTCTTATACCAAGTTCCTTTTGTCATGCCTTGCTCATCAAATTGATATGTAACGTCTCCCACCTTATACTCGCCAGTTGCAGCTGCTTTCGTATAACTGCGGAAATAATGCCAGTTATCATTAATCTGAATCCATCCGCCTACTAATTCTCCATTTCTAGAATAGTACCAGTTATTATCCTGTTGCAACAGACCTGTATACTTACTTTGATCTGCACATATTCCATCTCGTCCAAAATCGTAATAAAATTCTCCAGAATTATCAGGTGCTGTTACTTTCTGAATACCTGTTATTTTCACTCCATCCTTATAATAACATCCAGATTCAGTCCATCCATCTCTTAAAACGATCCCATCTTTATATTCTTTACCGTCTTCCCAGACACCATTGAATAATTCACCACAATTTTTGCACTTCAAAACATTGTCCTGCAATTCATAACTATGTCCTAATGCTGGAATTTTTGTTCCCCACTCTACGACAGAATTGCATCCTTCACAATATGTTCTTCCTGTATATCCAGCTTCTATACATGTTGCTGCTTTATCTTCTAAGGCAACTGCTGTATGAACATGTCCACCATTCCAAGAATCATAATATTCCTTTCCTTCTTTGGTAGATATCATGTCTTTAGCCATTTTATACATTTCAGTGTCTACATGCGGTCCCTCTCCTGAGAATGTACCAATCGTACCATCAACATATGTAACGAGTCCTCGAGCAATTTTCATACTAATATCAATTGGCCAAAATTCTTTTTGATTTTTAAACTTCTCATAAGTAAGTGCTTCTTTTCCTTTCATTGTACCACTATCATATGTATAGCCTGTTTTTAATTCCCATGCTCTAATCGGCAAAGAAGCCAGAATACTTTCACCTGTTTCATTATTTGTTCCAACTCTGTTGATTGTTATCGTTGCAATATTCTCATCATCTTGAATACTGTAGCTTGCTTCAAATCCTTTAGCCACTTCCATATTATCAAGTTCCCACTTGCTCATATTGTTCAAATCAATATCCACATCTACTGACTGAACTTTTTCAATATCTGTAGCAACAATATCTGCATACCATACTGATCCAAGTTTTATTTTATCAAGGGACGGATCATGTGCAACTACTTTAACAGTCGGTATTTTTGATCTGGATTCAACATCTATTGTACCAATTTTCGAAGAATAATTCCCCATATTATCACAAATGGAAAATTTTATATGGTGTACTCCATCCGACAACTCTGTATCTGGAATAGAAATAATACCATTTTTAAAACTGTTATCAACCTCTACACCATCTATATAAGCTTTTGCAGTATCTGGATTCAAGCCCGAATAATTAGATTTTTTTGTATTTTCTGCAACTTTTGCACTGAAACTAATTTTATTATTCTCTACTTTTTGATTATCCTTAAGTACCACTGCATCCGACATACTGGTTGTTGCATATGAAATATCTCCAAAAATCGGAGCCTCACGATCATCCACCGCATCTGAATAATCAACCGTTATATCATCAACATACATCACATAACGACCATTATATGATTTATGTTGATTATAATAATAATCATAAGACGCTCCGTCTCTATCAGATATATAGAACTGTACCATATAATAATTGTTCTTTAAATCTAAGCCTTTATATTTGCTTAAATCTATAGACAAATAATGCCATCCAGATTCCTGATATTGGTTTACAAATCCTGTTGTTGACGGAACTCCATCTGACATTGTATCTGTAATTGTACTGCCTTCTCCCATAGGGAATACTGTATAGCGAATCCAGGTAGATACATTTTCTATTGGGATATAAATCCACATACCCAGTCTTTTTGCATTTTCAAAAGTTCTATCTCCACCTGAATAAGCAAGCGCTGTCATCATATAACCTGATTCCAAAGAATTTCCATAATTGATATCCAGTGCCATCGCACCATTTCCACTATGTACTTTCCCAGTTTTAGAATTCACTGCATACACTTTTCCTTCTGGCAATGTATAATTATATGCTCCATATCCAAGACTAAAATCACTAACATCTCCGTCCTCAAAGTCATAAATCACTTCAGAACCTTTTCCCAGTTCAATCTTAGACGATGCCTTTACGTCTGGATTCTTAACCAAGCTTGCTTCTATTGTGCTTAATGTTGAACTTCCATCTCCAGCAGTAAAGTTAAAACCTTCAATAGTTCCTATTTGGGAATCAGATAATGTAAGTTTAATATCACTTTCTTTTATTTTAACTTCATTAATTCCATAATTTGCAGTCAATCCAATTGCAACAGTCTTCCCAAATGGAACAGTTATTTTTTCACTATTAAAACTGATTTTATCTGGATTTACAACATGGATTGATACAGTTCCAACATTTTTTCCATTATACGTAGCATTTATTACATCTTCACACTCATTTTCTGGTGCAGTATAAACTCCATTATCAATCTTTCCATATTGTGCTGTATATGAAATATCTTGAGGTATTTCCGCCTCATTTCCAGTTGCACTTACTCCTAATGTTTCAAATGAAATTGACGTTTCTGGAGTTACATACTCATTTTCAACATTAAACTTGACATGATCAAATGTATTCGTAGCCTTTTCCGTAGATACAATAATTAATCCATTAGAAATACTACGCTCTGATCCATCAGACGGTTTATTAACAATACTAAATGTATCAGATCCTTCTGCTTTGCTACCATAAGTTGCTGATCCGCCACCATCCAAATGACCTGCATAGACACAACCAAGATCCTTCATTACCTGTGCTTGTTCCATTAAGGTTAATCCAATTGATTCCGGTTCCTGATTGCCGTCAGCTGTTAGAACTATAACCTTATTATCGGCAGTAATTCCTATTGTCTGTCTAGGATACTTTTGTGCATTATTTTGATCACTTGTAGATAATGCAATTTGTCCATCGTACACAAGCATCTTATAAATGCCGATAGCTTCTTGAATATTTCCTTTATCTGAATCATATTCAGCAGGTTTTCCAATTTTAACAGTTCCATCTTTCATAACCGCAAAATAACCAGCTGATTTGTCACTATCAGTGACATCATTCCCGTTCATTACGAAAACACCTGTTGGTTTTCCTGTTGTCATATTATAATATGACGCATTAATTCCTGCCACAACTGTTCCTTGATAATACTGGTCTCCATTTGCCGCTTTCTCATTAAACGCTTTTACCTGCTCTGTCAATTTTGACATTCCATAGGTATTATTGTCCATGTTTTGATATGATGCATACAATTTAACACTATCAACTGACATATCCATTGTCGCTGCAAACATCTTAACCTGTGCACCATTTTTATCATACACCGTATAAATATCTTGTGTCACACCAGGTGCCAATGTTGAGGTCTTATCTGATACAAGACTCAGCTGAGATTCGCTAAATTCTTTTTTTGATTGCGCTGCTAATGCATTCATACTCATAGAAGTAAAAATCATTGCTGTACTGAGCACCATAGAAAGTATTTTTGCAACTCTTCTTTTCATACTTTTTTTCTCCTTTCATAGATATGTTTCAAACATATCTTATCTTCTGTGGATCTATAACTTTAGCACACTTTAGAAGTTCCATACATAAATCCACACTGTTAAGTTAATACACCCCCTTCATGAAATACTCGGCTATTTATACTTTTTCATGTGCTTGTAGCCTTTTCCGATATTACACTGCACATATTAAATATGCAGTAATACCCTTTTTATTTTTACATCTAATTATTCTGGTAATTTTATCCACTCTCCTAAAGTATTATCCCATTCTTCTGGGGCAAATTTTTCTAATCCACTAGCTGGATAAAATGTAATTTCTCCAAAATAAAGTTTTCCATCTACTTCATAAAAATCAGTTCTCATAAACGGATATCCTTGAGATAATTTTTTTGAAAAAGAAAGCATTTTTTCTAATTCTTTTGGTTTATCTATTTTTTCTTTTGTTCTAAAACAATTCGGTCTCCCAAGATACAATTTGTTCCAATCTGTATCAAAAAAGTCCTCATGAAGCCCTTCTTTTGAAAAACGTTTCGAACATACTAATATCATCTTTGGCTCTCCATTAAAATTATGTATTTTATAATCTAATATTTCACCTCCATTCTTGTTTTCTAAAAATTTTTCACATATTATTTTACGTTTAACATCCTTATATGGCCACTCTCTACTGGTCAAATAATAATCTTGTTTTAATCCTTTTTTTAATTCTTTTCTTACTTTGCAATAATTTAATTTGGATTTATCTTTACAAATACACATGCCAAGCCCGGAATTATGATTACATTTCAAGACAAACTGTTCCGGTAATTTTTCAAACTCAATAGCATCAGGACTGTCCCATGCACCTAGCAAAGGAATCAAATATTCCTCTCCTAACTGTTCTGATATATATTTACGGACTTCGTATTTATCTACCATAATCGTATATTCCGGTCTATGGTCGTAAAGTTTCAACCACTGTAATTTTTCATTAAAACTTTTCGGATTTGTTAAGTTTAATTTCTGATCCATCTTATAGAAAAATAATTTTTTTAAATATTCTTCATCTGTTGTATTATTATAGAATCCCAAATAAGAGTTTATTCCAAATCGATATGACGGCTGTGCAATATATTTAATTACTGCTTTTAATGTTTTTTCAACTTTCATTTTTCTTAACTTCCTTATAACTTCTCTTCCTATCTTTCGTCTTCTCTATTTCCAAAAAGAAAATCAAAAAATAAACAAATGTTATTTTGCTATACATCGAAACCATTGCATAATCCCTAAACAATAAAATAATTGATAATATTACACATATTATAAAATTCTCATCTTTGTAATTTCTTAACTTATAGAATTCTATAAACAAATATATATATGATTCTATATAATATAAAGCAAATCCAATAATTCCACCAGCTGCTAATAATTCAATGAAATTATTATGCAAATAGGCATCAAAGTTTAAAACTTGCTTTGCTATAATGCGCGGGCATCCCATTCCCACCCCTACCAAAGGGTTTTTTCTAAATATTTCCATTCCTAGATTAATTAACTTTTTTCTTGTTAATGCTGACTGTCCAATTTCTCCGGTACCAGTAAACATTGCAACTATATAATTCATCCTTTTATTAATTCCCGAAAATATTGTCAATCCCGATGCATATTTAAGCACTACAAAAATTCCACAAATAATGATTATTATTTTTAAAATATTAAGAAGCGCTCTTCCTTTTTTTACACTTCTAAATATTAATACCATCACACTTCCTATTATTAAAATTAACAATGCTTTTCTGCTTTGAGTAGCAATAACCATCATAAACGCAGGCACGCAAAATACAGTTGATACATAAAATTTATGATTTTTTTTCATTTCGTCTAGTTGAATTATGATTCCGATTGCTGCAAACATACCAATTGTATTAATATTGGTATAAGAATTTTCCAACCGAACTCCCGATGTAATCATCTTAATTATAAAGTCCAATCCATAATACATGATAGAATATATAGATATGATATAACTGGACCATTTTACTATAGATAATAATTGTTTCACACCATTATCGTGATTAAAATGCTGATACAAAATCATCATACATATCAATATCTGCAAATATGTATATGCCTTAGTTAAACAATCGGACCCATTAATTCCCCAAATTATTCCCATAAAAGAGTAAATAATCAATGTAAGTATAAAATAAAAATATTTATTTAAAGATAAATAATATCTTCCTCTTGTCCCCCATATGTCTAACAAAAATATTATCATACTTGTTAGAATTAATATATATTTTCCCCAAGTATATGATTCAAAAATTGTAATAGATGATAATAAAAAAACAGTAGCAACCCAACTTACTTTTTCAACGATTTCATTTACTTTTATCATTTTTTTACCTTTTAAATATTAAATCAACAAATCTATTAACTGCATCCTGGATATCATACCCTTTTTGATACATTAATTTTTTTGTGTCCTGCTTTTCTCTTTTTATAGCCTTTATAACTTTATTTTTCCATTCTTTTGCTGTCTCATCCAACGATACATATTCTAATAAATCCGTAATTTCTGCCTCTTTGGTAATAGTATCCGCCAAGACACATGGTATTCCCACTGCCTGTGCCTCAATAATTGTATTTGGCATTCCCTCGAAAAATGATGGAAACACAAACACATCCATAGCAGATAGCAACTCTGGAATATCTGATCTAATTCCTGTAAAAATAATATTATTATAAATATTCATTTTTTTTGCCTTTTCACTAATCTCTTGTTTTTTTTCTCCTTCTCCGACAAGTAGTAAAACTGCATTTTTCTTTTCTTTTATAATCTCACTGAATATTTCTAATAAAAACATGTGGTTTTTTTGATAATTAAATCTTCCTATATGCCCTATCACTATCTGAGTATCATCTATCCCCAATTCATTTCTAACATTTAATCTTCCTGCCAAGGAAAATTTATATTTTTCCAAGTCAACTGCATTTTTCAGGAAATATACATTTCCCTTTTTTACCTCTTTTTTCCCAAATGTATACTCTGCTGCCAACTTGGATGGCGCAATCTTTACATTTGAAATCCGATTAAAAGCCGGACGCAACATAGTATTTATCAAATGTCTTATCAAAGATTCTGAAGAAGACGCATTACAAGAGCGAATACATATTTTTTTTGCCCCGCCTCTTTTCGCTGCTAATAAATCAAAATATCCCATTGGAGTGTCACACAACTTCAATATGTATTGATACTCATTTTTTTTCACTATATTTTTTATATCATTAAATGCTACTACAGGATGCTTAGTTCTTAATGGTACACGAAATATTTTCCCTCCCAATGCCCGAACTTCATTTTCATAATATCCCGTATTGGTTGAAACAACAAAATCTAATTTATATTCTTGAGGGAATCTCCTAAACAGTTTCATCATAAATGTTTCTGCCCCACCAGTATCTAATGAACTAACAATACACAATAATCTTTTCATCTTACGTCACCTTTATTTATCTATGATTTCTTTTACAATTCGATCAATATACTCATCTGGTTGATATTTTTTTGCTGATTCAATACATTGCTTTTTCATTTGATTCATGGAATCCTTATGCTCTATCAACCACTCAATAGATTCTTCTATATTCGTCAGCTCTTCACTCGGGTATAAGATTCCATTTTTTTTGTTTTCAATGATTTCGCTATTACAATTCCAATTTGTAGCAATAACTGGAATTCCTGCTGAAAATGCATCAATAATAGTTCCTGGGAATCCTTCCCCATCCCAATATGTAGGAAATAGTAATGCATAATATTTTTTTATTGTTTCCACACTCTGATTATATGGAACCATTCCCATGTATCTAATTGAATTTGAAACATGATTCATGATTTTTTCAAATTCTTCTTTGTATCCATCATCGATTCTTCCATATATATCTAACGTACATAGCTCTCTTTTATATTTTTCATTTATAAATTTTATTGCTTCAATTGCTATTTCTACTCCCTTTTCTTTCATAATTCTTGAAAAAATGCAAAAATGGTAGGGGGCTCTATAATCTTTTTGTTCTATTTCAGCTAATTTCAAACGTTTAAAATTAGGTATTACTTCACAATTATTTATTCCTTCCATTTCCAATTTCTTTTTTAGTCCTTCTGTTTCAACCCAATTTACTTTGAATGTATTTAAGTAAGCTCTATACTTGGTATACTTTTTCACATACGTGTCCAAGTTACCACCAATTACATCATGATATATCCTTGTATGAAATTTCTTTGCATATAAAGCTAATAGTGGAAAATAAAATTTCATGCCATTTCGGGATAATAAAACTATAATGTCCTGCGATTTTTTCATACATACTAATGTATCAATAAACAATTTTATCGGATTTTTTTTCTTATAATATGTATCTACTTTCACAATATCCCAATCTGTTACATTCGACAGCTCTTCATACAAAATTTTAGTTTTTATAGTTTGACCATCCAATATATTTTCTGTTCCGCCAAAATGACCTATAATACCAATTTTCTTAATTTCTCTTTCCATACTTTTCTTCCAATTCCGAAATATCTAACATTTTTCCCCATTCCAAATCATATTTTTCTGGATTAAACGGCATCATTGCCGCACTTGGAGTAAATGTTAATTCTGCAAAATAATATCTTTCATTAGCCAAAAAGAAATCCACACGTACAAACGGGAAATCCTTTGATAAATCTTTTGCCATAGCCAGCATCTCTTCAAAAAATGGTGGTAATTTAACCTCAGGTATATCTGTATAATCATCTCTGGTTAATGGCATCTTAGATCCATCTAAATAGAAAAATCCTATCTGAGCCTGTCTGTCATGTATCAAATCATTAGATACATAAATACATTTAGGTTCTCCATTAAAACAGAAAAACTTATAGTCTGTAATATTAGCCCCTAAAAATTCTTCACATATAATCCTATGTGGCTTTATCTTAGAATAATGAAGTTCTATATTAAATGCTCCAAAATCTTCCTTCAGCCAAGAATTCAATTGTTTTTCCGTAGCTTTCTTGTCTAATTTATTTTTATCTGCCACTACAATATTGTAAGCACACCCATGATTACATTTTAATACAAATTGATTCGGAAGTTTACCCCATTCTATATCCTCTGCCCTATTCCATGATCCAAGTAACGGCGTCAATGTATTCCCATAGCCTTTTTTCTGAATATACTCTCTTACAGCATATTTATCGGTACAAGTTACTACTTTTTTACTTCTAGGATAATAAAATAGCTTACACCACTGCAACTTTTCGTTAAATGTTTGAGGATTATCTAAATTTAATTTTTTTCCAAGAACAATCTTAAAATATAATTTAGACATTACCGTATCTGGAACAAACTTATGAGCAATTACCTGACCAGTTCTTCTTGCCTTGTATAAAAAAGAATTTCTTTCCACTTTATTCTTCCTTCTTCCTTATTTGATTGTTTTCACATATCTTTTTTTCTTATAAAATCCAAACACCAGATTTCTTCCCGTATTGACAAGACTTTTTAATACACTTAATTGTTCTGCATCTCTATATAATTTATAGTGCCATCCAATCATTGTCTTTATACTATGAGAACTTACTGATCCAGTCCTGCCTTTTCTATAACGACTAAGACATCTATCAAGTAAATAGCAATCCGCCTTCTTACAAACTTTTAACCACATGGCATAATCATTATTTTTCTTTATATCTGCTATTTGAATCAATCCAACCCGTTCTGCATCATACATTACTGTTAAACATCCTGGCCAACAATAATTAAACATACCAACTTTCGTGATTTTTTTAGGGCCAGTTACTCGTATCCCTGTTCTATTTCCGTTCATATCAATTTCATCATAATTAGTATATGAAAAATAATATCCATTGAACTTCATAAAATCAATTTGAGTTTCTAATTTTTTTGAGCTCCATAAATCATCACTATCCAAAAAGGCAATCCACCTTCCCTGTGCCAGCTTTAACGCTCTATTACGGGATACAGCAGCCCCTGAGTTTTTTTTATTTTTATAATATCTGATTCTTTTATCGGAAAATTTCTTTACTACCTCGTCTGTTCCGTCTGTTGAACAATCATCAACTATTATCAATTCCCAGTTTTCATATGTCTGTTTTAACACAGATTTTATTGAATCTGCAATATATTCTGCCGTGTTATAAGACGGCATTATAATAGAAACTAAATCTTGCATATATTTTACGCTTTCTTTTTACTCTTAACTATTTTACAATTTCTGGCTATCTCTTCAAAGAGAAGAACTGTTTTTATCTTTGAAAATAGCTTTCCTTCTTTTTTTATTCGATTTCTAAATGGATATATAACTCTGACTATTATGGCGATTGGGAAACGATACTTCATCTGCAAATTACAATATGCTTTTCTAAAGCCAAAGTATTTCTCTAAGTAATTCTGAAATGCAGTTTCATGTAACAATGCCCTCGCGCCATCACAAATATAAAAATTATTTCCAAGTTTAGAATTAAAATCTACTACTATTTTTTCTACAATAGCTGCATTAATTCCCAATCTCTCATAGGCTGGAAGCACTTTTAAAACACAAAAATCAGCATACGAATCATACACCTTTAACCAAGCATATCCACACAACTTTCCAGTCTCTTTATGAAAAGCACCGTATACTTTAAATTTTTCCCAACCAGTAAGGGATTCTTTAAATTTTTCTTCATGTATTACAGGACGATAGCTTGCTGGATATTGCTGATATACAGTAGCCGTGATCTCGTAAATCTCATCTGTATATTCATCAGCTCTTATTTCTTTAACTTCAAAATTCTTTTTTCCTTTATTTATTTCATATCTTCTTTTTGCTTTTAAACTACCAATATCAAACTTATCATCTTTAATTATATACCACCAATCCGTTTCATATCCACAATCAAAATCTGTTGTCCATCTTGCAAAGAGAGGTTGTTTGCCCCCCCAGCCTGTCCGAAAACCTTATTTTTAGGCATAAATTTAGCCCCTTTCCT
>NZ_JAJCNB010000052.1:0-10692 GCF_020560825.1 Dorea sp. 210702-DFI.3.17
AGTCTCAATACTGCTTTTTCGTTTGCACCACCTTCGATTCTTTCCTTAACGATTTGTCTGTTTCACATTATACACAGTATAATTCCATTTCACAAAATGTTCAATCAAAAAAAGTATGCAAGATTTTTATATTTTCTTGGCATACCTCTTATTGCAGTATTTCCTTGTTCGTATTTTCGCAAACTAACGTTCCGCAAGGATGCCCAGTGCGACGGTTCCTAACAGGGCGGCGGGTCGACTGGGCAAGTGGTCGGCTGAGAAGCATTTTCTACTCAACGACATATTTAACGTTTGATTCTCTCCGTCCCTCATATTTCTCCTGTGCCAACAGTTTATCAAGAAATTCTGACACTTCTTCCATGTCTTCACTGTCTATCAAATCCAGTTTTATCAATACATCAAGGTCTGTCTGATTCTTCGGTTGTATTGAGATCGGCTGAGATGTATCCACAACCACTTTCAACTGTTTTGTCTTATTTGCTGTTTCAATATCCGTAGTTAATCCCATAACGTGGCTTTTACTCACGCCGAATATCTGTGATAATTTTTCCCATATAGATTCATCTCTCGGCGTTCCGTTTCCATTTTCATAGTTCGTAAGCATACTTTGTGAAATGCCTAATTCTTTTGCAAGTTCCGCAACGGTTATATTCTTTTCTTTCCGCAATTCTTTTATTTTATTCATAGCGAACCTCCTTTATAAGCACATTATATTTCATCAAATTTTCTCTGTCAATCTTTTTATCGGATATTCAGATATTTTCTATTGACATTCTGTAACGCTTGTTTTATCATAAGATTATCTTAATATCTGATAATCAGATATTCGTAAGGAGGTGAAACGATGATTAGAGGAAATGACTTTATTTTAAATCCAGACAAACTGCAAGAGGAATTTCAGTTAGTAGAAGTTTCTGACTGGGTAGACTTTTCTACAAAAGAAAAATTAGGATTCTACTATACAGTTCTTCTTCCAAAATTAAAGTTTGAAAAAGTCAAAGTAGGCATTAAAGCTAACACAGCGATTGTTACCAACGAAGAACTTGAACAAAAAGGGCAGATTCCAGTCTCATTTGATGGATTACATACTTGGGCTAGTCTCTATAATGGACGTCTTTCTGTCAAAGCAGAAGCTTCCAATATCAGAAAAGTGGGAATGAAATAATTTCCCTACTATGTCAGCCAGTCAGTGCCGGACAACGTCATAGGTGCTGAACTGGCTGACCTCTATACTTGATATATAAAACAACATCTTCCGAAAACAATCGGAACATTCATTACAAAAATTGGGATATGAGGTGAGATTCGTGAGCAAAACAAAAGAGTGTTTTGCATACAATACGAAAATCATTGAAACTCCTACTACAAAAGAAGTATATATTTACGAAAACCCTATTTTTATTCACTCGAAAGAAAAGGCAGATTTAACAGACACAAGTAACCGAAAAAAATTTGATGAAATGTCAGCTCATAAGCAATATGACAGTTTAAAACGCAAGCAGAAACATTACGAACAGGCTCGTTGGGATATTGCCCGTATTGTTGACTGCAACTTTGATAACAAAACAAAATTTGTAACGCTGACATTTAAAGAAAACATTCAGGAAATCCTGATAACTAACCGTGAATTTAAGTATTTTATCCAGCGATTAAATTATTATTTGTACCATACCAAAACCCAGTTATTAAAATACCTTGCAACGTGGGAGAAACAGAAGCGTGGAGCAATCCATTATCATGTTATTTTCTTTGATTTTCCGTATATAGCAAAAGAAAAATTACAGAATTTATGGTCACATGGATTTATTAAAATCAATCGCATTGATGTAGACAGCAAAGAAAACAGAGGTCGTTATCTTAGCAAGTATTTTGGAAAAGACCTTGATTTGAAAGAACATAAGAAAAAAGCCTTTTTTAAATCTCAAAATCTGAAAGTTCCACACGAAACAAAAGTCATGCTGACCGAAGACATTTTACATGACTTACAAAAAGAAAATATCGTCTTTCAGAAAGAATACACAAGGCAAATTTACGATACCAACGCTTTCTTATCTACTGGTTCATGCTTAAAGGACAGCAGTGTTATCTACATCAAAATTAAAAAAGAAAATCCTTGCGTAAAGGGGGAATCTTATGGATAATCCCGTTACGTTTTCAGATATAACATTATTGAATACGTTAGCCACCTGTGCTAACATGACCACAGATGAAGTCTTCAAAGATTTTAAAATTATGGCAAATAAAAAAATCTTGAAGAATCACAAATATGAAATTTATTACTCGGAATCAGAAAAAAGCTGGCGTACTTATTTACCCGATGAAACCAAACCTAACAAACGCCGTCCTGTTAAGAGGAAGAGTAAAGAGAACCTTGAAAAAGAAATCATCAGATTTTATATCGAAAAGCAGAAAGCTGAAAACCGTCAGAATGTCACACTAGAAGAATTATATGCTGAATGGCTTTTGTATAAAAGAGATTATACTTCCGTAAAAGCAAAAACAATTCAAGAATATGTATCTGAATGGAATAGATTTTTCAAAGATACAGAACTTGTTAAAATGAAGATAGGCGAAATCAAACCAATCACGCTTATCCGCTTTTTCAGAGAAGCTACAAAAGACCGACAGTTCACGCACAAGCGAGTCAGTAATGCCCGTTCTGTTTTGAATGGAATCATGAGTTATGCGATTGAAGAAGAAATTATATCACATAATCCTGTCTCTGATGTGAATTTCAAACAGTTTACCTATAAGCCAGTAGAAGTACAAAGTGACAATGTATTTTCCCGTGATGATACGCATAAGTTATTAAATTATCTTCGGTGTATCATAGAACCATATTCTCTTGCAATACAGTTATCTTTCTATCTCTTTATCCGTGTTGGAGAAACAAAAGCTATCCGTTGGGAAGATATTGACTACAATAACAGGCTTGTATATCTTCACAGACAGGCGACCTGTGAACGTACATTGAATGATGATTTAACATTCTCAAGCCGAAAAGTAAAAGTAGTAAATCAAATGAAAGGAAATACTTCTCATGGATTCCGTAAACAGTTCCTTACAGACGAAGCACTTAAAATTCTTCACAAAGCAAAGGAATTAAATCCAAATGGAATATATGTCTTTGAACCCAACGGCGAGATTATGACAACAGACAGCTTTAATCGCCGTTTGAAGAAATATTGCAAAGAAGCCGGTGTTCCTTATCATTCCAGTCATAAAATCCGCTTTTACAATGCTTCAACAGCTTTTGACGGAAATAATCTTACAACCCTTAGTTATTTAATGGGACATAGTGAGACAGCTACAACATTGCATTACTTGCGGAATGTCAATAAGAGGAAGAATGACAGGCTTGCTTTTCAGAATCTTGGTATTTCATCATAAAGTGTTCAAAGGTGTTCAAACATTTTAAAACAAAAAAATAAGAGAAACGCTGTAAATTCAACGTTTCTCCCATTTTTAACTAATGCCGCAGACCGGAATCGAACCGGTACGGGAGTATAAGTCCCGCAGGATTTTAAGTCCTGTGCGTCTGCCAGTTCCGCCACTGCGGCATTCTAGCTTCTGCGCCAACTCGTTAGAGCTGTGTGCATCGCGCGGAGCGCGTGTCACATTTTGCGACTAAACTATCTAAAATTCTGCAACAATCTCTCGTCGCAAAATGGGACCAATAGGGCTCGAACCTATGACCCTCTGCTTGTAAGGCAGATGCTCTCCCAGCTGAGCTATGATCCCATATTCAAAAAAAATAAACGTGATATCATACAAATGATATCAACGACCCAGAAGAGACTCGAACTCTCGACCTCCGCCGTGACAGGGCGGCGCTCTAACCAACTGAGCCACTGGGCCAGATAAATGGACCTTCGGGGACTCGAACCCAGGACCGATCGGTTATGAGCCGATTGCTCTAACCAGCTGAGCTAAAGGTCCAAAATCATTAAGTCCCGTTTAGGAACTAAGCCGATGATCGGACTCGAACCGATAACCTGCTGATTACAAATCAGCTGCTCTGCCAATTGAGCCACATCGGCATAATAAAAATGACTCCAACGGGAATCGAACCCGTGTTACCGCCGTGAAAGGGCGATGTCTTAACCGCTTGACCATGGAGCCATATTCTTTATCGCTTGTGTGTTTTTCGTGTGTATCACTCGCGACGAATGTTATAATATCATAGCGCAAGTGTTTTGGCAACCCTTTTTTTTAATTTTTTTTATTTTTTTTGCAAAAACTTTTTATAATCCCCGAAAAACCCCGTAAATACAGTGTTTTCAGGATTATAACTTTCCCCCAAAAATTTTACCTTCCTATCAAGATAGTCATAATTTTGTTCGTTGATTTGTTGTTAAATCATCTCTTTTTTATTTTAGGAAATTTACACAAACTACGATAAAATGTATCATTATATTTTGCAAAGTTTTTCCCTTGATACCATCTTTCGTGTGTGCTACGATAGACAAGCATTACTTTTCAACTACATATTAATAAGAAATAAGGAGATTTTACAAATGAAATTTTTGAAACAATTCGGGATTATTCTTGTTTTTTCTTTCATCGGAGAATTGTTGAACCATGTACTTCCGCTTCCAGTTCCTGCAAGCATCTATGGAATTATATTGATGTTCACCTGTTTAAAATTGGGTTTCTTCCCTCTTTCAGAGATTGAAGAAACAGGTCGATTTCTGATTGAAATCATGCCACTAATGTTTATTCCAGCTGCTGTAGGACTTTTAGAAGCATGGGATATTATTCGGTCAGTATGGATTCTGTACCTTGTTGTTACTATTTTCTCTACTATATTTGTTATGGCTGTCTCTGGCATGACTACTCAATATATGATTCGTTATTCCGCTTCAAAAAAAGCAGCGTTAAAAAAAGCTTTGTCTGTCAAGGAAGGGGAATGTAGCTATGGAATTTTTTAACAACTCTGTCTTTTTCGGGGTAATGTTAAGCCTTCTCGCCTACGGAATTGGCGCATTATTAAAACAGAGATTCAAACTTGCCATTTTCAATCCGCTCCTTATCGCAGTAATTATAGTAATTGCTGTTTTAGCAGTTTCCGGAATTGATTATAAGGTATATAATGAAGGAGCGAAATACATTTCTTATCTGCTTACACCAGCTACAATCTGCCTTGCTATTCCGCTTTATGAACAGTTCGAATTATTGAAATCCAACTGGAAAGCAATTGCGGTCGGTATTTTCAGTGGTGTACTTGCAAGCCTTGGAAGTATTCTTGCCATGGCAGTCCTATTTGGATTTACACATCAGGAATATGTATCATTTCTTCCAAAATCTATTACAACTGCGATTGGAATGGGTATATCAGAAGAACTTGGAGGATACGTTTCCATCACCGTTGCTATCATCGTATTAACAGGTGTACTGGGAAATATGTGTGCAGAAAGCGTATGTAAGCTTTTCAAAATTGAAGAACCTATTGCCAAGGGTATTGCCATCGGCACTGCTTCCCACGCAATCGGAACTTCCAAAGCTATGGAGCTTGGGGATATTGAAGGCGCAATGAGCAGCTTGTCCATCGTAGTATCCGGACTTATCACTGTAATTGGTGCGTCCGTATTTGCACAATTCATGTAAGATATCAGAATTACGAAATGTATCGCATGAATCTATCCATAGTATCTTAGAAAATAAATTACAAAGGAGACTCTCTCATGCCAGTATTTGATTTTAGTAATCCTGAATCAACAACGACAACAACCGAAGTTACTTACACTACATTTCACTCTGATAAAAATGTTGCTACTCCGGAAGATCCGATTCTTCTTCTGGACAATGCTCCCCGCCAGTGGGCTCATCATTCCTGCGGTGTATTCACAAACCCTGCAAAGCACACAGCATTTGAATTTGAAGAAGAAGATGGTATTATCAGTGCCAATATTCTTCAGATTGATTCCCGCTTTGTAAGCCTGATCAAATGGCTCGGCGAAAATCATATCAACGTTCGTCTGTCCGGTAAGAACCTCCCAGACGGTTATGCAGTCTACAAAATTCGTGAAATTGCCTATGGCGGTGCCACAAAATTATCTGCTGAAGACGGTTTCCTTCAGTTTATGATGGAACGGCTCTTTTCCAGCAGCGCCCCGCTTGATGAGACGCTGAAAGAGGAAGACTCTGAACTCGGTGATGATATGAAACTTACAAGTATTCAGAGTATTACCGACTTCATTACTTGTGCCGGAAGAACTCTTCCTGATAACATCCGTCTCTGGGCAAGACGTAATCTGGCAGTTGCAAAATCCCACGAAGTATCCCCGGAAGAACGACGCCACGCACAGCGTGCGCTTTCTATTATGATGAATATCCAGTGGAAGACAGATTATTTTGAATCAATTGATCCTGATGAAGCAAGACGTATCTTAGACGAAGAACTCTACGGTATGGAACGCGTAAAGCAACGTATTATAGAGACAATCATCCAGATCAACCGTACACATACCCTTCCGGCTTACGGACTTCTCCTGGTAGGACCTGCAGGAACAGGAAAATCTCAAATTGCCTACGCTGTTGCAAGAATCCTTAAACTGCCTTGGACAACTTTGGATATGAGCTCCATCAATGACCCGGAACAGTTGACCGGAAGTTCCCGTATATACGCAAATGCCAAGACCGGTATTATTATGGATGCATTTGCAATGGCAGGAGAATCTAACCTGGTTTTCATTATCAACGAGCTTGACAAAGCTGCTTCCGGTAAAGGAAATGGAAATCCAGCCGATGTATTGTTGACACTATTAGATAATCTTGGATTTACAGACAACTACATTGAGTGTATGATTCCAACTTCCGGTGTTTATCCAATCGCAACAGCCAATGATAAATCCCAGATCAGTGCACCGTTAATGTCACGTTTTGCTGTTATTGATATTCCGGATTACACACCAGAAGAGAAGAAAGTTATTTTCTCCAAATTTGCACTGCCAAAGATTTTAAAACGTATGAGTTTAAAAGAAAGCGAATGTATCGTGTCACCAGAAGCTCTGGACACTATTATTGAAAAATTCTCAGATACGACTGGAATCCGTGATCTGGAGCAGGCTGCCGAGCATATCGCAGCAAATGCACTATATCAAATCGAGGTAAATCATGTATCCTCTGTTACATTTGATGCTGCTATGTTGAAAGAATTATTTGACTAAAATAATCTTCTGCACATTTTCTCGATCCTGCGAGGTATAAATTTTTAGAGCACTTTAACTACATCCATATGTAACTAAAAAATCTGTAATATAGGAGATTTTGATATATTTCTAAAATTCTCCATATTACAGATTTTTCACTATTTCAGTCAAACGTACTTAAAACTTCTCAACTAAGTTCAAGTCGAACATCCGTGAGACTTGGCGCGTGATTCTGGTCAGCAAAGCTGACATATTCCTATGAGATAAATATTTATTACTGCCTTTTACGTCTGACAAGACCATAAAAAGTCAATGCAATTGCTATAGGACACATCACTTTCAGAATCGGCAATGATACATTTAAAATCGCATTTAATCCCGCACAGGAAATCACAAAACTGAAGACAGAAAAGACAAGTAACCATTTAAAATACGAAATCTTCGGAACTAATTCGTGGAAATATGCAGAACAGCAACAGAGCAAACCTACACATACATTAAAACATGCTATGAAAAATATAATACCAATCAATACTTTTCCATAGATGCCAAAACATGCGTGAACTGCATAGGTCAGAATCTGCGTTCCATTTTCCACATTTCCGACCTTACTACTGCACAATACACCAATATATGCTGTTGCGCTATATACAATACAAAGTAAGATTCCAGCTCCAATTCCCGCCAGAATCGTCTCTTTAGCCACACCTTTCCGATTCTTCACACCAAATGCTTCAATGTTCATAGCTATAACTGCGCCAAAGTTAAATGCCGCTAAAATATCCATTGTCTGATATCCCGTGACAAAACCATGCTGAAGCGCATGCCCTTTATAGCTCGCATCTGCCTGTCTTACAACTGTCGGGAACTTTACAACAACTCCCACGAAAATAACTGCAATCAAAATCAACAGAATCGGTGTCATTACTTTTCCCAGTAAATCCTTAAGTCTCGTTGGCTTCAGCGCGACTATCGTTGCTATCACAAAAAATGTAAACGAGTATATACACCGCATAATCAATAAAGACTCCGCACTGACTCCGTCAGATAAAAATGGCACGACCGCCATCTCAAAACTGGTAGATGCTGTCCTTGGAATTGCAACAAAAGGTCCGATTAACAAATGGATCAGCACCGCATAAACTGTCGCAAATGCCGGGTGTATGCTTCCCGCCAAATTCTTCAATCCATCATGCTTTGCCACAGATATCACCGCAAGAGCAGGTAATACCACCGCAGTCAGTAACATTCCAACCATAGCCGGTATCGTACTGCTGCCCGCTTCAGCACCCAGAAACGGCGGAAATATCAGATTGCCTGCTCCAAAAAACATGGAAAACAGCGTAAATCCGATTACACATCTATTTCTCATAGACAAACTTTTCATAAATCACTCTTACACTCCTTCAAGTTATTTTTTGTTATAAATTCAAGAATGCCTCGGCATTCTTGCTGCGAGGTGCGCGTCATGCAATTGCATGACATACTTCTACTGCGCACCTCTGCAATCCTGCCGGAGGCTATATCAGCTGGGGGATTGACTCCCACCACTGATACCAGCTTGTTTCTCACCACCTATAAAGGTGGAGTCATCTCCCAGCTGATATTCTTCAAATGCTCTAACAATCCTGTACAACCTTCCAGTACATCATCATAGGTCGCATCAAAATTGCCCGTATACCACGGATCAGCAATTTCTGTTCCCGAACGATCCGTAAAGTCTAAAAGCATAGAAACTTTTTTCTCTGGATCTGAACCGATGATTCTCATAATATTTCGGATATTCCACGCATCCATACCGATAATATAATCAAACTCTTCATAGTCTCTTCTCATCATCTGCCGTGCCCTGTGGTTGCCACACGGAATTCCTACTTCTTTTAACTTCTGTCTCGTGCCATGATGAACACCATTACCAATCTCCTCACGACTAGTTGCAGCCGAATCAATATAGAATTCACTGGCAAGCCCCGCCTGGTCTATTAGATATTTCATAACATATTCAGACATCGTTGATCGGCAAATATTTCCATGACATATAAATAAAATTTTTATCATATGATTTTCTCCTTGTGTTATTGAAAGATCGTGTAATTTGAACCCTCTATGTTCTCAATCACTTAATGATATATTTTGTTCCTCTGCCTTTTCCTTCAACTGCAATCACACCCTTTTTCTCCATAGCTTTCAGTAATTGTGTTGTTTTTGATTTGCCAAATGGGACATATGGTGCAATTTCACTTATTGGTTTCAGCATCGTCTTACTTAAAAATTTGTAAATCACTTTTTCGTCTTCGGTTAAATTGACATTCGTTTCAAATATCGGTAGTACAATTTTTATAGCATTTTCTGACACTTCAAATTCTGGTTTTATCAAACTCTCTGCATACAGTTGTTTGATTCGTGCAATTCCTGTTCCAAATATCTCTACTAATCCCAGTCTGTAAAATACATTTGCAAGATTTCTATTTCTTAAAATAGATAGTTTACCTGATAAATATTCTTCTGCCGTTATTCCAGCCGGCAATCCACCAGGAGACACTACTTCTATTCTATCATCAAACATAGAAACTCTGATGTGTGAATTAATATCCCATACCCTATGAATCAAAGCATTTGCAATTGCTTCTCTGAAAGCTGCTTCCGGTATTTTCTCTACCATCTTTCTGTCAGCCCCCTGTATTACTTCATATTGGTAATAATCTCTAAATACAGCAAGTGCTTTTTCATATATTTCTAAAACCGATATATGTTCAAACGTTACTCTTTTTTGAATAATACTAATATTCTCACCGAACTTAACAATATCAATTCCTGAAAAATGATTTTTATCTGCCAAAAGTCCCGCTGCATTATTATAACCATTTATATTGTCATACAGGTTCAATGTCTTTAAAGTATCTTGATTGAAAGTTTCAATGTAAATATTTTCTTTCAGTTTACACTGTAAAATTTTAAAAGATAGCTCCTGATCTTTACAAGGTAATTCTTCGAAGCTAATATTTTTTCCATCTAATACAAGCCTTGAAAATTCTAATGTATCTACCTCTATCGTTACTGTATCATTTCGTTTGTATGCTTTTGATTTATATAAATACGGTTTTTGAAGACCACTTTTTACAGTAAGTTTTATCGTCTGGTCATTATTCTGTATTTCAAGTGTATAGTCTGGTTGAGGTGATATACTGTCATTGATTTTATTTTCGATATCCAGACAGGCCTGTTTTACATCTAGCAATCCTTTCACATTTCCATTATCATCAACCCCAAAAAGAATTGTTCCACCATTGTAATTCGAAAAGGCACTAACTGTTTTCAAAAAAGTATTCGTAATCGTTTCCTTGAATTCTAATATTCTTGTTTCACGCATAGTAATCGTTCCCTTTCCAACCATAATGATTATATTATATGCAAAAATGCGCAAAAAATCAATCGTATTTTTTTACGATTGATTTTTGATTAGTTTTAAGGGGATTATTTTTTGTATAATTAATAAAGACTTCCCATACCCAAAATGGGACTTGTACCTTGAAAACTCTAT
>NZ_JAJCNB010000053.1:0-10194 GCF_020560825.1 Dorea sp. 210702-DFI.3.17
TTACAATTTTATCCTTAACTTAATGACATTGTTTTCAAAAAAACCCCGTCCCCAAACAGAAATTGACACCTTTTGTCTATTGCAAATATTGTCAAAACATGGTAGACTTAATCAGTAATAAAAGGTAGTCAAGAAATAAGACTAATTAAATACTATTTTTGCAGTGCATGAAATAGTGATAACGCAGATTGATAATTTTCCCACCTTGTGTACAAGTCAAAAGTATCAGGTGGTATTTGTGCTGTAAAAAATAAGTGAAATTTATATACAATACATATACAGGAGTAGAGATGAAAAAGATAGATATGCACTGTCACATACTACCTGGTATAGATGATGGATCTGCAAATCCGAAAGAGACATTAGCGATGCTACGCATGGCATTGAATCAGGACTTTGTAGGTATGATCGTAACGCCACATGGCTCAGTCCGTAATGCATCCGTAGAACGAGTGCAGGAGATTCGAACATTGTGTAAGAAGTTCAGAATTCAGGCATATCAACGACTTGGAGTCAGGCTTCCGGTATTTCCGGGACAGGAAATTATGTATTCGGTAGATACAAGACAGTTACTAAAGGAAGGAAAGCTTCTGACGCTGGCAGACAGCAGATATGTGTTATTGGAATTCCTCCCGGGGACAGCTTACTCTAAGATATTTAGCGCAGTGCGTCAGATGCAGATGGCAGGTTATGTCCCAATTTTGGCACATGTAGAAAGGTATCATGTGTTAAGAGAAGAAGGCAGACTGGAAGAGCTGGCTGATACAGGGGCAAGAATCCAGATGAATTACAGCTCTATAGATGGAGGATGGAATAATAATACAGCACAGTGGTGTAAGCGACAACTGAAAGATGGTCTGGTCCATTACCTGGGAACAGATATGCACAATAGCGGAGAACGCAGTCCACAGACAGAACACGTTGAGAAGTGGCTGAACAAGAATCTGTCTGAAGACTATGTATGGGCATTGATACAAGGCAATGCAAGAAGAATATTAGATGACCGCGGATCACACAAGCCTAAAACATAAATTGTTTCAAAATTTTTTACAATTCAAAAAGGGACAGGTTAGAAATAAAAGAAACCCTAGAAAATGGGAGGGTAAAAATACACACAATTCAAAGAGGGACAGGTAGAAGTCCAATTGGGGACGGGGTTTTTTTAAAAAACCTCCGTCCCCAAAAAACCCAAAAACCCCGTCCCCCAAGAAAGGAAATCAGATTAATGGGAAAGAATTACGACAATGATGAGATGGAAATTGACTTACTGGAGCTCTTTTATGTGCTCAAGTCGAAGATACTGGCAATCCTGGGAGTGGGACTGCTGTTCGGCTGTATTGCGTGTGCATATGCCGGATTCTTAGTGAAGCCGATGTACACATCTTCTTCCATGATGCTTGTACTGACCAAGGAGACGACGCTTAGTTCTCTGGCGGATCTGCAGATGGGTTCACAGCTTACCAAGGACTATTCCATCTTGATTACAAGCCGTCCGGTGCTTACGGATGTTATCGACCAGTTAGATCTGGACATGGACTATAAGCAGCTGAAGAATATGATCACAGTTACGAACCAGGACGATACGCGTATTCTGCAGTTGTCTGTGGAGTATTCTGATGCCAAGCAGGCGAAGGAAATCGTAGACAAGCTGTCAGAGGTTGCTTCTGAGTATATCGGAGACAAGATGGAGGTTACGCCGCCTAAGATCATTGAAAAAGGTGAGGTTCCGACTTCCAGATCGAATACAGGCGTGGCGAAGATGGCAGTGATGGGTGTACTGGCAGGTATGATCCTGTGCGCAGGTGTGATTGTTGTCCGCACGATCATGGACGATACGATTAAGTCTGAAGAAGATATAGAAAAATATCTGGGATTATCTACACTGAGTGTAATTCCGGACAGAAAGGATTATATTAATGGATCAGGAAAGAAGAAGTCAAAGAGAAATGATGCAGGAAAACGAAAAGCAAGCTAAAACTACATATACAAATGCGCAGGCAAAAGCGGCAATGTCCCGCCGTGACAATAAGGCATCTAAGCTTCGGGTAGAGCTGACGGATCCTCGTAAATCAAATTACTTTTACGAGGAGGCGTTAAAGACGCTGAGAACAAATATCCAGTTTGCGGGAGCGGATATTAAGACGATCCTTGTGACAAGCTGTTTCCCGAATGAGGGAAAGAGTGATGTTGCCTTCCAGCTCGCAAGGGAAATGGGTATGGCCGGCAAGAAGACAGTTTTTTTGGATGCGGACATCCGAAAATCAGTCCTTGTGCAGAGATATTTCGTGGATAGTGACGTGAAGGGACTGTCCCAGTACTTAAGCGGACAGGCGCCGGTGCGCGATATTTTATATGGAACGAATTATGAAAATGTAGATATGATTTTTGCAGGACCGATGGCTCCGAATCCATCCGAACTTTTAAATGGAAGAGTGTTCGCCAAGTTAATGGGTGAGCTGAAGCAGAGATATGACTACGTCCTGATCGATACACCGCCGATGGCAAGTGTAGTAGATGCAGCCATCGTTGGAAAGGTATGTGATGGAGCAATCCTTGTAATCGAGAGTGGATTTGTAGGATACCGTGCAGCGCAGAAAGCAATCAAGCAGTTGGAAAAGAGTGGAACGCATATGCTTGGAGCTGTGCTGAATAAAGTTGATACAAAGAAAGAAAAATATTATTCCTATTACAGTTATGGAAGTAAGTATGGCTATGGTCAGAATCATGAAAATGAGTAGGAAAGGAATGTAAAGAACAGTATGAAGAAAAGAAAGACGAACCCGAAGGCTCAGAATGTTCTGCTGTTGATTGCATGTATCGTATTATTCCTGGTATTAGGTTCGCTTTTATTTTTCAATCATAAGCAGGAAGCTGCAAATAGCAGTGAGTTAAAGAAAGCGGCGCAGGAAGAGATTCAGAAGGAGAAATCAGATCAGACATGGACAGAGGACCAGAACAGCGAAGATCAGAACAACGCCAGTCAGACAGACGGGAACCAGAACAGCGAAGATCAGAACAACGCCAGTCAGGCAGACGAAAATCAGAACAGCGAAGATCAAGCGGGCGAGAATCAGACAGGCGAGAATCAGACAGACGGGAACTAGAACAGAGAGAAGCATCAGGAAAACGCCGGGGAAGATTCGCAGCAGTCATTATCGCAGGCGTAGCTGTACTTGCGGTGGCAGGTCTTGGATACGTAGGTACCCAAAAGAAGAAAGCAGCAGAATCGGCAAGTGCGAAAGCAACCGCGGAAGCAGAGGATTCCAACACCGTCACCTGGCAGGGAAAGACTTACAAATACAATCAAAATCTCAGTAACTACTTATTACTTGGAGTAGACAAGCGTACACCGGCAGAGACAAGAGTCGGAAAAGCTGATGCAGGACAGGCAGATGCCTTATTCCTGCTGTCGCTGAACCGTAAGACAAAGGAAATGACGCTGATCTCGATTCCGAGAGATACGATGACAGATGTGGAAAGCTTTGACCTGGAAGGAAAAAGTCTTGGAAAATCCAAAGACCACATCAGCCTCTCCTATGGATATGGAGACGGCGGTGCCGAGAGCTGCAAACTCACACAGGAAGCAGTGTCCAATCTCTTCTACGGACTTCCGATTCAGGGTTATCTTGCCATGAACTTGGACGGGATTCCACAGCTTGCAAAAAGTGTAGGAGGTCTGACAGTGACTGTGCCAAATAACAGTCTGGAGTATAAATATCCGGAATTTGCCGAAGGCGCAGAAGTAACACTGACCGAAGAAAATACAGAAACATTTGTCAGAAGCAGAGATGTAGATGAAAGCCAGAGCGCCATCTACCGGATGGAACGCCAGAAAGCATTCTTAGATGCGTTTTCAAAAAAGGCAAAAGAATGCTATGAACAAAATGCAAAATTTGCAGCGAATCTGTTCGTGGCGATCAAACCATATACCGTCACCAATATCAGCGAAGACCGTCTGATGAAGTTATTCCAGACAGCAGACGAAGGAGACGGCTACACAGAATGGAGCGTTCCGGGAGAAGGAACACAGGGACTTTCCTACGATGAATATCACGTAGATGACGATGCTCTGTATGCAAAGATTATGGAGACATTCTATCAAGAAGTAAAATAAATGAAAAAACAGACAAATGAGCAATAAGACGTAAGGGGCTATAGAATTATGAAAAAACGATACGTCGTAGCAGGGATACTGGCAGCAGCCGGACTGATCTGCGGAGGAATTGCATATTACCAATATTATCAGGATGCCCATGCAGGGCAGGAATATGAAAAAATAAAAGAAAAAGTCGTGACAGAAGAACCAAAAAAACCAGAAGAGACACAAAAAAGTACCGTCGAGATACCAATCGACTTCCAGACATTACAGAACATGAATCCAGATATATATGCATGGATTAAAGTACCGGGAACCGTCATCGACTATCCAATCGCACAGAGCGAGACAGATAACAGCTATTATCTGAACCACAGTGTGGAACATGATGAGAACAAAGCCGGAGCAATCTTTACCGAGGATTACAATACGAAGACATTCGAAGATCCAAACACCGTGATCTACGGACACGGCATGGCAAATGGCTCCATGTTCGACGGTCTGCATCAATATATGGACCGGGATTTCTTTGATCAGAACAAAGAAGTCATCATTTACATGCCGGACAAGATCTTGCACTACCAGATCTTTGCAGCATACCTGTATGACAACCGGCATCTGTTGCAAAGCTTTAACTTTGATAACAAAGACATTTACCAGGCTTACCTGGATATGGTATTCGGTATCCGGGATATGAAGTCGAATATTGATACAGCAGCGAGTGTGACTGCAGATGACAAGATCATCACACTATCTACCTGCTATGCAGGTATGGACAACCGTAGATACCTGGTACAAGCTGTACTAGTATCTATAGAACAATAATTAAGAAAAGGAGGTAAGGACCAATGAAGAAGAAACTGATCAGCCTGGCTATGCTGGTAACAGTATTCGCAATGCAGGTTGTAGGTGTATCCGCTGCAAGTAAGACAGCAACAATGGCTGTAGTCGGAAATTCCAAAGGATATTATGAAGTAGATGCTATGGATCAGGAAGAACTGGACACAGTCGCAGCAGCTGACAAGACAACAGCAGATCTGATCAAAGACATCAATGCCGGAACTAAGACACTGGATGATATTGCAAAAGCTGAATCCAGCATCGCATCAGATCTTGCAGGGGAGTCTTTAGTTACTGCATTCATGGATGTAACACCAATTAATGGTGGCGTTCAGCTTGCAGACGGAAGATATCAGGTAACATTATCTGTACCTGCACTTGCTAAGGGAATGACAGACGTGAAAGTACTTCACTTCAGTACAAAACGTAATGTGTGGGAAGTTATTACACCATCTAATGTAGATCTTAACAATAAAGAGCTTACATTTGAGGTTCAGGATCTGTCACCAATCGCAATTATTGCGAAAGTTGATGCTTCACAGGCAGTGACAAATACAACAGGAACATCACCAAAAACAGGTGTTGATTCCACAAACACAGTGCCATTCGCTGGCGCAGCAGTCGTTCTTTTAGGAGCGGCAGCAGTTGTAGCATTCAGAAAAAAGAATGCTTAATTAAAAAATATTAGGTCTTAGGGGAGCTGAAGTATGAACATTATACGTAAGCTTCTCTTGGGCTTGAGAAATGAATGACATAAACGAGACATGAATTAGAAAATAACTATCATAAGGTAAAAACGATAGATAAGATAAAATGCAACAAATGATAGCGGTAAAAAAAGATTTAAAGGTAGTAATTTAAGAATGAGTAAGATGAATGAGGAAAAAACAGATTTGAAAGAACAAGTGGATAAAAAACAGTTTCATATGCCAAGAATATTAATTGTATATGATATGTTAGTTTATCTGATTGCAGCAGTTTTATTGCTTGTGCTTTATGAAGGAAATGACAAACTTACCACAAGCGGTATCTTTCAACAAGTAGTACTTTCAGCAGGATGCATTTTCGCTGTCAGAATGACAGGAAAAATCTATGGACAGGTATGGAGATATGGCGGGATCCAGTGCTATATCCGGTTGCTTTTTACAGATGCAATTGCATTCATCATCTATCTGTTAATGGAATTATGCCTGCCGGTAGAAAAGATTACATTTGCAAGAATGCTTTCTGTGTCATGTCTGAACTTACTGGGAGCGTTAGCAATCCGTATGTTATATCGCTATACATATAAATGTGGCAATCAGGAGAGCAAATGGGGAAAATTTCTGAATTCTGTTCTATACTTTTTTTCGGGAATCGAGCATGGCAATGAGAAAGAAAACCGTAAGATTAAAGTTGCGATCATAGGTGCCGGACGCGTCGGAGTCGGACTGGCAGAAGACATTATCAGCAATACGCAGTCTTCCTATGTACCGAGATGCTTTATTGATGTCAGTAAGGAAAAAATCGGACGAGAGATCCAAGGAATCCCGGTATGGACAGAAGATGATGTGACCGTAAAAAAACTTGCAGATTATGAAATTCAGGAGATTATCTTTGCAGTTCCATCTATGAAAGCAGAAAAGAAGAAAAAACTGTATGAATTTTATAAAAATGCAGGATATAAAGTAAAAGTTTACGATTATCCGACCATGTATGCGGCAGGAGGCAAGAGACATCTAAGAGAGTTCGATGTGGAAGAGTTACTGTTCCGTAAACCAATCGTAATGTCAGATGAAAAGACAAATGCATACTACAGAGATAAAGTTGTGCTCATTACCGGAGGCGGTGGATCGATTGGTTCAGAGCTTTGCCGCCAGCTTGCAAAGATGCATCCAAAGCAGATCATTATCCTGGATATCTATGAAAATGGTGCTTATGATGTACAGCAGGAATTAAAGATTACCTATGGAAATCAATTGAAGCTTCAGATTGAGATCTGTTCCATTACTCACAGAAAAGCACTGGAAAAGGTCTTTGAGACATATCATCCGCAGATTGTGATTAATGCGGCTGCACACAAACATGTGCCGCTTATGGAACACAACTGCGTAGAAGCTATCTACAACAACGTATTTGGTACATATAACTTGGTAGAGCTGTGCGAGGAATATGAAGCAGAACGCTTCATGATGGTATCTACAGACAAAGCCGTGAATCCGACCAATGTTATGGGTGCTACAAAGAGAATGTGCGAGATGATCGTACAGAGTGCAAGCACTCATGGAAAAGTAAAATATAGTGCAACAAGATTTGGAAATGTACTTGGAAGCGCAGGATCCGTCATTCCATTGTTCAAGCGTCAGATTGCCAACGGTGGTCCCGTAACTGTGACAGATAAAAGAATTATCCGTTACTTTATGACGATCCCAGAAGCATCACAGCTTGTATTACAGAGTGGAGCAATGGCTAAGAACGGAGAACTCTTTGTATTGGATATGGGACAGCCTGTAAAGATCCTTGATCTGGCAGAAAATATGATCCGCTTATCCGGCGTAGAGGAAATCGAGATTGTGGAGACAGGTCTTCGCCCAGGCGAGAAGCTGTATGAAGAATTACTTGTGAAGACAGAAGAACTGGACAAGACTGAAAACAGCATGATCTTCATCGAAAGAGATACTGCCTTAAGCCAAGAAGAGATTGAAGAGAAGATGCAGATTCTCAGAGAAGCCTGTGATAGCGGAGACAATCTGATTGCAAAGCAGGCAATGAGAAAAGTCGTGCCAACATTCAAGAGCCCGGAAGAAGTCAACTGCCATGTTGCAAATGAAAAACAGGAAGAAACGGCAGAAGAGAAAGTTGAAGTACATACGAAGCCAGGAATGAAGGCAGCAATATTCTAAAGGATTACTTCATAATATTTCATAAATTGAAGTGGATAACTGAAAAGGAGAGAGACATGTTTAAGGAAGAAAACACATTTGAAAAATTTGAATCGAAAGTCTGGTTATCCAGCCCAACCATGCATGGACCGGAGATTGAATATGTAAAAGAAGCATATGAGACAAACTGGATGTCCACCGTGGGCGCAAATATCAATGAAGTAGAGCGATTAGTATGTGAAAAAATCGGTTGTAAATACGCAGTAGGCTTATCTGCCGGAACGGCATCATTGCATCTGGCAATGAAGCTGGCTGGTGTTGAAGCTTATGGTATGCCGAAAGTAGGACACGGAGCGTTGGAAGGTAAGAAAGTATTCTGTTCCGATATGACCTTTGATGCAACTGTAAATCCGGTTGTATATGAGGGCGGTGAACCAGTATTTATCGACACTGAATATGATACATGGAACATGGATCCAGTAGCATTAGAGAAAGCATTTGAGATTTATCCGGATACAAAAGTAGTTGTAATCGCACATCTTTATGGTACACCGGGAAAAGTAGATGAATTAAATGCAGTTATTAAAAAGCATGGAGCTATTTTAGTAGAAGATGCAGCAGAATCTATGGGAGCAACGTATAAAGGTGTTCAGACTGGTACATTTGGAAAATACAATACTATTTCCTTTAATGGAAATAAGATTATAACCGGAAGTGCCGGAGGCTGTTTCTTAACAGATGACGAGGAAGCTGCAAATAAGGTTCGTAAGTGGTCTACTCAGGCAAGAGAGGCTGCACCTTGGTACCAGCATGAAGAACTTGGATATAACTACCGTATGAGTAATGTCATTGCAGGAGTGGTACGTGGACAGCTTCCATACCTGGAAGAACATATCGCACAGAAAAAAGCAATCTATGAGAGATACAAAGAAGGCTTCAAGGATTTGCCAGTATCTATGAATCCAATGGATCTGGAGAACTCTGAGCCGAACTACTGGCTTTCCTGTATGCTTATTGACGAAGATGCGATGTGTAAGCAGGTACGAGGCGAACAGGATGTCTGCTATGTAAAAGAGAGTGGAAAGACATGTCCGACAGAGATATTAGAGGCAATCAGCAGTATCAACGCAGAGGGGCGCCCGGTCTGGAAACCAATGCATATGCAGCCGATTTACCGCCTGAATCCATTTGTAGTCAGAGATGGAAATGGACGTGCAAGATCTAATGCTTATATAGCAGGTGGGGTAGCAGACGTAGGAATGGACATCTTTACAAGAGGACTGTGCCTGCCAAGTGATAACAAAATGACAGCAGAGCAGCAGGATAGAATTATTGAAGTGATTAGAGCTTGTTTTGAATAGAAATATATTGTGGGAGAGATTGTAGTGTCAAAGAAAAAAATAGTTGGAATTATAGTATCATCTATTGTTGGTGGAACAGCAGTAGCAACTTGGATTATGAAGAAAAAAGCGAAAAAAACAACTTATAAAGCTGAAAGCGTAAAAGCAATTCCGACACGTAAAATGGGATTTTATGACAAATATGTCAAAAGAGCAATAGATATTGTTTGTGCATCGGCTGCGATTATATGTTTTAGTCCGTTATATATAGGTGTTGCGATTCTTGTAAAATTAAAACTAGGGAGTCCTGTGCTGTTTACACAGGATAGGCCAGGGTTAACTGGAGAAGATGGAAAAGAAACTATTTTTAAGATGTATAAATTCCGTACTATGACGGACGAAAGAGATGAGAATGGTGATTTGTTGCCAGACGATGTACGGCTAACGAAATTTGGAAAATGGCTGAGAAATACTAGCTTAGATGAATTGCCAGAGGCTTTCAATATTCTCAATGGAACAATGTCAGTGATTGGGCCTCGCCCACAGCTTGTGCGAGATATGGTTTTTATGGATGAGAAGCAGAGAATGAGACATACGGCAAAACCGGGATTAAGTGGTTTGGCACAGGTAAATGGACGTAATGCAATTTCGTGGGAAGATAAAATTGACTGGGATTTAAAATATATTGAAAAAGTAAGTTTTTTCGAAGATTTGAAAATCATTTTTTCAACAGTAAAGAAAGCCTTTTTTAAGCAAGAAGGAATCACACAAGAGGATATGGCAACAGCACAGGATTTTGGGGATTACCTGTTAGAAAAAGGAAAAATAAGTAAAGAAGAATATGATGAGAAACAGGAAGAAGCGAGAAAAATTTCAGGGGATTTGAGATAATGGATGAATGGAAATATTATAATAATGCTTTAATTCCAACAACACCTCCGCATATTAGTCCGAGTGTTCCATCAAAAGGATTTTGGAAAGCTTTAAAATCTAGTATGTGTGTGGGGGAGACTGTCCGAAAACTCGGATAATCTAATCTGATGAGAAAAAGATTGAT
>NZ_JAJCNB010000054.1:0-8894 GCF_020560825.1 Dorea sp. 210702-DFI.3.17
CCAGATAATACGTTCCTTCTGTTAATTTTAACCAGCCGGTCTGCATCACTCCTTCAGAATCTACATAATACCATGTATCATATGGCTTTACCCAGCAGCTTCTCTTTAGCCAGCCATTCTGATCAAAAAAGTACCACTTTCCATCTATCTTTTCCCAGTTTGACCTCGTATAACTTCCATCTGCATGACGATACCATTTCTCATTCCCTACTTTTATCCACTGAGCCTGATTTTTCGTTTTTCCTTCTATCCATATTCCATCTTTGTCTACATAGCTGTCACCAATCCATGTATCTCTTGCCATAGAACCTCCGGATTTAAAGTAATAGCATTTTCCGTCTATCCATCTCCAGCCTTCTACTAATGCTCCGGATTCATCCAGATAATACGTTCCTTCTGTTAATTTTAACCAGCCGGTCTGCATCACTCCTTCGGAATTCACATAGTACCATGTGTCATACGGTTTTACCCAGCCAATTTGCATAGCTCCAGATGAACTAAAATAATAATAATTGTTATTTATTTTTTCCCAGCCAATTGACATTTTCCCTTCATCATTAAAATAATAAGTAACACTTCCAAGCTCTACAAAACCAGTTTTTCTATATCCATTCTTATCAAAGAAATACCAAAATCCATCTATCTTTTCCCATTTATCAACGGCATATCCCCCAAGCACATACTGATACTTCCAACCGTTTGTATCTTCTTTCCATTCTCCTTTTCCAGTTTTAATATATTTCAATATTCCATTTGCATCTGCTTTTCCTAATCGATCTAATTTTTCTTCGGAATTCAAATATGCAGAGAAGTCATTGGAATTGTCTATAAACGCATGCTCAATTATAATCCCCGGAAATCCTGCACGTTTGCTCCGCTGAATTACAGCATAGTAATCTTGTGTCGAACCATCCGGATACTTTGAATCTTGACTATTTCTTATTTTTATCCCCCTACTATAAATTCCAAGTGCAATTAACTCATCTTGTACACTTTGTGCCAATGTTTTTCCTTCACTTCCAATATCTGAGCGATAATTACTATTAGGATAATATACTTCTGCTCCGTATCCGCCTCCCGAATTTAAGTGAATACTCACAAAAAGATTCGCATTAACACTAGCTGCATAGTCTACTCTCCCAGCCAAACTAACATATGTATCATCGTTCCTAGTCATATATACTTTAGCGTTTCCTTGTTGCTCTAAATATTTTTTACAGTGTTTAGCTATTTTTAATGTTAAATCTTTTTCATTTACTCCATTACCGTTTTCACCTCCATCATACCCTCCATGTCCTGGATCCAAAACAATGACATAAGGCTTTGCAGTTTTTTCTGTATTCTCAGAATAAACCGCAATATCATTTTCGCTGTTTATTTCTTTATTTACACTTTCTTCTACTTCTGTATTATCCTCAATATTGTCTTCATCATCTAAAGACATTACTGAAATTCCCGCCTCATCGGAGACTGCTGTTGAATTATCAGCATTCTCCACTATTGCATCTGGTTCTGTTTCACAATATTCTTCTACTCCAAATTTAGCATCGATTCCTATTTCTTTAAAATTGTATACTATCTCTTCACTTCCATTATATATTTTTACTCCTTGAATATAATATGTTCCCATATCTGATTCATTTGGAAATAAAATATCAAATTCATTTGCCCCATCTGCTTCATTAACCGAACATGTCTCTAAAATTTCTGAGGTTTCTTCTTTTTGATATATCAGAGACACTCCGTTAACCTCTGTATTTTCTGCTACTGAAACTACAATTTTTTGTTTCTCACCTACCGACAAATTAGGTTTTTCCACATATAAATATTGGATTAAAGGTTTTGTTGAATCATTTACTGATTCCTCCACCTCTTCTGCAACGCCATCAGCAGAAATGTTTTCTCTTTCCAAAACACTATCATCACTATTCTCTTCTGTCACTGCATCTGCTTTATCTTCTATCTCATTTTGTTGTGCAATTTCATCTGAACTATCTACCGAGGGCGCAGTCAATAACTCCTCTGCCGCCAACACTTTCGTTCCTGACACCATTGATACTCCCATTGTGACAACCATTAAGGCTGCACATATTCTCGTTATTATTTTTTTTCTTTTCAAAACTATCCTTCCTCCCTATTGTGTCTTACTGTAAATGTCCAATAATCTTTTCTAATTGTTTTTTTATATTTTCATATTCAAAATCTCTCAATCGTTCTGTTCCTTTTTCGCGGTACATTCTCATCTTCTCTTCATCAGACAACATATCAAATATTGATTTTGCCATACCTGATGCATCCCCAACTTCGCAAATTTCTCCATACTCACTATTTTTCAATATTTCAGGTACCCCAGGTTTACTATTAGTAGCTACAATGGGCAAACCATATTTCATCGCCTCCAATAAGACTGTTGGTAAACCTTCTAATTTGCTAGAATGAATAAACAATTTAGCTGTAGCATAATAATTCTGTACATCATAACGAACACCAGTAAAAAATACTCTTTCCTCTAAACTTAACTTTTTAACCAATTTTTTACACTCTTCCAATGTAGAACCTTCTCCAATCAATACTAAATTTTCTTGTATTCCATAGTTCTCCACTAAATCTTTCATAGCATAAATAACTGTTTTTTGATCCTTGTCCTGATCGAATCTACCTATCATAAGTAAGTATTCACCATACGTATTTTTATTATCATTTACAACTTGGATATCCAATTCTTTTTTTTGATAACTTATTGGATTATATATTTTGTTTATATTCAATCCGTTTAAAAATCGATTTGCATCCATTGCGGCAATTTCATTATCCGTCGATAATGTACACAAATTCTTGATTTTTCTATATAAATCACCAAATGTACTAGATAAAATCAAATAACTCATCAACGAACCATGGAGCCAACACATTTTCTTTTCACTTAAAATAAAATTATATGCAACAAACGACAAGTCTCTAAAATGGCCTGAAAAAGCGATTCCTATATCATATTTTTTTCTTTTTTTCATTGTTAATCTATAAGCGTACATTGCTAATAATGTTCCTAAATAAACAACAGGATACACGTATTTTCCCCAACGCCACCGCTTAACTAACAACATATATCTATCTGGAAGTAAATAATCGGAAACGTTCTTATAATAAAATTTACACGCTTCTGGGAATTCTTTCTCTAATCCGTTAGCTTTAGGTTTTAAGTTATATATATCTACTTCATACCCTAAATCTATAAACATCTTTGCATACTGAATTGCTACTCTCTCAATTCCGCCTGCTCCAATCCCGTCTAATACCAATGCCACTTTCATAATAAATCTCCTAAAATATTTTTTCCATATCTACGGTTCTTTGATATGGGAAACGATATAAATATTCTTTTAATTCTTTTTCAATAATACTCATTTCATCGCAAAAATCCTGTTTTAGAAATAGCTGTGTATTATTTATTGATTTTTGTGGATTGAAATATTTTTTAGGCATATCGTGTTCTTTTGAGGAAATATGTAATATATTGCATATTTTTTCAATCATTTCATCATAATGATATATTAAATCCTCAAAATTAATTCTATGTATATGTTCATTATGTACGCATCCTTTCTCCATATTTCTGAGTCTTTTATAATATTTGCAAAAAGCTTTTGCTTCTGTCGGATACGGAACATTTTCTCCTTTTTTAGCCCATACATATTTATTAGAAATAAACACATCTCTAGGATCTCTTTCTACTACAAAACATTCCACATTTTCATCAAAATAATGTCCTACTCTATTTAAGTTAAACGGTAGTATCAATTGGTCTAATATCAAATTATTTTTTTCAATACCAAGGTGAATAAATATTTTTCTTAAATACTTCTGTGTTATTTCATAAAATTCCTGATCATTCACAAGAGATATCCACATAGGCTTATATATCAACGGACGATCCATTACTATTTTATTATTGGTAATCAAACTAACTAGCTTTCTCAAGCACATTTTGAAAAACACTGAAAATGTATATTTTTCCTGCATATACCAATATGTATCAGGTGTATATTGTATTAAATCCTTTATATACTCTTCTGTAGCATCCATAAATCCTTGTCCGATTTTCTTCTTATAATTTGCCGGCCACCATAATTTGTCATTATAAAGCTCTGTCATTGTTTTATAAAAAGTATGTAACGCTTCATCGCTACGTACTGCATTGTTCCCAATCAATAGTTTATCTTCCAAATCAAACATGCCACCAGGACAATGCATAAAAACATATTCAAAAGAACCATTTTTTGCCCTATAACTTTCAAATTCAGACAATATATCTGTAATTGCCGAAGAACCTGATCCCATATATCCTGTGGGGATAATTATCTTATTCATAATTTTATCTCCTCAAATTTTTTATCATCACTTTGATATCCTTCCATTCAAGCATTAATAGCAGTACAGATATCAAAATAAACAGCACATATCTAAGTATAATACAATCCTTTAATAACATCATGCTAATCGCATATATCCCCACTGCAATTATACTCCCTATTATATACTTCACGCTATAAACGTTAGCTACATTAAGTTTTCCACTGAATATATAATTAATTAAAACCAAAAGCAAATAACTTACAACTGTAGTATAACAAGCCGCAATATACCCATATTTTTGAACAAAAATTATATTTAATATTAAATTAAGTACTGCTGCTATTACAGAGGCACATGCTATATATTTTGCTTTTTTGTAATAATATTCTAAATCATATAAAAACAAATAAATAAACTGTAAAAACATTGCAACAACTAATGGTGGTACAATATAAATACAAGGCATATAATCTTTAGTTAAAAATATTTTTATCAACTCAGGACATATAGCAATCAGTCCCATTGAAATATACATTCCCAGCAAAATCATTAATTTTGAATTGTCAAAAACTGCTTTTATATCCCTTTCTTCAAATCTTCTATAAACCCACGGCGACCAAACAGCCATAATCTGAGACATCACAGTTAATGCAAGATACCCAACTGTATGTCCCATACTATAAATTCCAACTTTTCCCGCTCCTGCATAATACGAAATTACAATCAAATCACATTGCGTTAATACCATCTGTGATAAAAGATGAGGAATAATAGGTATTGTAAATTTTAAAGTTTTTTGTATATAAAAGCGACTAAAACTTTTCTGTTTTGTTCTAAAAAACAACCAATATATAACTCCTAGCGAAACTAATATATACGCTGAATCTAATCCTAATACTCGACCTATATATTTTTTATGCGGTACAACATATGTTAACACTATCGCAAGCAATTGAGCTACCGGGCCACTTAATAAAGTAATTCCAAAAATGATTTTCGCTTTATTGTGAAATACACAATAGTAATAACCAATCGAGTAGGTTGCAAATATAAAAGCGCTTACAAACAACCAATAGTATAAAAAATCATCCAAGGAAAACAATCTTTTAATTTCTGTTTTAAATGGCAGTCCAAGTAAAAAAGTACCCATTACAGCCATGCCACAGTATATTACAATACTATATATATAACTTTTTCGATCATCGAATTCCAGCATTGCTCGATGAACATATGCATATGCAGCACATGTTGCAATAATAACAAATGTATTTCTTGTTGATACAAATGAACTTGCAACTCCCAAATCTTCTGTGGATAAAATTCTTGCTATAATAGGAATTACAACCATTCCTACTACCAGCGAAATCCCATTAGCAATTGTATTTGCAAATGCTGCCTTTATAGTTTGTCTCGTATCTTCTTGTTTATTCATTTTTCTATATAACTCCGAGTTTTCTTTTAATTATTGTTCTTACTTTCCAATCCACAACAAACGCTCCCCTTTTTATCAAACAATATCTAATAGAACTAATTAGCTTATTTTTTCCTTTCATTTTTTTTATCAAATCCACAAATATTTTTTCATTTTTCATGCGATTCATTTTTTCATTATATTTTCCTTTTTCCATTTTTTTACGATTGCAATACAAATTATCCATTGCTACAACCAACGCATTAAAATAATAATACTTCAATTCATTCATATCAGCTTTTGTAATATGAACATTCATACCATATTCAATTATATTTTCAAACAATGTCTTTTGTATTTCAAAAAAATCCGAGCGATATTTTTGATCCAAACTTTCATTTTCTCTTTTTATATAATGATATAAAGGTTTATTCAATATAATAAAATCATTATTCGATGCTGTCAAATAATTTAGATTAAACAACGCATCCTCTGCTAAGCTCATATTTTCAAAAAAATGTAAATTATTATCTTTGATAATTTTTGTTAAATATAATTTATTCCATACAGAGCAAAGCAAACCTTTTTTATATACAGTAACTACTTGCTTTTTGTCAACTTTCGAAACTTTCTTTTTTTCATATAATACAGGAACAGAATTTTCATATTTACCTTTTTCAATATCTATATAATACCCCCCTACAGTCAAACAATTATTTACTGTACATTTAACTAATTCGTTAATCATATCACGTTCTAAAAAATCATCGACATCAACAAATATAATATACTCTCCATGTGCTTTTTTTATTCCCACATTTCTTACTGCCGAAACGCCTTGATTTAATTGATGTACCACGGTTATCCTTGCATCTTTTTTTGCATACAAATCGCAAAGTTCTCCCGATTTATCCTTTGATCCATCGTTTATCAAAATCATTTCGATATTTTGATATGTTTGCTGACATATACTATTCACACATCTTTCAATATATTTCTCTGCATTATACACCGAAATAATCACTGTTACTTTTTTATCTTCCAATTTCTTTTCCTCTTTATTTTAAAGCCAATATATATAACAATAGCTTTGCACAATGTATTTTTTCTAATTTCATAATTATGCCAACGCCTAACTTTATCTTTAAGGTTTGCCCCTTAGGCTTCATTATTCCCACATATGGATTATCTTTGTACTCTGGAAAACGATTTTTCATATCATTTAACCAATATTCATACTTTTCTTTCATTCTTTTTTTACCACCACCATGTCCATACGTTATCAAAGCATTTACCATATTAGCAATATATACATATTCTATCACTTTTCTATCTTTTATTTTTAAATTATATATGTCATAATTTTCCATAAATTCATTAAAGATACTCACTATGAATTTTTCATGATTTTTTTCATAATTCATAGAACCTGTAATAGATTCCCTATTATAATAATAATGATATCCACAATAATCTATCACTTTATATTGAGGATTTGCACAATATAGTGCCATACTAAAATATATATCTTCTCCACAACGAATTGTTGAAAATTTTACCTGATTTTTTAATAAAAACTCTTTTCTATACATTTTTGCACACGCAATAGGATATGTAGCTAAACTCCATATACTATGTTTGGCAAAATGTTTTTTTAACTTTCCTTCTAAGTCCCTGGTATATCCACCTATAACTACATCGTACTTGCCTTTTTGCATAGCGTTATAATATGTTTCTATATAATCAGGTGCTATATAATCATCACTATCTATAAACATCAAATATTGTCCATTTGAATTGTTTATTCCCACCTCACGTGTTTTTCCCAGTCCTAAATTTTCTTCATTAATATAACTTTTGACAAGTTGAGGATATCTTTTTTCGTACTCATCAATTATAAACTGACTATTATCCGGACTACAGTCATTAACGCAAATAACTTCATAATCTACATATGTCTGTCGAACTACACTTTGTAAACATCTTTTCAAATATTTTTCAACATTATATATCGGTATTATTACACTAACTTTAACCATACACTCTCCTTTTTTCTTACAACGCCAAAAGTGACCTGTATTTTTCACCAGACCACTTTTGTTTTCACTTATAAATTAATATACAACCACAGTACTTCCACTCGGTATTGTATCATATATCCATTTTGCATTATTAATATCCATTCTTACACAGCCATGCGACAAATGCATTCCCAGCCTGCCATCTATCAAGCTTCCATTATACTTACTATACAATACACTATGGAACAAATAATTACCATAAAATTGAGTGTACCAATAGCATCTTGCATTACCTGAATCAAAGTAGTATCCTCTGATTCCTACACGAAATACTCCTGATACCGTTGGAGTTGAATCTTTTCCTGGTGAGCAATCCCAATAATTTACCAGATTCCACATCCCTTTAGCACCACGAAATACTCCAACCTTACAACTTGCACGATCTACTAACACTAACCATTCTGTATTGCTGGAATACATTTGTGCTCTGCTTGCCATAAGCGACTGTTCCCGAGTCATCATAGCTCCACTGCTACTTAAATAATATCCATCAATGTATGTATTACGAGCCATAACTCCTTCACTTCCACCATGCACGTCATTCAAAGTATACAAATAATACCAAGTACCTCTCACTAATTGCCAACCGGTTTTCATCGCTCCATCCGTTGCCATATAATACCAGTTTCCATTTAAATAAAGCCAATCTTGAGCCATTGCTCCACCAGCCTGTAAATAATACCAAGAATTATTGATTTTCTTCCAACAACCTTCCACCATCTTATTATCTACTGGTTCAAGATAATACCATGCTCCATTTACCCATCTCCAACCTGATGCTAATAATCCAGACTCATCATAATAATACCAAGCTCCATTTTCCTTTGACCAGCCTGTCCGCATCCTTCCATCGTTCTCAAAAACATATTCATAATCACCAATCTTTTTCTTGCACTGATAAATCCTAAGACCTGGATATAATTCATTAGTCTCATCTAAATAATAATATGCTCCATTTACATATCTCCAACCTTGAGCTTTTCTTCCACTTGGATCTGCATAATACCAGCCTTCTGGTTCTCTTATCCAGCCTGTCAGCATACAACCGC
>NZ_JAJCNB010000055.1:0-8604 GCF_020560825.1 Dorea sp. 210702-DFI.3.17
TGAAATATAGAGTTTTCAAGGTACAAGTCCCATTTTGGGTATGGGAAGTCTTTATTAATTAAATAGTATTTTAAATACTTCTGATTCTACATCATTTGTCATATATTCTTTTATAACTCTTTCATGTGCGTCATGCGCTATCTGCTTTCTTAAATTTTCATTTTTAACAAGCTGTTGCAATTTGTTTGTCCATTCTTCTGAATTTTTACACAAAAATCCATCCACACCATCTTTTATTACAGTTGCTAATTCATTATTCCAACTCGCAATTGTTGGAACGTTCACTAAAGCAGCTTCCATCCACTTATTTTCAGATTTGCATTCATGAAACATCATATTTTCTAAAGGCATTAAATTAATATCCGCTTTAGCTATAAGTTGTGGTAAGTCTTGCCAGGCAACAAACTTAAATGTCTCAATCTGATCTTTTACCTCATTAAATTCTGCTGGTAATTCAATTTGCCCGCCTATTAACAAATGTACATTGACATTTTTTCTCATGATATCAAGTAATTCTTCTTTGATACTTTCAAAATCATCATTATGAGTCTTTGTTCCACTAAAATACCCTAATGTAATATAATCTTTTTCAACCTTATCTACTGTCAATGAAGCAATTGTCATCTCCATACTTGCTACATTTCGATTAATAACCACCATTTTTCCGGGGAACTGTTCTTCTATCACTTTCTTTAAACTTAAAGTAGACACAATATATCCATCACAAAGGGTCATACAGCTTTTAATCAATTTTGTATAATTTTCGTAATTTCTATATTCTTTTCCTTTCAAAAAACCGATATCTTTAATATCCTCATAATTAAAAATATAATCATCAATATCATAAAATATGTTTTTGTTCAGTTTCTGTACTTTCTTTTTTAATCTCTTCAGTTTATCAAAATCCGAAATTCTATAAGCAACTACACTATTGTATTGCTTCAAATTACATTTTTTAACATCTTTTATTGATACACAATCTGATGAAATTCCTTTTCGTATCAATTGCTCTCTCAAATGATCAATTCGATACCTCGATGAAAATGTAACTTCCTGAACCACAAAAAGTATTTTTTGAGTATTTATTTTTTTATTACAGCACTCTTTAATAACTTGATTTCTCGTTATTGTCTCATACACAGACGTTGCTGAAATCTTTGGGATAATAATTCCTTTCTCATATTTTTTCACTCGTTCAGCTGGTGCCCCGATGTCAAAACACATAACAGGCATTCCCATCTTCATAATTTCTTCTGTTGTATATGAAAATGTTTCCGGCCATATTGATGGTATCAAAAATGCGTCTATATCGTTCTCTAAAGTCAACCTAGGGATTGATCCTCTTGTATATGCTCCTGTCTGACTAAATACCGGACTATTAATATCAACACATGAAGTTCCAATCAATTTTATCCGTATATCTAAATTTTCTTTTTCAATTCGATCTACTAGTTGTGCAACAATATCTCCACCTTTGTGCTTTGTCAAAACTCCTAAAAGTCCTATATTCAAGGTCTTCGTAGTCTTATTTTTCTTTTCTATCCGTGGCATGTATCCTATTTGATGTGGAATCACTACAATATTCTCTAACATGCCAAATGTTTTTTCAGTAATTTCTTTAGTGCTATTAGAAAATACAACAACCTCATCACAAGATCGTAAAAATATTTTCCATTCCTCTCGCCATTGTTCCATGGAACCATAATCTAACGCCTGTAATGATTTATTATTTTTCAAGCACTGATTGCAAGTCTCACACGATGGCAATTCACAGTATTTATCTTCATTATTAAGTAAATTAATTGTAGGACAAACTGCAAAAAAATCATGGAATAACATTTTTACAGGAATATTATTCTTTTTAGCCGTCTCTTTTATATTTTTCAATTGCTCATACAATACTGGATAAGTTACTAACTCATTAATCCATATTTCGTCTATGCATAAATATTCCAATATCCTTGGCAAATCTTTTGCATCTTTATATTGCATCTTTAATTCATCATTTTTCCAACAATAACTAATTTTATATAAATTTTTCAGATAATCATAACGAATAATAATAAATTTCTTACCTTCAGCCAGGTATTGCTTCTTCTTATTTTCTAAATATTTAGTTGCCCCTCCACCAAGTGAATGATCAAATGCAAGAATTGTTTTTTCCGTTTTATATTTACGTAGCAATTCAAACTCTACACTTTGTCTTATATCCTTATTAGGATCCTGAGCACAAAATTTCGCAACATCACTACTATAAGCCGGATGTTTCTGCAATAATTTTTTCTCATGTTCTTTTAAATATCTTTTTTTATCTTCACTTTTGAAACTTCCACCATGATTATGAAAAACGAAAAGATTCTCTACATGAACATTTTTATATCCTTTTTCTATTGCACGTTGACACCAGTCATTCTCTTCTCCATAACCTTTTCCAAACGTTTTTGCATCAAAATTACCAATTTCCTGAAGAACTTCCCTATTGATTCCCATGCAAAAACCAACTCCGGTTGGCAACTCTTCATATCTTGGCTGTATCTTTTTGAATTCGCTGTCAATCTGTTCTACAGTTAAATCCAAAAATAATTTATTATCATAACCGAATTTAGGAAAACTACAAATTGTACCGCAAGTCGTATAAGGTGTCGTCGATGCTATCTCTTTATTTTCAAATATTGGGAACATTAATCTTTCAAGCCATTGATTTGGAAGTTCCACATCCGTATTCACAAGTGCAACATGATTTTGACTAATAGCAAATCCTCTGTTGACCGTCTGAACAAATCCTAAATTTTCTTCATTATTCAATAGTATTACATTATCATTTTCTTTGGCATATGCTTCCAGATAATCTTCAACGCGAGTATCAGGACTTTTATCATTAATCAAAATCAATCTGTAATTCATATCTGTTAACTTTATAGATGTTAACAACTTTTCTAAATACTGATAACCATTGTATACAGGTACAATAATATCAACACTCTGTGCATAATACTCTTTTGGAAATTTGAAGATACAACTGTTCTTTTTTTCTAATTTTTCCACAATATCGATTACTTTTTCTGTAGACTCAATTTCTGCAATTCGACCTTCTGCATCTTTACTGCTCTCTTCATCGTTTACAACTTTTCCAAGATGTAATCTATACCTTTTATTCTCATATGTGAAAACAATCCACACGCTATATTCTTTAATATTTTCCACAACTGCCTGTGCATAAAACCCACTTTTTTGAGCATTATCCAACTTTAATTCTTGGTATACATCATTTCTTATAATCCCATATTTTCCCTTTATTGAAAATCTGTTTTTATTTTGATCCTCAATCAAAAAATGGACATTTTTTAATTTGTATTTTGATGAACACATCCAACCTTTTATCGTCAAGATGCTTCTGTTCTGACGACACTCATCTACTATATAGTAAATCCCTAATCTTTTTTGTTGTATCTTAGAAAACATTTAATTTCCCTACTTTCTACTAAAAACTTTAGCATAATCCGGTGCTTCCAAAGTTATTGTAGATATATATCCTACTATCACACAAATTACACATAATATAAACGTTAATCCCAAAAAACTATTTTGTGCTAGTTTATTAAATGCCGGACTATTTTGTATTAAATTAGCAGCAACTACAAAATGCCACAAATAGATACCGTATTGATACTTTGAGATAAACATAATACTCTTTAATACTTTTGTATCTTTCTTATATTCATAAGTCCCTAAAAACCATACCATTATACCTAATAGTACTGCTAAAACACTACTCCAAATATAACCGCTTAAACTATCACTATGTCTGTATGATGCCTGCGGCATTATACACCAAACACATGTAATAATTACAGTAACAATGATAATCAGATATTTAGAAACTTTTTTCACTTTTATTTTGTCTTCATAGCATGCTAAAAACATTCCAATCATAAAATTATCAATCGCTGTAAATAATTGACGACCATAAATAAAATAATATGAATTTTCTATATGCATTTGCTTAAACACAAAATGGAAAATTAATATTTTGCAAGCAACTGTAAATATAATTGATAGTAACAACGTTATTACAGGTTTCCCTTTTACTGCCTTATACAACCAATATGCTATTAAATAAAATTGGAATATCACTCCCATAGTCCACAATACAGTGCTGATTGATCCACATGTAGATGGAAAAAAATTATGAATTAGCAATGCATGCGTTATTATATGCCAGACTCCATCTTTACTGAGCACAAATCCCTGAGAACCTATAAATATTATAACTAATAATGAAAGATAATACTGTGGTAAAATCCTTACACATCTTTTTTTCATAAACTTCCAATAGTCAAAATAATCTTTTTCTTCCATCCGTTTTATAGACAAAAAAATGCCGTACCCACTGATGATAAAAAACAATGTTACTCCTATTTCACCACCAACAAGAATCAATCCATGAACAATCGGATAATCTATGTATCTATTTCCATCAACAAGAACATAAAAATGATATATTAATACTGACATTATTGCAATCGCTCTTGCAATATCGATTCCTTTATTTCTTCTCATTATTTTTCCTCCGTTTCAGCATTAAACTCCCCAATATCGCTTTATCAAAACTGTAATAATATATATATATATTATTATTCCAACAATATTCAATAGTTTATTTTGTTTTTTTATACTAACACATATCGGAGAATGTAGTGGAATAAAAAATAATGAACATATTGGAAGATAATACCTGCCTTGAACTCCACCTATATATGGAATTTGATATAAAGCCTCTCTAATTTCATATGTCCCGCTTGCCGCCTCACTTCCATATAAGATAACCATAATTGTATGATTAACTAATGCTAATGTTACAAACACACATAAAATAATAGCCGTTCCTTCAATTACTATTACGTCTTTTATATTCATACATTTTTTTTCTTTTTTTTCATCTATAAGCGCAAATGCAATTACTACCCCAAAAACAATTAATGCAACATTTAAAGAAATAGGCGTATCAAGCCAACCAAAATTTCCAACAGTCGAAACAAACAAAAACTCTGTCCATGTTTTACCTGTAGAATACAATAAATACAATCCTCTTTTCCATTCTATTGCAAATCCATATAAAATTTGTATAAACCAAACTTTTCTAAAGAAATATATTCCTAACACGGCACATACACTCATTATAATTATAGCTGGGAGCATGCATTTTCTTATTACTCTCTCATTAACTTCATATTTTCCAATACTAATATGCACCTTTTCTAAGGGTAATAGAAATACGAGCAATACTAATAAGACATAGGGTACTTTTATATATGTAATCAAGAGCCACATAGTCAATAATATTAATGTATTATTTAGTTTTATTTCTTCTGCGTTATACTTTAAATATAATATATAGGAAATATACAGGTAGCACATCGGGATTAAAACTGCATCATAGTTTATACTCGAAGCTTGTTGTAATGCCATAGGAAACAACATGAACCAAGCCATCATAGTTTTCTTTATCGGAATTAATTTTAATGCAATATAACAAATATATGCATAAAATGCAAGTGCAAATAATTCTCCTAACTGAAGCACCCAATATCCAGGTACTCCTAATATTATTCCTATATAAATTCCAACAGTAGCTGGCAAATGCTTCAAGATTGCTATGGATAACTTCTTTGGCAACATTTCTCTTCTAGTATATATTGGTGGCTGAGTTAATATATTTTTTTGTTGACTCATATCTATTTTTTCTTCATAGTGCTGTTCTAGTCTTTCCACATCTATCGAAACACTTTTCATTATATTATCAGAAAAATTTTTAACCCCTACTGAATCCCCGATCATGGTTAGATGTGTATACTCATCTGGGATTTGGCCTGTAGGTATTAAAATAGATAGCATTATACCTAGTATAAATATTAATATTACTATATTTTTTTCAAACCTATTTTCTCTATATTGCATTTATTTTTTCCTTACCTAATTCATTACTTAAAATATCTTCTCTATTTTTTCAAACCTGCTTTATTTGTCTTCTCTTTTTTCAAACAAAGCTAATTCCTGTGTCAGTTGTTTTATTCTAATAGAAGTTCTTGAAACTGATATAGTCAACACAAAAATTATTATTAATGAAAAGCAAAAACCTAAGAAAAACAACATATTAACAGGATTAACAATTCCTAATTTTTGTGCTATCCAATCAATTAAACTTGGAAAACAATCTAATATTAATACTCCTATACCGACAAGCAGCCACGCCAACGCATATCTAAGTTCTAATCTTTTTTTTCTAATCATATTTACGATTACTACTAAGGCAACAATAATAAATACTGCTATAATAATCTGAAGTCGTACGCTCATTTTTACACCTCTAATACTTTCTAATACTTTCTAATCCGTTCTATTAATATCGCCAAAGTTACTTTAATCATATAATATACAGATTTTTTCATAGAGATTGAAGAAACTCCACCTTCTCGCTCTTTCATAACAACTGGAATTTCTTCCACTCTCATGTTTCTTCGTATTACAGCAACAACACTTTCTGGTTCTGGATAATCCCTTGGATAATCAAATGCAAAAAGTGATATTACATTTTTTCCAACCATTCTTAATCCAGATGTCGGATCTGTTATTTCTACTCGTGTAAGGAATTTTATCAACTTCGAAAAGAAAATAATTCCAATTCTTCTTAATTTAGACGATTGAAATCCTTCACATTTAATAAATCTAGACCCAATTACCATATCCAAATTATGTTCTATTAAATAATCTGCCATTTTATTTAAGAACTCTGGATCATGTTGTCCATCTCCGTCTACTTGAACTGCCACATCATAAGAATGCTCCAATGCATATTTATATCCAGTTTGAACAGCTCCTCCAATTCCAAGATTAATCGGAAGATTTACTATATTATATTTTTTTTCCTCACATATTTGCCTTGTCCTATCTGTTGAACAATCATTAATAATCACATAATCAAAATCTTTTGCATCTTTTTGAATTGCAGTAACTGTCTTAACAATATTACTTTCTTCATTGTATGCTGGAATAATAATTAATTTCTTCATTTATTTTTTCTTCAGCTTATCGACATTTAACTGATTCGATTGCTGTCCTTTCGAATATTGTTTTAATAAAAGTCTCGCAAAAATCTTTGGCCAAAATTTGCAAAACATCTCATATTCTTCTTTCGTACGTTTATTATCACCTATAGCTGCTGTAGTTTCTGAATCTTCATGTATCCTATGTCCCATTACAGGTCGAGAAATATATATAAATTCTCCATTCAATCGGGAAATTTTTTCCCAGGCTTCCCAATCCTCGCATGCGCGGTAATGATTTTCAAATATTACATCAGGCAAATTATTGGTAGTAAAAGTAACTGAAGGACAACATATTGGGGATCCTAAAGATAATATTCTTCGTCTAACCCATTTCGATTTTTGTAATATTTTAATTCGAAGTGGTAATAACATCAAACGCTTAATTTTCAATAATCGATTCTTATATACTTTACAGCCATTTCTAATTTCATAATAATCCCCAAATATAATTAATGGATGGGACGCTTTTTCAGCCTCTTTTAGTACAGTAGATAAATAATTCGTTTCATAAAAATCATCTTGATGTGCTATCGTAATATATTCACTATGATATTTTTCCAAAGCACATTTATATCCAAAATTCCAATCCTGTGTAATTCCACCTTGTCCCTCATTTACATAATAATCTATTTCATACTTATTAGCCATATTATGTATATATGGATTAGGTGTAGATGTAACAATAATAATATTACTTTTTTTCGTTTGCCTTATCAATGAATTTATACATTCTTCTAAATACTGACTTTCCTTATATGCGCAAATTACAAATACATGCTTCATATTCCATACAATTAGTTAATTATTCGCTAACTAAAACTCCTCTCCTATAGTTTATACATTGGGCTAATATATTTTTCAACTAAATCTATTCCATATTCACTACTTGCAGCCCAGCCTGCTTTATTAGGATTTTCCTTTATTCCAAGCCACTCTACATATGGCGCACTCCCCCTATTCACATATCCAAAGCGCACATCTACACAATCATGATTCAAAGAATCTTTAGATGCGTATGCTTTCAAATGTTGTACCTGAGCACGTATTCCCTCTCTAATATTAGCAAAACTGTTTCCATGTACACCATTTCCAGTTGCCCCTAATCCGGCAAAATTAAACTGCTCTATCTGAACATCTCCTCCAAATTGTAAATAACCCGTCTCTTTCATGGCTTGTCCAAATACCACTTCAGGTTTAACATTTTCATCTGTGGCTTCTTCATATATTATCTCACAAAATTCTCTAATTGTAGCCGCTCCACCATATTGTGAATAATATGCGGGATATATTCTGCCACTCTTTAAATACATTTTTTCCAGTTTGTCCACAACAGTATTTTTAGTAGTTCCCAATCCACTAGTTCCCATAATTGTTGTCACACCTTTGCAACGCAAAGAACCTCCAGAACGGAAATAACACATTGTGTCATCAATAACTCTCCAACCTTCTACTAATGCTCCGGATTCATCCAGATAATACGTTCCTTCTGTTAATTTTA
>NZ_JAJCNB010000056.1:0-8597 GCF_020560825.1 Dorea sp. 210702-DFI.3.17
TCAGTATCCTCCTTCTTCTGTGTTCGAAAGGACTCTCCTCCTGACTGTTTCTAAGCTTTCTAAGAATCCCTTCTGCTTGTTCATTGTGATAATTCAAGCATTGAAAATTCCTAGAAAATGTATTGAAAATAGAAATGGTACAAACCTTCAAGATCTTAGAAATATAATGCTTGAAAGGATTGTACCATAATTGATATATTATGTCGAGATATTTTTCTAAAATTAATATAGTCAGAATTGTATCTGAATTTACAACTTAACATTTTAATTTTTTTGTAATTCAGTTTACATTCCCACATATAATTTCTTTTTAATAATTGAATAATCGATTATTACATTTATGAATTAAAAAGGAGATTTTATTATGGGAACTTTATTTGTAAACAAAAGCGGTCGTGCCTTTAAAATCACACGAACAAACGGAGGATCTGATGTTATCGGAACACTCCCAGTAAATGCTATTTTTGCATGGACAGATTCCTGGGCTGGAAACGGCGCTGGAGCCGATTATCAGGGGATTTATTGCAACGGTATGTATGGTTGGATTGATGGAGCTACTGGTACCGGAGCATTTACACCTCTAACAGAATGTGGACTGTACAATGTTGACGTAGACGGTGATGGCACTGTTGAAGCTGTGTTCCAGACAAGACGTGCTGCAAAATACTATGACAAAACCGGGAAATACCTTGGAACTGTACCGAAAGGCTATTTTGTTGCTACTTCCAGCAACACTTCCGGTAAGTCTCATCCAAACTTGATGTACGTAGAGCGTTGGGGGGAAGAAGATCCTAGCAATGGACCAATGTTCATGGATACTGGCATGGATCGTTACCCAAGTTTTAGAGACTGCAATATCATCGGCAATCTTTAATAGCATTGCTCAATACAAAAAACAATGGACTCACGATAATCATTCACTATACGAACTGGTGCCGATTTTTCGGAAACATCCCAGTCGTATTTTGCTTATTACTATGCCAATGGTCATTATTATTGTTATCTTCTTTCTTGCTCTTTGGGGAATATTTGGTTTTCAAGATTACACATGGCTTATTCCTCTGCCAGCGGCTTGTTTCTATTTCATTTATGTATTTATAGACCCATATTTAAGAATTCACAATTCATTTAAAAATAAAAATGATTTTGAAAAAATTTCTTTTTATAATGATTCGTTTCAAGTTCAAATATACCACAATAACCAAATTGCTGTATCCTCTACCTATGCATATACATCTATTACCTCTATCACAACAACTACTTCTCTTTATTGTTTTAATATAAAATTAAATAAAAATTATATCATACCCATTATAAAAAATTCTTTTATAGCCGGAAACGAATCTGATTTCATTACATTTTTTAAAAGTAAATCACTGTTTTAATCCACAGGTCAGACATTGTTCTGACCTGTGAATTCCTATCCTCTTTTATCATTATATAAATGCTGCCTCCACTGCAGTTAGAACTGATGGGATTGTGACTGCAGACGTACCTCCAGTTGGTACCATTATCGCTACTGTTATAGCTATTATCAGCACAAACGCAGCCCCCATGACTACTTCTTTATTTTCTTTTATCCAATCAAAAAATTCATCATATGCATATTCTTCCTGTGGTACAGAATTATCTTTTGGAAGATACTTAAACTCAATTTCATATCCCATTGTATAACGAACTAAAACATCTTCTCTTAAAACCGACTCACATTTCAGAACTAATACTAATTCCCCTGCAGTGCTTAATTTATAATCAATACCAATAGTTCCATTCTCTATTTCTAACGAAAGCATATGAATCGCCATGGTACTTGTCAATCCCAGATCTGCTGTATACTTGGTTTCTAACTCACCAAAAACTGTATCCACTTTATTAGCCATATCTGTTGGTATTTTTCCATTTTCTACAGTCATTGATAACTTAATATCTTTATCTGGTAACATTTCTGCTGTTCTATATACCGAGTATGTAACTTCCAAAAATGGCTGATAAAATTTATATTTTTCTTCCATTTTGAACTCATTTCCCAACGGCAGTCCTAATGCTTTAAATAATTTGACAGCCTTTTGTCTTCGATAATCATCACTAACATCTGGCATCATCTCATTTGCTTTTGTCACTGATGCAAAACCATTATATCGTCCAGAGTAACCAACTTTATCCAATCCGAAAGTTCCATCTGTTGACGGGAACTGATACTCATGAAACTGATCAAATGCCCAGTTTTCTGGTATTTTATATCCCAGATTTCCACTGAAACCGGTAGACATATCACTAACATAACTACTTTCAGCTAGTCCGCTGTTACAAACTTTTGAGCACACATTTCTAGCTCCATAAATGCCAGCATGATAATAATATCCTGCTTTTTCAAATACTCTTCGTATACCAGCAAAATATTGTTTCACAGCATTGATTCCTGACTCCATTACATCATAATCAATCGCAAAATAAATGATTGCATTTTCTGGAATCCCGAGCTGACGTGCTGCTGATAACGCTTTTTGGGCTTCACTCACTCCACTTTCCAAAGTATATCGTGACATACTTGGTGTTCCTTCCTGGAAAATTGCAAAAATTCTTAATCCTGCCTTGAATATATCTGCAATTTCTTCTGCTGTCATCGCTTTCGATCTTTTGCCGCCTACTGTTCCTGATAAATATCTTCCAACATATCGGTATCCTGCATCATACAGTGACTTAGCTTTTGCATAATTTAATACGGTAGATGTATCACACGCTTTTGCCACCCTTGAAGTTTCTCCTTTACTTGACAGTAAGGAAGCCCATGTAATCCTGTCTACTGTTCCTGATGTTACCCCTGAAAGACAATAAAATTTCTGAAATTCTTCAATCTGTTTTTTTAACGCACTTCCAAATGCTCCATCCATACCTGCATTTGTCTCCATCATACACATCAGACACATTTGTACAATTTTCACATAAGCAGTTTTTGCTGTACCCGAAGATAGCGTTGGCGCTTTTGATAAAGTATTCTTTCCGTAAATTCCATCTACTCCTGATGTAGAATGATTAGCCTCTTCATACTGTAATCCGGCAATAATTGCTTTCATCATATTTCGGTCCGGAATTCCATTACACGGAATTAGTGCCCAGTTGCTTAATTTAACAATATATGTATTATTTAAATACTGCTGTGCTTCTCGCACATAATCTTTTCCATTCTTTACAAGAACAAATGCATCCGTATTTAACAATGCACGGATAAATATAGGCTGGAGTTCTCCATTTCCAGCATCAAATCCTGCGTCCATTTTGAATCTCTGAGCCGCTATTTCTACTGCCGCACCATAATGTCCGGTAATTCCCCCACACTCGTATCCCTTACAGTAGAAACCGCACTGAATAATCTTAATCAGATTTGTATTTGTTACTGTAGCTCCAATTGTCGGGCATACTGCCAATGTTCCTGCTCCAATAACTCCATCAACATTTTTCACGCCAATTTCATACTGCAAGGCTTTGCACAAAGCTTTGCATGTTCCTGCTCCGGTCATTCCGTCAACTGTCAGTTTTGTAAACCAGGATTGTGCTCCATATGTCTCATTCAACCACTCCTGAACCTCAGTTACTCTTGGATCTCCTTTTGCTTCACTCATCTTAAAACATCTCCTTTATTTCTTTTCTAGTGATCACTTATTTATAAAGAAGATATTTCATAATGATTTGTAAACTTATCACAATATTTATCCGTTCTCATTCAAAATATCAATTATATTCTTCAAAACAGTTGGCATTGGAATTCCCATAATTCCTGCATTTTCAATAATACTAATCAATTCATTTACAATAAATCCTATACAAATAGTATTTCCTATATAATCATTATTCATCAAGATATCAAGATGCACACCAACAAATACATAAATAAGCATCATTCCTTTTTTACATATTCCTTTCCATCCCACATCACTTTTTAGAGTTCCTTTCTCACTCTTAGGTGATTTCTTAAAAAATACAGCAATCAAAATTCCTGATATATAATCAATAACCATAAACAATATTAATGTCCGCAATGGTATATCACATTTACCATGTACACAACTAATAAAACTTCCTAGTTCACCTAATACATAACAAAAAAACTTTTCCACATTGGCACCTCTTTTCTATATTTCATCATATAAAAAGAAAATTTAACAGAAAAAAGCAACTAACCTACTACCGTTAATTGCTTTTCTACTTATATTTTACTTTACATTCACCGTAATACTGCCTTGCACTACGCTAAATCTTAACTTCATATTATCCTGATCTAATTTTTTCCAGTCACTTTCAGACATGAGTTGTCTATACGCCACATATGGTATGACGATTGTTTTTGTTTCTCCTGCCGGTATCGACCAGACTAACTCTGAGTTGTCATTCATTTCCGGAAATAAATCCCAGCTCACTGCAGAAGACCATTTTCCAACTTCCAGATTCACCTTGTAAATGGTAAATGACTGCCTGTCTTTTGTAGGATTTTTTATATCTACCGTCAAAACCGGAATCTTGATATCTTTTCCTGATTCTCTCAGGTTTTCCTTTACAGAGTCACTGCAAGAAACCTGCCCCAGAGTCTGCACAGTCAAATCTTTTACAATCATCTGTGTCGCTCCCAGATCTACTCCCTGTTTTGGCTCTTTCCATATGTGATTGACAAGCATAGCTCCCAATCCTGTTCCCAATAGAACTGCCAAAAGACCTATACATATTTTCTTTCTCATAGCAGCTTCCCCTACTCCGCCAGTCCTTCTGCCGCGGTTCCTTCAATCTGAATCTTCTTTTCTCCGGTATACTCTTCTGTCGGATTGCTTTCCGGCACATATTCTTTTACTTCTATCGGCAGGAATTTTGCGGAATATGTCGTACATTTATTTTCGTCCGACCGCTCATCGTCTTCCCCTTCTCCGTATGGAGTATTCCGCCTGGAATCAGTTCCAATGTTAGTTCCGGCCGCGTACATTTTTCCGTCCTTTGTCAGGACAAATGTATCATCATATCTGATTGTGCCATAATCATTCGGGTTCACATTTGCCAGATCTGTCCAAATTGCATTCTGCTCAATCTCATCACACCAGACCATTCGTACATTTTCCATGACCTTTTCCGGCTCTGTCAGAAATGTTGCCTCACCGGTATATCCACACTGGCCATAGGTGTTATCGCCCCAGGTGTACAGGTCACCATTCTCCGTTATCGCTGCTGAACGTCTGTTGGTGGTCGTGACGTAAATTGCCTGATCCAGCATCTTGTGTGGTTCGGTGTACATCAGCGTTCCTTCACCGTAAATGCTGCTTACTTCACCGGACATAAACTCACCCCACCAGTACGCTTCCCCGTTCTTTTTCAGTGCAATCGCACAGGTCGCACCAGCCCGCATATAAGCCACATCACTCATCAGAAGCTTCGGCTGGTTCACCACATTTTGCTGTGGATTCATGGCATCGTTTTCGCCTGGTTCTTTTCCGAGAATTCCCTGCAGATTCGCCCCTGCTCCGTACAGTTCTCCATTTTCCGTGAGATACATCATAAAATATCCGTTGGCTGATGCGTCTACATGAACAACATGCTCGGCTATTTTCTGAGGTTCCATGTACTCCTCATGATACCAGTTGCCCACATCTTCCGGGTGGTTGATTCCAAGCTGGGCATAGTAGTTCATGCCCTGTCCCCACAGTACATGATTTTCATCAATATAATATCGGTTGCCTGCAATCACCTTATTCGTAATATAATAATCAGAAATGTGAAAATCTTCCGGCTGGTTCAACAACGACATATCTGTCGTATAAAATTCCTTCTTTTTCTGATTTTCTGCATTCTTTTCGGCTTCTTCTTTTGCTTTTTCTTCCTTCGATTTTTTCTTCTTTTTGTTCAAATCGTCTGTCGCCTTTTCCAGATTCTCTGCCTTCGCAAATACATTTTCCCCAAGCTTTATTTCACGGATATTCTCCCAGTCACTAAGTTCCAAGGCATAATAGCAGTTGATCCTTTCTGATTTTTCTTTCCCTGTGGAAGTCACTTTCGGGACGATAATATCCGCAGCTTCATACTCTGATACGTCTGCATTTGGATCAAACTGAATCTGTTTCTCTTTCCCATTTTTCCAGCATACCGTCATAAGTCCGGCGGTCATTGCCTGCGAATTGTAAAATTCTTCGTCAGTTCCCGCATCTAACAGAATTCCTTCCTCACTCACATACAGATCTTTTCCCCGGTACTCATATCTGCGCGCGTCCTTTTTGACTTTCGGTGAAGTCTTAATGTTGATAAGCTCCTTACCCGTTTTTGCGTCATTCATCACCAGATGCATTTTCCCTTGCCTGCCGGAAGCTTCATGGTTTACATAATAAAGCGTAAGATACTGCGTCCCGCCGGCATTTTTCTGCTCATAAATATTTCCATCATAGGCAGACGCATCATCGACAATCCCCAGTTTATAAGAATCTTCTACAATCTGAAAAGACTGTCTCTGCTTAAGCTCCTGCTGTGTCTGTAGCAGCTTAGCCTTCTTTCCGCCTTTTCGCCTGATCTGCAGATCCACTCGCCCTGTCTGCGTCTTCTCACAATACACATTCTTCTTCACAACAATATCATAATTCTTATAAGTGGCATGGGAATTCTCCCAGCGAATCCACAAAACTAGCAGAATGACTGCAATTACAGCCAGAAAAATAATAAGTTCTGCTCGAAACACATTTTTTCTGTATATATGGAATCCATTGGCATAACTGGTAACAATCCGGTATTATCTCGCACATTTTCCTGATTGTATGAAAAGACCGCTGGCAATTACTACAAGCAACTCCAGCGGTATCTTAATGTCTTATTTATTAAATTTTCTTCCATCTAAATGCAAAATGCGACATAAAGCGGAACTATCTTTTTATCATCTTCAAATGCATCTATATCCCGGTAGTTTTCCAATGAATTGTTGTACTTACTCATATCATTAAGATAACTTATTCTAAATATAGTATAGGAATTATTCGTGTAAAAATCAATGCGTTTTTATCGTTTTTTCACACTAAACTACACGAACTTTTCTTGAGTTTTTACATTATTCTACACATAAGTGGGAGTTTGACAGCTTCATCTCATACAATCCCTCATAAAGCTAGATATAGATTACTGTTCACTCTATTACATAGAGCATTCCCCACAGGTGTATCTTCTACCGGATAGTGATTATCTGGAATTTCTTGTATATCTATCGCAATATTTGTCCATTCGTAAGTAAAGTGCTTCTATTATAAAAAAGTAACTAACCTGTGTTAATTGTCTTTTTCTATAAATTCTATAAACTGAATCTAACTTATTCCAAACTCTTTCATCAGCTTCTTCTGATATTCCTTATCTTCCACTGCTCTTTTTAGATCCTCCAGCCGCCCCAACTCTAGCAGTTGTTTATTTAATGCATTAATCTGATCCGTTGCCTCTTCTCTTCCAATTCTGGTTGCGTAATGTATTTGTGCATGTTTATCCCGCCTATATTTTAATCTCGTCTCGTATTCCAACCGCTTTTCTTCATCCGCACTAAGACGATCCAGTTCCTGATAGGCTTCGTCCATATACTCATTCTGCTTTGCCATCTCTTCCAACTCCTTCCGGTTCTTTGCATTGAAAAAGCGCATCCACCGCACGATTCCTTCTTCGTTCTGGTCTTCCGGCGGTAGCTTTCCCAGCTCCAGAACATAGATTTCCATAATGTCTGTATAGACCTCTCCCGTCTCGGTGTCACAAAGTGTAATCTTCCGATAACACCTGTCATCTCCTGGAAAATGTATGAAATCCAGGATACTTACATGAATACACTTCTGAATCTTGTCATAATTATCACCTGCATGGAGCTGATCCGTAATCATCTTGCTTAGATAAAATACAATCCGCTTCTCCCAGAAGTCGAACTCTTCCACCTGCATCTCAAAATCTATCTGTATGCCATTTTTCATCTGCACATGCACATCCAGAATTCCGTACTTGTCATCTTCGTACTCTTTCCGCAGAATCGTTGGCAAAAGCGTTGTCTCCTCAATCTCTTCCGGACTCACTCCTAGAAGTGCAGCTATAATTCCTTTGCGCACCTTCGCATTCTGCATCAATTCCTTGAAACAAAAATCTACCGTCGGCAACATAATAAATTTCTCGTCGGCACGATTTCTCCCTTGCACTGTTCTTTGTCCTGTTTTTCGCTCCGCTTTTTTCGTTACTCGTTTTGTCATATGTTCTCCTCTCCGGCAATTCCATATGTCCGAAGAGAATGTTTCTACATACATTTTAGCATATACCAAAAATATATTCCAATTAAAATTACTAATCAAAGAAACGTTTTCTGTGCCGCACCAGATTCTCTCTTTCAGACACATCATTTAATTGTCAATCGTTCATCACTTTGGAATACGGTCCGATACTTCTGGATCTCCGAAAATGAATGATATTAATATAGATACTTTTGCGGATGGCAAGACACGCCATCCGCGTGACATTAGAATAACATAAAACCTATACTCATACAAGAATATTTTTGTTAAAAATACCCCCCTCAGCCTGTCCGAAAACCTTATTTTTAGGCATAAATTTAGCCCCTTTCC
>NZ_JAJCNB010000057.1:0-8336 GCF_020560825.1 Dorea sp. 210702-DFI.3.17
AAGTAAAAAACTACTTTTCACACTACTAAAATCCTTAACTTAATGACATTGTTTTAACATTTTACTACGTCCCCAATTTACAATTTTTTTATTCTGCTACGTCTTTCATGCTGAATGAGAATCTTCCCATCTTATCTTTTCCAAGGCATACAACTTTCACTGTATCGCCAAGTGTCAGGACGTCTTCTACATGATTCACTCTTTCTTTTGAAATTTTAGAAATGTGTACCATTCCTTCTTTACCTGGTGCAAACTCAACGAATGCTCCAAACTCTTTGATGCTGATGACTTTTCCTTCCAGAACCTGTCCGGCCTCAAAGTCAGTAACGATTGTATAAATGAGCTTTCTTGCCTGCTCCATTCCTGTTGCGTCTGTTCCGCAGATAGATACTGCACCATCGTCTGTAATATCAATCTTCACACCTGTCTGCTCAATGATCGCATTGATTGTCTTTCCTCTCTGACCGACAACATCACCAATCTTCTGAGGATCGATCTGCATCTGGATAATCTTAGGTGCGTATTCTCCGACCTCAGCTCTTGGCTCATTGATTGCTTTGGACATAACCTCATCCATGATGTAAAGTCTTGCTTTTCTTGTCTTTGCAATTGCCTCTTCAATGATGGCTCTTGTCAATCCGTGAATCTTGATATCCATCTGGATAGCTGTGATACCTTCATGTGTTCCGGCTACCTTGAAGTCCATATCTCCGAAGAAGTCTTCCAGTCCCTGGATATCTGTCAGTACAAGGTAATCATCATCAGTATCACCTGTTACAAGTCCACAGGAGATTCCTGCTACTGCAGATTTGATTGGTACACCTGCTGCCATCAGAGCCATAGAAGATGCACATACACTTGCCTGTGATGTGGATCCATTGGACTCAAATGTCTCAGATACTGTACGGATCGCATATGGGAAATCTGCCTCACTTGGAAGTACTGGTACAAGTGCACGCTCAGCCAGCGCTCCATGTCCAATCTCACGGCGTCCCGGTCCTCTGGAAGGTCTTGTCTCGCCTACAGAGTATGATGGGAAATTATAGTGGTGCATATATCTCTTTATTGTCTCTGCCTCGTCAAGTCCGTCTAATCTCTGTGCCTCAGATAACGGAGCCAGTGTACAGATATTACAGATTTGTGTCTGTCCACGAGTAAACATTGCAGAACCATGAACTCTAGGAATCAGGTCTACCTCTGCTGCCAGTGGTCTGATCTGATCGATCTGTCTTCCATCTGGACGCTTGTGGTCTTTTAAGATCATCTTACGAACAGTCTTCTTCTGGTACTGATATACAGCATCCGGAAGAATTGCAAGCCACTCTTCATTGTCTGCAAATGCTTCTTCTAACTTTTCTGTAACAACACGAATATTTTCTTCTCTAGTCTGCTTGTCATCCGTAAATACAGCTTCTTCCATCTCTTCTGGAGTTACCACTTCTTTCATAGCTGCAAATAACTCTTCCGGTACAGCAAAGCTCTCATATGAGTGCTTTGGCTTTCCACACTCAGCTACGATTGTATCAATGAATTTGATCACTTCCTGGTTCACTTCGTGAGCCTCGAAGATTGCATCGATCATCTGCTGCTCCGGCACTTCATTGGCACCGGCCTCGATCATGATAACTTTCTCTCTTGTAGATGCAACAGTCAGGGCAAGATCTGATACAGCTTTCTGCTCTGCAGTCGGATTAATCACAAACTCGCCATCAACAAGTCCAACCTGTGTTGTAGAGATTGGTCCATCAAACGGAATATCTGAAATAGTTGTTGCAATTGCAGCACCAAGCATAGCTGTAAGCTCCGGTGAGCAGTCCTGATCTACAGATAATACCAGATTCTCCAGTGTTACATCGTTACGATAATCTTTCGGGAACAGCGGACGCATCGGACGGTCGATAACACGATCTGTCAGAACTGCATTCTCAGATGCCTTTCCCTCTCGTTTATTAAATCCTCCCGGAATCTTTCCTACAGCGTACATTCTCTCATTGTACTCTACACTTAATGGGAAGAAATCAATTCCTTCTCTCGGCTTTTCAGATGCAGTTGCCGTACACAGAACAGTCGTATCACCGTAATGCATCAGAACAGCACCATTTGCCTGCTTTGCAACTCTGTCTACATCTACGCGAAGAGTTCTTCCAGCCAGTTCCATCTCAAACTTTTTGTACATAGTGTTCTCCTTTTTCTCTATTACTCTTGAACTCACGGGATACCATATGAAAATCCCACGCTCTCGTATTCTCTCACTTTTGGTATCTCATGTATTATTCATCGGCCGGGGAACACCGAAACTACTGAAAAATGTACTTTTCATCGAAGCAAATACCCTTTTCAGTGGTCTCGGAGTGTTATCCCCGTCCATAATCTTTAATATTATAACATACATATATAAAATGTGCCATATAAAAATTCATATTACATGGTATCGGCTTTTTGGGGATTTTGGGCTTTTTTATATTAGAAAATGCGATTTCCTACTATAGAAAAAGAGACGCCCATAAAATGAACGTCTCTAAACATAGCTGAATTATTTTCTCAGTCCAAGCTTCTCGATCAGTGCACGATATCTCTCGATATCTGTCTTCTTAAGGTATGCAAGAAGTCCTCTTCTCTGTCCTACCATCTTAAGAAGTCCTCTTCTTGAGTGGTGATCTTTCGGGTTAGCTTTGAAATGATCTGTAAGATCATTGATTCTAGCTGTCAGGATAGCAATCTGTACTTCCGGTGATCCTGTATCCCCTGCTGTTCTACCATATTCTGCAATAATCTGTTCTTTCTGCTCTTTTGTTACCATGTTGTGGTTCCTCCTTAAATTCTTATATATCGCCTGGTATTAAGTAACGGTTGGAGATTCCTATTACCGAACACCGGCTAACTCACTTGACTAATATATCATATATACTTTATCTTGTAAAGCACTAATTTTATGCTTAAATTTGAATGCTTAAATTTTAAAATACTGTCTGCCGCTGGCGATATCTTTATCCACACGCGCTTTCAGTTCTTCTTTATTTTCAAATTTCTGCTCCGGTCTGACGAACTCAATCAGTTCCACCATAACTTCTTTTCCATAAGCATCTGCTTCATAATCAAATAAAAATGTCTCAAGCCACACTTTTTCTTCGTTGGATACTGTCGGTCTGACTCCCACATTTGCAATACCATTATATCCATAACCGTCTATATACGCCCGGCACAGATACACGCCTCTCGGCGGTATAATCTTGCGCTTCGGCCATGCAATATTCATCGTTGGAAATCCAAGTGTTCTTCCAAGTTTATGTCCATGCTCTACCGTGCCGCAGATTCCATAAGAATAACCCAGAAGTCTGCCGACCAGATCCATGTTTCCGGTTCCCAGTATCTTCTTTGTGTAGGTACTGCTGATAATATGATTCTCATACCGTATCTTTTCCAGAACGATCAGGCGGTATCCATATCTCTCCTGGAACTTGTCCAGCATATAGATATCTCCTTCCTTATTATATCCAAACTGGAAATCTGTACCTACTACTACATAAGCTGCATGAAATGTTCCGATGATAATATTCCGGATAAAATCCTCAGCTCTCATCTGACGGATTTCATCTGTAAATGGACAGTCGACTAGATAATCCACCTCATCCTCCAGATGAATCTGCCGTTCCTGCGGAAGCATCAATAGCGCCGGTGAATCCATATCGAACGCACATACTACACTATCTACATCATCTTTGTCCTGCAGTTTTTTCACTGTGTCAACGAGCGTCATATGCCCTTTATGAAGTCCGTCAAACTTTCCAAATGTCACTGCTGTCTTTCTGGCATTGTCATAATGCTCAAGACCTCTGATATACTGCATCTATTTTTCCTCTTTTATATAAAACATTTTCCGTATCCGGTACTCACGTTCTTTCTCGTGATACTGATACACCCCAATAAAATCTTCTACATCATCATATACCCTGACATACGCTTCGTCCAGAATATTTTCATCTTTCCGGACATCTCTGTCTTTGATCCCATTGCCATTATACGCAAGTCTCGCCGCTTCTCCCGACACAATAATGCTCGGATAATTTGCGAACATTTGATCAATTGGAACCAGTATTTCTGACAGTCTGTCTTCTTTCTTTAATACCTCGATCTGTGCAAGTGTCAGACTGTCCTTTATCTCAAATCTGCTTACCTTTGTTCTTGTAAGCTTTTCCATACATGCACCACATCCAAGCTTCTGCCCGATATCGTGGCACAGTGTACGGATATATGTTCCTTTTGAGCAATGAACCTTCATTGTCACCCGTGGCAATGCTATACTTAGGATTTCAATATCGAAAATCTGTACCCGTCTTGCCGCACGCTCTACAGTCTTGCCTTCTCTGGCAAGCTCATAAAGCTTCTTGCCGTTGATTTTAAGCGCGGAATACATAGGTGGAACCTGATTGTAATCCCCCACAAAATCTAAAACTGCAGCCCGGACCTGTTCTTCTGTAATCTCGTCTGTCTCACTGCTTTTTAGTATCTGTCCGGTTGTATCCTGGGTATCTGTCTCCACACCCAGAAGCATCACAGCCTCATAGACTTTGTCTTTATCTGTCAGCATATCGCACAATTTTGTTGCACGTCCCAGACATACAGGCAGCACACCGACCGCATCCGGATCCAATGTGCCTGTGTGACCGATTTTCTTCTGTCCCACGATTCCACGAAGCTTTGCAACCACGTCATGAGAAGTAAATCCCTGCTCTTTATATACATTTATAACTCCGTGTATCATGCCTGTCCTTTCAACTGCTCATCAATGCGCTCTGCCAGATTATTCAGAATATCCTGCGGCGTACCTGTCATAGTAACTCCAGAAGCTTTTTCATGTCCACCGCCGCCAAAATATCCTGCAATCTTGCTTACATCAACTTCATTCCCAGAACGAAGGCTGACTTTAAATACATTCTGATCCAGCTCATACATAAAAATAGCAACTTCCACGCCTCTGGTATTACGGAGCTGGCTTACGATCCCGTCAAGATCTTTTGGCTTTACACCATAGAAATCCATGACTTTCTTACGAATATAGGAGACGATACATTTTCCTTCCATGAACAAAAAGCTCTCCACCAGTGCACGTCCGAAAATCTGCATTCTCGCATAAGATTTTTCGTAAAATGTATCCATAATAAGATCTGCCGCATCAATTCCAGTCTCCAGAAGTTCTGCCGCCGCACGAAATGTAGATGGTCCGGCACAGGAATACTGAAATACTCCTGTATCATGTACGATTCCTAGATACAGTGCTTCTGCAATCTCTTTTGTAATCTTATCTTTATCAATCAGATTGTAAACAAGCTCTGAAGTGGAGCTTGCATCTGGTACAACATAATTATCCTGTGCAAAACAGATATTGCTGACATGATGATCAATACAAAGTGTATGTCCTGCACTTACGAACAGTGGCACAGAAAACTCCAGTCTTCCGGTATCTCCACAGTCCAGTACAATGAACAGATCATAATGTTTACTCTCGTCAATCTCATGTAAAATCTCATCCGTCCCTTTGATTCTGTAAAATGTAGATGGGATTTCCTCCAGAAAAACGTCCACTTCTTTGTCTGGATAATTATTCTGGATATACTGATACATTGCCATACAGGATCCGACACAGTCGCCATCCGGACGCACATGTCCTCCGATGGCGATTGTTTTTGCCGGTTCCAGAATCTTATTCAGATTCAACATCTTCATCACCTTCTGTGTTCAGATCTTTTGTTACTTCATCAATCTTCTTGGACATGTTAACACCATACTCAATAGACTGATCCAGAATGAACTGAATCTCCGGAGTGTTTCGCATATTCAGAGTTCTTGCCAGTTCGCGGCGGATAAATCCTTCTGCACTTCTCAGTCCTTTGATCGTATCCTCCTGCGCCTTTACGTCACCGAGAACGCTGATATATGCTTTACATGTCTTAAGATCTGGTGCCACCTCGACTGCTACAACAGATGTCCACGGAGCTACCCGCGGGTCTTTTAAGCCCCGGCGGATAATCTCACTGAGTTCACGCTGTACTTCAGTGTTCACTCTTGTATTCTTAATACTTCTTTTTCTCAATTTCTATTCCTCCTAAGAGAAGGCTTTTCACATGATTTCCCTTATCTTGGAACCTCTACCATCTTGAAGGCTTCTACAAGGTCACCCTCTTTGATATCATTGAAGTTTGCAAATACGAAACCACACTCATAGCCTGCTTTTACTTCTTTTACATCATCTTTGAAACGTTTCAGAGACGCAAGCGGTCCTTCAAAGATCACAATTCCATCTCTTGTCAGACGAACTGAGCAGTCACGCTCAAACAAGCCATCCAGTACATAGGAACCTGCAATAGTTCCGACACCGGAAGCCTTGAATGTCTGACGCACTTCTGCATGACCAAGTACTTTTTCTTCGAATACCGGATCAAGCATTCCTTTCATAGCTGCCTCTACATCCTCAATCGCATTATAGATGACACGATACAGACGTACATCTACGCCCTCTCGCTCTGCTGTTTCTTTTGCAGTTGCATCCGGACGTACGTTAAATCCAATGATAATTGCATTAGATGCAGATGCAAGGCTGACATCAGACTCATTGATCGCACCAACACCACCATGGATCACTTTTACAATAACTTCGTCGTTAGATAGCTTCAGAAGGCTCTGTTTTACAGCCTCTACAGATCCCTGTACATCAGCCTTAACGATCAGATCAAGTTCTTTTAAATTACCTTCCTGAATCTGTGTAAACAGATCATCCAGGGAAAGTTTTGACTTTGTATCTTCAAGAAGTTTCACTTTATTCTGAGCAATAAATGTCTCAGCAAAGCTTCTTGCCTCTTTTTCATTCTTACAGCATACTACAACTTCTCCTGCATTCGGTACATCATCAAGTCCAAGAATCTCTACTGGAACAGATGGACCTGCCTCTTTGACACGTCTTCCCTTGTCATCCATCATAGCTCTTACTTTACCATGTGCAGAACCTGCTGCAATTGCATCTCCGACACGGAGTGTACCTTTCTGCACAAGTACAGTTGCAACCGGACCTCTTCCTTTATCAAGCTGTGCTTCCAATACAAGACCTCTTGCACGGCGGTTCGGATTTGCTTTTAATTCCATAACCTCTGCAGTCAGAAGGATCATTTCCATCAGTTCTTCCAGACCTTCTCCTGTCTTAGCAGATACCGGAACAAAAATAGTACTTCCACCCCAGTCCTCTGCAATCAATTCATACTCTGTCAATTCCTGTTTTACACGATCAACATTAGCACTCGGTTTATCAATCTTGTTGACAGCCACAATAATCTCAACACCTGCAGCTTTTGCATGGTTGATAGCCTCAACAGTCTGTGGCATGACACCGTCATCTGCTGCGACAACAAGGATTGCGATATCTGTAGAACTTGCTCCACGCATACGCATTGCTGTAAACGCCTCATGTCCCGGTGTGTCCAGGAATGTGATTTTTTCTCCATTTACCTCTACAACAGAAGCACCAATGTGCTGTGTGATACCACCAGCCTCTCGGTCGATGACATTTGTCTGACGGATAGCGTCCAAAAGGGAAGTCTTACCGTGGTCAACGTGACCCATGACACAGACTACAGGTGGACGTTTTTTCATCTTGCTTTCATCCTCTTCGTCCTCTTTAAGAAGTTCTTCAATCACATCAACAACTTCCTCTTTTTCACAGAGAACATCAAACTCCAATGCGATTTCTTCAGCTGTCTCGTAATCAATTTCCTGATTGACTGTTACGATTTTACCCTGCATGAAGAGTTTCTTTACAATAACCGAAGGAACAATCTTCATCTTATCTGCAAGTTCCTGAATCGTCAGAACCTCTGGAATCGTGATAGATTTGATCTGCTCTTCCTGTTTCTGCTCTTTCTTCTCTGGTTTCTGAAGCTGAGTCTTTGGCTCATTCTTGCCCTTCTTACCTTTTCCTACGCGGTCTTCGTCATGGCGGAAGTCTTTATCTTTCTTCTTAAAGTCATCCTTACCTTTTCCTTTGTTTCTCTGTGGCTTCTGACCTTCCACGATTGGCTCTGGAATTGCCGGACTGTTCTTGCGGTTGTCACGTCTGTCATCACGTCCACGATTATCACGTCTGTCATCACGTCCGCCCTGATTACGATTGTCGCGTCTGTCATCTCTTCTGTCATCACGTCCATGATTATCACGTCTGTCATCACGTCCGCCCTGATTACGATTGTCGCGGTTATCTCTTCTGTCATCGCGTCCGCCCTGATTACGGTTATCGCGTCTGTCATCACGTCCACGATTATCACGTCTGTCATCACGTCCGCCCTGATTAC
>NZ_JAJCNB010000058.1:0-6369 GCF_020560825.1 Dorea sp. 210702-DFI.3.17
ATAGAGTTTTCAAGGTACAAGTCCCATTTTGGGTATGGGAAGTCTTTATACTTAACTTTATAATAGTTTTCTATTGCCTGTGCAAAGAAATCAGAAGCCCCTTCACCGTATTTTTCGTCTATCATTGGTTTGATTTGTTCATTGCGGTAATACTGCGCCTGTGCCATCATAAAGCCTTTTTCTTCTTTTATCTGGGCAAGCTGTTTCATAACAAAGCCATATTCTCCAACAAGCTCTTTTACTTCAAAAGAATCTATGTCACAATTCTGTTTTGCAATCAGTTTTTGCAAAATCGCTTCTATCCGTTTGTTATAGCTTTCTGCAACTTCTTTGCTGACGGGAGTTCGGGCAACAGACAGAAACTTGTCCTTTCCACCATACCATTCAACTACCTTTGCATAGCCTTTCTGCATTTCTTCCGAAGATACGACTTCCATATAATGCTTTTTCCATTGTTCAATGCTACCAAATTCTTTAATTGCAATGTTTCTCATATTCTCCGGTATATGCTCAAGCATGGTTTGGAACATTTCTTCTACTTCTGTTTTGGTAAAAATTGTAAAATCCATTTTGTTCTCTCCTTTCAGAATGCCATCAATGCTGGCAATCAGACGTTCCATTCGTTCTTTCTTTGTTACCAACATTTTTCGCTGTACTTGTAGAATCTGATTTCTTTCAAGAGCCGGATTGTCCAAAACAGCTTTGATTTCTTTCAAGGAGATATCAAACTCACGGAAAAATAAAATCTGTTGTAATGTTTCCAGTGCCTTATCGTCATAAAGCCGGTATCCCGCATCACTTTTTTCTGTTGGCTTTAACAACCCGATTTCATCATAATAGTGAAGCGTGCGAACGCTGATACCTGTTAAATCTGATATTTCTTTTACTGTCCTCATAGCTGCTGACCTCCTGTTCCTGATAAGGTAACTTTAATCTATGACGTTCCGTGAGAGTCAATAGGCATTTTCATTTTTTAGTATAACATTTTTCATTTCTTCTCAAAAGACAGAAAACTGATTCTGTAAAACTTGTCGGCTGGGAACAGCTTGCAACGCAAGGTGTCCCCAGATGGCAAGTCCACAAAAGGGTAGCTGGCGAAAGCCAGCGCAGGGGAAGTGTAGCGTCCCCTGTTTGATTTGGAGCAGACCGTGGCTGCGGAAAATTACAGCCCTCCGGCGAGGAGCCTTCGGAGAACGCAATGCACCAACCTTTGGGTGGTGTATAATTGCGCCCTTAGTAAACTAAGGGGTTTCCGGCTTCTCCCGTTCCAGCAGTTTTTTCAATAGTTCCTGCGTGTCCTGCCTGTGAAAAATGAGTTTCAACAGCAGCATGACATCATCATCTGTCAGGCGTTCCGGCTCTTGCAGAAAACTTTCCAGCATACCGCCACGAGTACAGAGCCGGTGCGTCCGTTCCTTTCGGGTAAGCTGCTTCAACTGGTGCTGCAATGCCTTTTCATCATTGATGGCTTTCCGCAGTTTCTTTTCGCTTTTTTCCAACTCCCGGTTGAGCTTTTCCAGTTTTGAGGTATCAGGCAAGGGCAGCGTCCTCCTTTCCCGGTATCAGCACATAAATCCTGTTTGGTTCTCCAATGCCCTGACGCACCCGCATGATAAGTCCGGCGGTTTCCAGTTCATTCAGAGAACGCTTGACCGTCATGGGGCTGCGGGACAGGACTGCGGCAATGGCTGTGATGGGGAAGCAGACAAACAGGATTCCGTTCTCGTCCTCCTTCCCTTTGGATAGCATAGCGTCCAGCATCCGGCAGTACATGACCTTTGCGGTGCTGCTGACTGGAAATCCTGTCAACGCTCTGGGAAATGGCATACAGGGCGGTAATGGTGTGTCTATCGTCATAAATTCAAAATTCATTCGGTGTGTTCCTCCTTTTTCTTTGCTCGTTTGGATAAATAACGGGGGCAGTCAATCACAACCGCCCGGAAGCTCTGCTTGCACCCATGCTGGCATTTCCGGCATAATTCGTTGTAAGTGACACGCCCCCGGTCATTGAGGTAAAAGGAAAGCTCATGCTTCCTCTTTTTGCTCATTCTCGGCATATTGTGTTTCCTCCCGTTTTAGTGTATGGTTTCGGGGGCGATTTTCGGCAAAATTACAGCCATAGAGCCGCTTAAAATCTCCCGAAGTATCAGCGATAGGGTAGACTATCCCCCTATCAGATTGTCGTGTTTCGGTATCATTTCGGTGTCAGTTCGCCAGTTCTCCCCGGTGTCGTTCCTCCCCTGAATCTCACAGCGGCGTATCGCTCCCTTTGGTACGCTCGTTTCGGTCAGGGTTCCTCCATATCCCTGCCAAAATTCATGGCGCTACATCGCCGGGGAAGCATATCCCACACAGGCTGGTCATTCGATTGGAATAATCCATCGATGAACTACCTGTATCATAGAACATTTTTGTGCCCTGTGCCGTATGTCCACAAAGTAGGAATTAAGGGTAAAAATCAGAAATTTCCACGATTACGGAAAGTGTGATATAATCCAGATAAGCGGCAGCAATGAAACCGTTGGAAAGGAGCGTGTGCCCATGAAAGGAGCAACAAGCATACAGGAACGCCTTTGGGAACTCCGCAAGGACAAAGGCTTAAATCTGGAAGAACTATCAAAACTAACGGGTATTTCTAAATCAGCCCTTGGCAGTTATGAAAAAGAAGATTTTAAGGAAATCAATCATGGCAACCTTATCACGCTGGCAGACTTCTATGGGGTTTCCGTCGATTATCTGCTGTGCCGGACAGAGAACAGGGAGCAGATCAACACGCCACTGACGGAGCTGCATTTGAACGATGAAATGGTTGCACTTCTGAAAAGCGGTCGGATCAACAACCGTCTGCTCTGCGAACTTGCCACCCATAAGGACTTTATCAAGTTTCTTGCGGACATTGAGATTTATGTGGATGGGATTGCCACCATGCAGATTCAAAACCTCAACACCCTTGTCGATACTGTCCGACATGAAATCATAGAACGGTATCGCCCTGGCGAAGATGACCCACATTTGAAAGTGCTGCAAGCCGCCCATATCAGTGATGATGAATATTTCAGCCACATGGTTCTGGATGACCTAAACCTGATTATCCGGGATATTCGGGAAACCCATAAAAAGGATAGTGAGAGTGCGCCCCAGACCACTGTTGCCAATGAACTGAAAGAAAATCTGGAAGCGGTCGAAAATTTCAAGGGCAGCCGTTTGGAAAAACTGGCAGTGCTTTACTGCAAGCAGCTCGGTATCAACTATAAAAATCTGTCAGATGAAGAATTTCGCTGGCTTATTCGGATTCTCCAAAAATCAAAGAAAACGGGAACGCCTATCAACCAGAGGAAAAAACGGTAAAGGAAAACCGCTGTTGCATGGTTTGTTGGATTCCATGTAGCAGCGGTTTGTGCTGTGGTTATTACTTCATTCGTTTTCTTAATATTCGGCGATAATTTGTTTCTCCCTTTGGTGCGTCCTGTATAATTTCCAACACACCATCTTCAAGCATTTTATCAATGCGATTGGAAATCCATACATCACTAATTCCAAGTTGATATTTTCCTAAAACATTACCTATGACAATAGCCATTTTGAATTGCTCTGGCTGTTCCGCAATTTCACGAAGAATGAAACTATCATATATATCTTCTGAAACGCTTTGCAATTTACCATTTAACATTGCACGCAAAGGTGCATTTTCATTTTGAAGTTGATTCCATTTCATAGCACAAGCTGAAAGAAATACAGGATTAGCTTTCTCTTGTAGAGTTATATAGTTTCCCCATTCGCCAGGAGAGACCTCGCCCCATGCTATTTTGGATGTCATAGTATTTTCTTTTCCATATTCCCATGTAGGTAACTTAACCAAATAAATTGTTGTCTGGCAGTTTAAGGGTTGAAGTTGTTTCATAAGCCAATACATACCACAAATCTCATCTGGATTATAGCTATACCAAATGCGAATTTCTTCCCCAGCTACATATCGTTCAATCACTGAGGTCAATGTAGTTTTAATTTTCTGTATTTTTTCTTCAACCTGATAATCTAAATCCTCTACAAAGCAGACAGACAGCATTTTCTTGAAAACATTTTTCCGCTGTTCGCCAATTCCATTATCAGAAATATCTCCCACACTAAGAGCCATATCAAAACAATAAACATCACAGCTCTTGCCTCCCAATGGAATAGCATTCTCCCAAGCAATGCGTTCTTGTTCCTGTGCTTGAAGCTGTGCTTTTTTCATTTCATCTGAAGATGGAACACTCCCGTCTTCATGCCTCATAAATATTGAAACAGCACTTCCTCTATACTTTCCCTTGCCGTAAGTTTGGGCAATTTTCAAACTTCCACAGGCACTTTCACCAAATACAATTTCAATCATCTTATATACCTCCGATTTAATTGCTCCCGTTATGAATAAATCATCTCATGCAAAACAATTTCTTCTGCCCGGTTATGAATGTTATTGCAACGCTGCACCCATTCCATTTGGTGGGTACGCTTCAATTCCTCGGTTACGCCCTCGGCAGTTTTCATCTGCTCCATGATGGTGTCTAACCGTTCCTGTGCCTGTTCGTTCAGGTCTGCAAGATATGTCCACAATTCCCCGGTCAGTATCAATGTATTCAATCTGGCTGGGTGGACTTCCCTTAAATATTCCCGGTGCATCCGTCCGTACTTTCCGATAGGGCGGTGTTCCTCCGGCAGTTTCAAGTCCGGGATGTAATAATCTCCGACAAGGATATAATCAATTCCGTTTTCCGTTATTCTTGGTTTCAATTCGCTCATGTTCCTTACCTCCTGTGGAAGCAGGCTCGTCTGGTACTAACTCAATCACATCGGTAATCTCACAATTCAGCGTTTCGCAGATACGGGCTAATGTATCCATGCTGATGTGCTTTCCCTCTTTGCTCATGTTGGCAATCATATTTGTTGTCATACCAGCGGCAAGCCTTAAATCCTCTTTTCTCATATCACGCTCTAACAGTGTGTGCCAGAGTGGCTTATAGCTGATGTGCATATTGTTTTCCTGCCTTTCTATCCATACCACCGGGGCGGCTGCCCCGGCAGGAACTTTTCTCTTATTATAGCACCAATCTTGTGAAATCACAATTTATTCTTGTAGCCTGCCGCTGATACCGTCTGGATTGTGCTTTTCCTTTCGTTTTTTGTTCCAACTAATTAGCCATGAACTGCTTAATTCCCTGGGATTTTGCACCCGGGTTGTCGTTTCCATAACCTTCCATCAGGTTGATTACGCCCCAGACACCAAGACCGGCACCGATTGCAACGACCAGTGTCTGAAGGATATTGATTGCACTGCTAAAAAAAGCCATAATCAAATGTATGAACAAACGCTTTTCTTATGGTCTGTAAGCGTTTGGCTCTACTCCTTTCCCTTTTATTCAGACCTTTTTGTATCCTTATCAGTAGTAGCAGGGTGCTCGAATTCTTTCTTTCATATCAGTCCTCACCTTCCTCAGCTTCAATCGCTGATACGTCTTCTTGTGTTACAGTTACTTCATACATTTCAAATTCTGTATCTTCGGACATCACCAGTCGGTGTGCCAGATACTTTTCGACATCAAACGCATTATTCTTATTAAAATCGGCAAGCTCTTTGTACCGTTTATGCTTTGTGATGTCATATTTGTTGCTTAAAAACGGCCGGACTCCACGAAGCTGTAAGATACATTTTTCTCCATCCATGACCGCCAGCTCATCTCTACTCATCAGTTCTTTTCCAGTCTTTTGATAATTCAGCCCATAGGACCGGTTGCTGCCTCTGGTGTCTGATGTGTTGTAAAGATCTATGGTTTCCTTTCCCAGGGTTTCTGATATTTCTTTCAGTGTGGAACTTTCCTTTCCACCCAGGAAAAGAACGGTGTCACAGTTACCCGTGATCGTCTCAGCCGCATCCTTATAGATTGTTTTCAGCTGAGATTGTGACTGCAGAATGATAGAAGCGGAGATTTCCCTGCTTCGGATCGTAGCAATCAATTTGTCGAATTTTGGGATCTGTCCGATATTGCTGAACTCATCAAGAAGCAGTCGTACATGATAGGGAAGCCTGCCTCCATGCTCATCATCCGCTTTATCACAAAGCAGGTTAAAGAGCTGGGTGTACATGATTGCTACCACAAAGTTGAATGTGTCATCTGTATCACTGATGATGACAAACATAGCTGTCCTCTGATCACCGATCATATCCAGTTCCATCTCGTCATAGGACATGATTTCTCTTAGTTCCTGAATATCAAATGGTGCAAGTCTGGCACCACAGGAAATCAAAATCGATTTTGCAGTTTTGCCAGAGACGAAAAGTCAAGGACTTTTTCATCAAATTCAAAAAGAAGTTACATTTTGCGGACTTCCTCA
>NZ_JAJCNB010000059.1:0-6274 GCF_020560825.1 Dorea sp. 210702-DFI.3.17
TTCATATTCATTTATCGTCCCGTCTTGAAACTGCTCATAATGTAAATTATCATCAGGTTTTAGGGTGTCCCTAACGAGTCTTTTACCGTTTGGAAAACTGTGTTTATCCAAATGGTCTGCTCGCTAAGATTATGCATTCGAATCTCACAAATAAAATTAAGGCACAGCCTACTGGATTTTTCTCCGTAAGTTGTGCCTTTTTCTTAGTTGTATATTACTTGCTCCTTCACAATTTCTGTTGCTCGGTTGCGGATGTTGTTCATCTTTTGCACCCATAACATTGGGTTATCCGATTTCAATTTTTCCGTAACATTTTCTTTTTCGGCAAGGTCTTTTACCAACCGAGAAAAAAGATTTTGAGCCTGTTCTTCGATGTCAGCAAGATATAAATTAAGCTTACCGCTTGTCAGTAAATTGTAGTAACGTACTTTATGATTTTGTTTCAAATATCGTTTGTGCCTCATTGCCCATACACCGATATTCGTTTCTTTTTCTTCCGCCGATAACGAAAGATTAGGCAATAAATAGTCGCCGACCTGCGTATAAGTACCACCGTTATTTTCAAAAATTGTTTTCATATTAAAACCTCCTTGATTTTAGTAAGTCCATTATACGAAAAACAAAATCAAATTGCGAATGTGCGGATTTGGGCATAGAAAAAGGCTCTGACCTTTTACAGTCAAAGCCTTATTTCATCATTGCTATGCCTTAGTTTTATTAAGTTTTATCATACTGCCTTATAAAACCTCAGCTTTCGCCCAAAGCTTTTTCCTTCGTTACTTTGCTTTTAATATGATCTCATTTTCATTCACCAGACCAAGTTTTTCCTTCGCAATCTCTTCCACATACTCGTCAGTTCCAACGTATGCTTCCATATCGTCTATCTCCTGTGATCTGGCTTTCTCTTCATCTATCTGTTTCTTAAGCTCCGTCTCCTGAGCCAAATAACTTTTCTCCTTCGCCCGAAGAGAAATTCCACCGACCACTACAAGTGCTGTCATCAAAAGAATTACACCTGTAATTACAAGCACACTCAACTTGTGTTGATTCGTCCGCCTCCTGGACCTTCTCTTACGGCTATTACGCCTTGTATCTTTCATATTAATACTCACCCTTGTCTTCGGTTCCCACACCGATTTATACCTTTTTATAATAATAACTTTTTCCCTGAAATTTATCAAGTTTTACGGGTGTAGATTTTTTTACACATTTTTTTAACTTTCTGCAAAAGCCATGACATCAAGCACGCTCCAACTACAACACCTAGTATATAATACCAGCGTACACTACCACTACTAGTGTGGTAAATTTGCACAAACAGATACATTTCCACAAAAATCCAGTAAAACAAGTCCTCTATTCCGACTGCGAGAAACGAATGTTTCACAATATCCCGGAAGCATTCCAGGCATCTGTATGTTCCTCTTAAAAATAATCCAGATGAAAATGCAGTCAGAAAAATTAATAATTCTTTTTCAATCCCAATCATTGACTTTCCTGCAACTTTCCGCACACATTAACGGAACAAACGTGCAAATAAATTCTCTCCCTGTTTTTGTTCTGCATGCACATCCGAATAAGCAATACTGTCAATATTTCCGGACAAATCCACTTCTCCTTTTTCCAGACTCAGCCGGTTTACATGAAGGTCCGTCCCCTTCACCATCAACATTCCCTGCTCCGTTTCCAGTAGAACTTCATTCAGATCAAAAGATAATACATCCTTCACACCCGTCACCAGACTTGCGGTCCGGTTATTCAAAACCAGTTTATGCCCCCGCATAGCTGGTTTTGATACATTTCTCTCATCCATGCACATCACAACCTTTCTTAGTAATCATATGAAAGGTACCCTGCATTTATTACAGATATTTGAACAAGTCTTTCGCCTCTTCCTTCTTCGTCGTCTCCTGAATATCCAGGACTTCGACTTTCACAGTTCTTGTACCAAACTGAATTTCAATAATATCTCCGACTTTAACCTTGACCGAAGCCTTCGCAACACTACCATTGACCAGCACTCGCCCAGCATCACAAGCTTCATTTGCAACCGTTCTGCGCTTGATTAAACGCGACACCTTCAAAAATTTATCTAATCTCATAATATTTCTCCATTTTCTTCCAATTGGGGACGGGGTTTTTTCAAAAAAACCCCGTCCCCAATTAAATTGTACGCTTCTTACACACAATTTCCATATACCAAAAAGAACGAGGAGCCAACAACTCCCCGCCCGTACACTTATCTAGAACTAATCCATTACTCGTTAACAGCGTCTTTTAATGCTTTACCAGCTTTGAACTTAGGTGCTTTGCAAGCTTCAATCTTCATTGTCTCCCCTGTAGACGGATTTCTTCCCTCTCTTGCAGCTCTCTCGCTTGTCTCGAATGTTCCGAATCCAACTAACTGAATCTTATGACCTTTCTTAAGTTCTTCTGTAACTACATCAACAAAAGCTTTTAAAGCTTTTTCAGAATCTTTCTTAGAAATCTCTGCTTTGTCAGCAATAGCTGCTACTAATTCTGTTTTGTTCATGGATAATTTCCTCCTCCTGTTTATCTAGGCACCCTGCCTCTAGATATTGTTATACCTGTTTTCCCTATATTTGTCAAGGATATTTACCCTTTTTACCGCGTATTTATAGGCTTTTTAGGCATTTTTAAGATTTAAATCCGAGCATCAAAAAAGTGATTTAAAAAATGTTCTTTTTCCTTCATTTGTCTGACTGCCATCTGCATTTTTTCAACATTTTTTATTGATATCCATGCTTTATTTGAATGATAATATGAATTTGCAACTTTAAAAAATTTTTCTGGATACATCAATCTATTTTTCAAATACTCCAATTCATTTTTCCCCAACGGTATAATTGCTGAATATGCATTGAGTATTCCATCGCTGATCCATTCTTTGAAACCTTGTTTTTCCATTGCCTTTCTTAAGAAATAATACAAATCCTCTACTTGAACATTCTTTTTAAAATGATCAAAATTCACCGTGTAAACATTTAACTTTCTATGCCCATAATTATCTTTTTCAGAAGTCGCATCAAACAAAATATTGTGGTAATTGTATTCACCATGTACCATATATCCTGCATCAATGCTTTGTTGATAAAGCTGTTTATATCCCGAAGCTTTCAGGCTTTTAACCGCTGCGTCTGCCCATGCTTCCATCTGATCAAAATACTCCAGGAACAAATATTCAAACTCCCCTTTCGGAGAAACATTTCTGATGTATGCCCGCACTTTACGTAATTCTCGATTATGTCTTATATACCCCTCCTCCAAATTCTCCGCTTCCGACACATTTTCCATTATTTTTTTTCTCATCAACAAATGTATCTTCGCCAAATTACCTGCTGCCTCAAAAAGTTCTGCCGCTCTTCTTACATCGCATTCCCGCCCCGGCGGCATTCGTCTAAGCATGTAAATACTTCCATCAAACCCCTTTGTTACATAATCTCCTTCCCGGTTTTTCACTGGCATATCTATAGTTTGATAACCATAATCCATAAAATACTCATACAATTCGATAAGCGCAGGAAGCCTCTTTTCAGATACCCCTACCTCTCTCATTAAAAACACACCTTTATCTGTGCTGCATAAAATAGCACCCCTGGTCTTCCGGGTGCTATTTACGACAATTTCATATTGTTCTAATATATTATCCCGTTCATAATCTTGCATATTCAGCCCCCTGCACTCTACTACATATTCTCTCTATCCTATGAAAACAATTGCGAAAATATGCAAATGGGGACGGGGTTTTTTCAAAAAAACCCCGTCCCCATTTGAACTTCAACCTGTCCCTTTTTAAATTGTAGCTTTTTTCAGTAAAATTTCTTTCTGATTCAATTCCGGATCTTCTATAACCATTTCCAGTAATCGATTCAATATTTCACCAATTTCTTTTCCTGGCTTAATTCCAATAGCTATCAAATCGCTACCACTTACAGCCAGTTCTTTCAATGAAACACATTGCTTCGCCTCTTTAATTTTTGCATACAGTGTTTCTATATCATCTAAATTTTTTAGTTTTCGTTCCCGCAAATATGTACTCTGTGCTAACACATCCGCACGTCTCACTTCCATATAATATTCGAAAATGTCTTCGCCAATCTTATTCATGGCTCTCCTTACATTTTTCGCTTCTGCCGGCATACGATAATCATGATAAAGCACCAGCCTTGCAACAGTTCGAATTGTCTCATTATCAAATTTTAATCTTTTTAAAATTTCTTTGGCAATATGCTCACTACCAATTGCATGTTTTTTAAAATGTGCCTGTCCCGTCTCATCCATAGTCTTGTACTCAGGTTTCCCCATGTCATGAAGCAACATTGTAATACGTAATATTCTATCCGGACGCACCCTCATTAATGCATGTAATGTATGCTCCCCTACATTGTACATATGGTGTGGCGTCTCCTGTTCCGTCTTCATAAGAAGATCAAATTCCGGCAAAAACTGCTTTGTAATTCCAAGCTCATAAGCTGTCCGTAACATATCCGGTCTATCAGAAACTAACGTTTTTACCAGTTCCACCTGAATTCGCTCTGCACTAATTTTCCGAAGCGTTGGAGCCAGCTCTTTCATAGCCATTCTCGCCTCGTCATCAATTTCAAATCCAAGCTGTGCCGCAAACCGTATTCCTCTTAATATACGCAAAGCATCTTCCGAAAATCTTGCCGTTGCATCTCCCACACAGCGAATAACTCCTTTTTTCAAATCTTCCATTCCGCCAAAAATATCTACAAGTCCATCTGCATCATTATATGCCATCGCATTGATTGTAAAATCTCGACGGAGAAGATCCTCTTTTAACGACCTAGTAAATGTAACCTCCTTCGGATGTCTGTTATCTTCATATTTTCCATCAATTCGATAGGTCGTCACCTCGTATCCTTCATGATCGAGCAAAACTGTAATTGTTCCATGCTCAATCCCTGTATCAAATGTCTTATCAAACAATGTTTTTGTTTCCTGAGGCATCGCAGAAGTTGTAATATCCCAATCTTGAGGAATTCGTCCCAATACGGAATCCCGTACACATCCTCCGACCGCATAAGCCTCATAACCATGTGTCTGAAGCGTCTCTATAATCTTTTTCACATTCTCAGGTAATACAATCTTCCGGTTTTCCATTCTCATATGCCTCCTTATTAATCTGTATTATTATAACACACTTTCAATTGGGGACGTGTTTTTTTCAAAAAAACTCCGTCCCCAATTGAATCTTATCCTGTCCCCTTTTGAATTGTGTAAAGTTCACCTTCAATTTGTTTTCTAATCCTCTTTACATAACTTTTCGAGACTCCTAGCTTTTCTTTTACTGCATTTTCGAATTGCACTCTACTTTCTACGAACTGTAAAATCTCCAATCCTTGAAGTTGTCTTTGTTCTTGCATGTTCCAAAGTATTTCCCACGCCAATTCTACATACTGCCTATACTCTTCCTCTTCTGTATCTAAAAACACATTTTCATCCTTTTCCTGATGAAAAGTTCCAATTGATGTCCCATCTTTAAATTTTTCCTCATATAACTTTAATGCTTTTTCACTTAATACTTCTCTATTCTTTCTTTTCCCAGTATATTCCCTCATACTGCTATGTTCATATTGCATTATGTTACTACATATTTTTGCTTTTACTGGATTCATATGAATATAACGCAAGCAGCTCCAAAAATACCTTTCATCTTCTATACACTGCGTATTATATCGATTTTCAAATACATAACCCGTACGATTATGCTTATAATTATAATATTTCGCATATCTTCCCAGCACTTTTGCCATAAATATTGGCATAATTTCTTTCTCAGCTTTTGCTAAAAGGTGAAAATGATTTGACATAACACAATATGCATAGATCTCAATATTACAATCTTTTAAATTGTCTTTAAGCAAATTCAAAAACCTGGTTTTTTCGCGTTTTTCACCGAAAATATTTTCCCGATCCAAACCTCTGGATACAATATGATAAAAACCCGTTGCACTTTCACGCCTTGCTCTTCTCGGCATAGGCATCCTCCTCCCTATCTACTTTTCTTCTATAAATGTTGGCAATTCTCGGCGACACGCCAAATACTGATAATAATGTAGAAATATCATGAATAACAAGAATTGCGTTGTAGAATTAAATTAACACATTTGTTTCTATAATGCAAGAAATTTACGAACACAATACCATAAAATTCAATTGGGGACGGAGGTTTTTTAAAAACAATGTCATTAAGTTAAGGATAAAATTGTAATTATTGAGGCTTTGACAC
>NZ_JAJCNB010000006.1:0-93627 GCF_020560825.1 Dorea sp. 210702-DFI.3.17
GTGTATCAGATGCAAACCTTGAGAAAGCTCATGAAGAGCTTAAGAAAGCCGGATACATTAACTAATTATAGTGAGAGGTCATATAGTTGGCAGCAACTTGGAAACAGGGAGAAAGCTTGGAGAAATCCGAGCTTTTTCTTTACTATAAAGATAGTAGCTGAATCGTATTTACAAAATGAATTAATGACAGAATATTTGCGAAAAAAGATAAAATATGATAAACTATAGTAAACCATACTATATTAAAACGCATCTGAGTGAAATGAGATGTTAAGAAGGGAGACGGCAATCATGTGGGAGCTGGAAAAAGCAATATTGGTAACGAATAACGACAGAGTGTATGAGAAGTATAAGGATCAGATGAAAGTGATTCTTCTTGATGGGTATGAAGATGTTCTGATTAAGGTGAGAGATCTTGTCTATGATAAGCATGTGCTTCTGACACATCCGCAGGCATCCAGCCTGAAACCGAATCAGACACCATATCGATCGGTAGTTGTATATCCGAAGGGTGAAGAGGATAATATAAAAGATATCATGCTGATCGACAAATGCATTCAGGTTTATCAGGAGTGGCAGGATATCGCACCAAGTCCAAAGAGTTATCAGGAAAAGGTGGCGAATGATTTTAAGACAATCGATTTATCGGTGATTGACAATATTATTCCAAGAATTAGTTAGAAAAAGCAGGGAAGAAAAAGAATAGGCGGTGGAGCGATGCTGGATAATAAAGAAACAACACAGAATTACTTCAAAGGTTTAACGAGAAAAGATTATATTGAAAGAGTATGTAAATTATGGAGAAAGATGGGGCTGAAGATCTTTCTATTCGTAGAATCGCGAAGGAGCTGGGCTGTTCGTCAGCTGCATTATACCGTTATTTTAACAGCAAGTCGGAACTGATGTATTATGTCAGCCTGAATACGCTGGAGGGATATATTATCCGTCTGAATCAGGCGGAAAAAACCTGGAGAGGAGTATGGGATATCTATGTGGGTGTATGGTATTGTTACAGCCAGGAGGCTTTCCGACATCCAAAAGATTATAACAGACTGTTTTTTGAACATACGAATGAATATTTGGGTGGAGCTATGAAGGAATTCTATCAGATGTTTCCACAAAATATTAATGAGGCAAACCAATTCTTTTCAGAGATGCTTGGAACAGCAGATTTCTGGGGACGTGATTTTGAAATGTGTAAAAAATGCATGAAAGCAGGGGCAATTTCTGAGGAGAATGCGCTTATTTTAAATCGCATGTCCTGCATTTTGTATAAAGGATATTTTAAAGGAGTGATGGATGACGGGATTGAAGAAGATGAAATCGAAGAAAGAGTTCGTTTATTTATAGATGATCTCGATATAATCGTTAAGGCACTTGCGTCAGAATTGCAGGGATATGACGGATATTTTAAACAAAAACGTGAAAAGAATGATAAAAAATAGGCAATCTGCACAAAAACATCTATAGATATTTTGTATTATTGACGATATTTATAAAAGGGGGGTTGCGCATTTAAAAAATGTGTGTATAATTAGAACTATCAAAAGCAATTACTTACATGGAAAAAAGTTATCACGATTACATTTTTTGAAAGTAAACATAAAAAGCAAGAAAAGATATTTTTTTACTTATATGTTATCATGATTACATTCCGCGCACTTGAGGAATTTGTAAAAGAAAAATTGCCAGCTTTCGGAGATGAAAAACGTGATTATATTTTAAGTGTTAAGTTATCGCGATTACAAATCATAAGGAGGGAATTTGTATGAAACTAGAACTCGGAAAATTTGAGATCAAGGACATCCAGTTTGCAGACAAATCATATGTGGAAAATCACGTATTGTATGTAAACAAAGAAGAGGTGGAAGCACTTGTATTGGAGGACGACAAGCTGATCGGATGCCATTTGGAAATTGCAAAACCTGGTGAGGCAACAAGAATCACACCTGTTAAGGATGTCATTGAACCACGTGTGAAAGTGAGCGGCGGAGAGATTTTCCCAGGAATTATCGGAAAGGTATCACCACAGGTTGGATCTGGAAGAACACATGCTTTAGATGGCTGCTGCGTAGTTACGGTCGGAAGAATCGTTGGATTCCAGGAAGGTGTTATTGATATGAGCGGACCGGCTGCAGATTATTGTCCATTTTCAAAAACATATAATCTGTGCGTAGTCATTGAACCACAGGATGGATTAGAGACTCATGTATATGAGAAAGCAGGACGTATGGCAGGATTGAAAGTAGCTACATATCTTGGAGAGCTTGTAAGAAATCTTGAGCCAGATGTAATTGAGACATATGAGACAAAACCAGTATTTGAGCAGGCAGCACAGTATCCGGATCTGCCAAAGGTAGGATACATACATATGCTTCAGTCACAGGGACTTCTGCATGACACATATTATTATGGTGTAGATGCAAAACAGATCGTTCCGACATTCATGTATCCAACAGAGATTATGGATGGAGCAATCGTATCTGGTAACTGTGTGGCTCCATGTGATAAAGTTACAACATATCATCATTTCCACAATCCGGTTATTGATGAATGCTACAAACATCATGGAAAAGACATTAACTTTATGGGAGTTATCCTTACTAATGAAAACGTATTCCTTGCTGATAAAGAGAGACATTCCGATATGGTTGCAAAATTCTGTGAATGGCTGCAGTTAGACGGAGTTCTGATTACAGAGGAAGGTTATGGTAACCCGGATACAGACCTTATGATGAACTGTAAAAAGGTTGAAAGAGCAGGTACAAAGGTTTGCCTGATCACAGATGAGTTCCCAGGAAAAGACGGTAAATCAGCATCTCTGGCAGATACATGTGAAGAGGCAACAGCACTTGCATCATGTGGACAGGGAAATGCAACACTGATGTTCCCAGCTATGGATAGAGTAATTGGAACTCAGGAATTTATTGAAAGCCAGATTGGTGGATGGGCTGGATGTATCAACGAAGACGGATCTTTCGAGGCAGAGCTTCAGATTATCATCGCATCTACAATCGCAAATGGATTTAACAAACTGGCTGCAAGAGGATACTAAGAAGGGGGATTCAGAGTTATGGCAAAATATAAAATCGTTCATTATCTTAATCAGTTCTTCGGTGGAATTGGTGGAGAAGATAAAGCAGACTTCCAGCCGGAAGTAAGAGAAGAAATTATAGGACCTGGTATGGCACTGAATGACGGACTGGGCGATGATTATGAGATTGTTGCAACAGTCATCTGTGGTGACAACTATTTTGGAGAAAATCTTGATAAAGCAACAGATACAATCATTGAGATGGTAAAGAAATACGAGCCTGATATCTTTGTTGCAGGACCTGCATTTAATGCTGGACGTTATGGTGTTGCTTGCGGTACAATTTGTAAAGCGGTTGAAGAGCGACTCGGTATTCCGGTACTCTCTGGTATGTATGAAGAGAACCCTGGAGCTGATATGTTTAAACAGGATGTAATCCTTGTAAAGACAGGTAACTCTGCTGCAACTATGAAAAAAGCAGTTCCACAGTTTGTAACATTGATTAAGAAACTGGCTACAGGCGAGGAGATTCTTGGACCATCAATCGAAGGATATCTTGAGCGTGGTATCCGTGTGAACTATTTCGCAGAAGAAAGAGGAGCAACTCGTGGTCTTAAGATGCTGCTTAAAAAGATAGCAGGAGAGCCATTTGAGACAGATCTTCCTATGCCGAAATTCGACCGTGTAGAGCCAGGAAAAGCAATTGAAGATCTTAGCAAAGCAAAGATTGCAATTGTTACATCTGGTGGTATTGTACCAGTTGGTAATCCGGATCATATCGAGTCCTCTAATGCAACGAAGTTTGGATGGTATACAATGGAAGGCATGGACAGAATGTCTAAAGATGACTATATGACAATCCATGGTGGATATGACAGACAGTTCGTACTGGAAAATCCGAACCTTGTAATCCCACTTGATGCACTTCGTAAATTACAGAAAGAAGGCGTATTTGGAGAATTATATCCTTATTTTGCAAGTACAACCGGAACTGGAACAGCTACAAATTCAGCAGCCAAATTCGGTGATGAGATTGGTAAAAAATTAGTTGAAGAGCATGTAGATGCAGTTCTTCTTGTCAGCACTTGAGGTACCTGTACACGTTGCGGTGCAACGATGGTTAAAGGTATTGAAAAATACGGTATCCCAGTAGTTCATCTGTGTACAGTTGTTCCAATTTCCAGAACAATCGGTGCGAATAGAATTATCCCTGCTGTTGGTATTCCTTATCCACTTGGAGATCCAACTGAGGGTGAAGAAGAGTCCTACAAGATTCGTGAGAAACTTGTAAGAAGAGCATTCAAGGCTCTTCAGACTCCGATAACAGAGCAGACTGTTTTTGAAAAAGATGAGTGGTAAGTCATTGACATAAGTATACATTGAGCAATTACCGGCTTATATGCCGGTAAATTGCTCATAAGAAAAGAAATGAATGAAAAGGGGGCACATTATGGGTAGTGCGGAAAAGGTGAGTTGGAAACGAGTACTGATACTTGCGGGAGCAATCATTGCATTTACAATTGGATCCGGTTTTGCAACAGGTCAGGAAATCATTCAATATTATACAGCATATGGAGTAAAAGGATTACTTGTAATTTTGGTATTCCTGGTAGCTTTTCTTTATTACAATTTTAACTTTGCAAAAGCAGGTGCAGAGCAGAAGTTTGAAAAAGGAAATGATGTATACAAACATTTTTGTGGAAAGTATGTAGGAACTTTCTGTGATTATTACTCCACATTATTCTGTTACATGTCCTTCTTCGTTATGGTAGGAGGAGCATCCTCTACACTTCATCAGGAATATGGACTTCCGGCATGGGTAGGAGGAGTCGTTCTGACAGCACTGGCAGTGATTACAGTTGTAGGTGGACTGAACTCCATGGTTGATGCCATCGGTGCTGTAGGACCGGTAATCGTAGTGCTTTGTATTGCCATTGGAGTTCTTACATTAATTCGTGATGGCGGTGATATTGGAGCTGGATTGGATATTATTAAAAATGCAGCTTACGAAGGCGCAGCGAATGGGGAAACAATTAAGAGTGCAGGATCCAACTGGCTTGTTTCTGGTTTATCATATGCCGGTTTCGTGCTCCTGTGGTTCGCAAGCTTTACAGCAGCACTTGGTTCTAATAATAAGAAAAAAGAATTAAATTATGGTATTATCGGTGGAACAGTTGCAGTTTGTGTGGCAATTGCAGTAGTAATGTTCGCACAGATTTCAAACATTAATACTCCGATGATTGGAAGTAGTGATACATTTGTATGGAATGCAGATATCCCAAATCTGATTCTTGCAGCTAAGATCTGGAAGCCATTCTCCGCTATCTTTGCAATTATTGTATTTGCAGGTATTTATACAACAGCGGTTCCACTCCTTTATAATCCAGCTTCTAGATTTGCAAAAGAGGGAACATCACAGTTCAAGATTCTCACTATTGTTCTTGGAGTTCTCGGTTTAATTGTAGGATTATTCCTTCCATTCAGAGTATTGGTTAATATTATCTATGTATTAAATGGATATGTTGGAGCAGTTTTAATTCTCTTTATGATTTACAAGAACATCAAAGATCTGATGAATAAAAAGAAAGCAAATTAATATAGAAATTGCCGATAATAGGGGCGCTGAGAAATCAGCGCCCCCTTTGTTGCCTGGAATTAAAAAGTGATTGACCACAGAGCAATTAAAGAATATTTAGAGAAAATTAATAGAATAAGTCTATAATTAACTGTGAATTATTGAAAAAATCTAACAAAACGATTGACAATAAGCGCGCTTACTGTTATAATCTTAACATAAACAATAAATAAGCGCGCTTATTAAAAAATGTATCAATGTCGTTCATAGAGCCTATCTATGAATCAGAAAAGGAGGACAATCACATGAGACTGGAGATTGGCAATTTCTATGTTAAGGATATCAAGTTTGGCGACAAGTTATCCTTTGATGACGGAGTGCTTACAATTAATAAAGAAAAAGCACTTGATTTTATCCGTGAAGATGAGAGAATCACGGAGGCAGATCTTTATATTGCAAAACCTGGAGATAAGATCCGTATGTGTCCGGTAAAGGAAGCAATCGAGCCTAGAGTAAGATTGGATGGAAGAGGACTTTTCCCTGGATATACAAGTGAACTTGCAAAGGCAGGAGATGGAGTTTTACATGCATTAAAGAACTGCAGCGTACTCGTAGTCGGAAAACACTGGGGAGGTTTCCAGGATGGATTGATTGACATGAGTGGTGAAGGACAGAAATATACATACTTCGGTTATTTGAACAATATTGTACTCGTAGCAGATACGAATGAGGATTTTGAGAAGCATGAGCAACAGAAGAAGAATGATGCACTTAGAAGAGCAGGACATAAACTTGCAGAGTTCATCGGACAGTGTGTAAAAGAACTGACACCGGAAGACACAGAAGTTTATGATCTTGAGGCGATGATCAAACGTAGTCCGGAGATTGAAAAGCTTCCATCTGTTGTATATGTTATGCAGCCACAGTCTCAGATGGAAAATCTGGGATACAATGATCTGGCATATGGCTGGGATATGAACCGTATGCTTCCAACAGTAATGCATCCAAACGAGGTACTGGATGGCGCTATCGTATCTGGAAGTTTCATGCCTGTATCATCAAAATGGTCAACATACGACTTCCAGAACACACCGAATATCAAGGCTCTTTACAGAGAGCATGGTAAGACAATTAATTTCCTCGGAGTAATTATGTCAAACCTGAATGTAGCTTTGGATCAGAAAGAACGTGCTGCACTTTATGTAGCACAGATTGCAAAGACACTCGGAGCAGATGGTGCGGTCGTCGCAGAAGAAGGTTATGGCAACCCGGATGCCGACTTTGTAGGATGTCTTGTTGCGCTTGAGGATGCCGGTGTTAAGACAATTGGAGTTACCAATGAATGTACAGGACGTAATGGTACATCTCAGCCACTTGTAACATTGGATGAGAAGTGTGATGCAATTGTATCCTGTGGAAATGTATCTGAATTAATTGAATTGCCTCCAATGGAAACAGTACTTGGAGAACTTCAGTCGTTAGCAAGAGACGGTCTGTCCGGTGGCTGGGCTGGAGATGAGATCTTAGGACCTTCAGTAAGAGAAGATGGATCCGTTATTATGGAGAATAACTCAATGTTCTGTGGTGATCAGGTAGTTGGATGGTCCCCGAAGACAATGAAAGAATTCTAAGGAGGGCAATAGCGATGAAAAAAGCAATCTTATATATTAATCAGTTTTTTGGTCAGATTGGTGGAGAAGAAAAAGCTGGTATTGAACCAGAAATCCACGAAGGTCAGATTGGACCAGCAATACAGCTTGAAAAAGAGTTAAATGCAGAAGTTACCCATACAATTATCTGTGGTGACAACTATATTGGTACCAATACTGACGCTGCAGTTGCAACAATTCTCGGAATGCTTGAAGATAAAGAGTTTGATATTTTCCTTGCAGGACCAGCATTTCAGGCAGGACGTTATACCGTTGCATGTGGAACAATCTGCAAGGCAGTAAAAGAAAAATTTGGTGTACCTGTTGTAACATCTATGAACGAGGAGACGCCAGGTGTAGATATGTTTAAAAAAGATATGTATATCTTAAAAGGCGGTAATATTGCTTCAAAGATGAGACAGGATGTAAAAGCAATGGCAAAAGTTGCCAACAAGCTTCTTGCAGGTGAGTCGGTTGGCTCCGCGGATGAAGAAGGATATTTCCCGAGAGGAATCCGTCATCAGGTATGGCTTTCAGATGGAAAACCGGCATATGAGCGTATGGTAGATATGCTTGTTAAGAAATTAAATGGACAGCCATTTGAGACAGAGCTTCCGATTCCGAAGCTTGATCGAGTACCGATCGCTCCTGCTATCAAGGATTTGTCAAAAGCAAGAATCGCACTTCTGAATACCGGTGGTATTGTACCTGTAGATAATCCGGATCATATTCAGTCAGCATCTGCAACACGTTGGGGACGTTATGATGTGTCAAATATGGAACGGTTAAAAGGTGGAGAGTTCAAGACAATTCATGCTGGATTTGACCCTGCAGCAGCAGACGCAGATCCAAACGTTATTACTCCGATTGATGCATTGAAGGTATTAGAAAAAGAGGGAGTTTATGGAAGCCTCCATCCATATTTCTATACAACAGTAGGAACAGGAACAACTGAGGCAGAGGCTGCCAGAATGGCAAAAGAAATCATTCCATATCTTCAGGAAGATCATGTTGATGGTGTTATCATGGTTAGTACTTGAGGTACCTGTACACGTTGCGGTGCAACGATGGTAAAAGAGGTTGAGAAGGCTGGATTCCCAATCGTACAGATGTGTAATCTGGTGCCTGTAGCTAAGACAGTAGGATCTAATAGAATCGTACCTACAATTTCTATTCCTTATCCACTTGGAGATCCAGATACTCCGAAGGAAGAGCAGTGGAAACTGCGTTATCACAGAACAAAGGTTGCTCTGGAGGCTCTGGCAACGGATATTAAAGAGCAGACAGTATTTAAAGTATGATAACTGTTCGATGATTTAGAGTGAACGGGCAGATGGTTATACATCTGCCCACTACTATATCTGGCTTAGTTTGATGAAGGAGAATTGAATATGGGAGAAAAGAAAGGTAAGAATACAGTTTTTTATGTATCACTGATTATCGTCGGCATTATAGCAGTCTGGTCAGTTGCATTTAATGATAGTTTTACGGTAGTAGCTAATGCGGCATTTAAAGTTTTGACCACAGATTTTGGATGGTTATATCTGATTTCTATGATTATATTCTTTGGCTTTATTGTATATTTTGCATTTGGAAAATATGGAAAAATTCGTTTAGGAAGCGATGATTCCAGACCGGAATACAGTAATATAACATGGTTTGGACTTCTATTTGGATGTGGAATGGGAGTTGGTCTTGTATTCTGGGGAGTAGCTGAGCCGCTTACCTATTATCTGAATCCGACAGATGGAATTGAGGCAGCATCTCAGGCATCTGCAAACTTTGCATTTGAGAATTTCTTTATGCACTGGGGAATTCTTCCATGGGCAAACTATGCAGTTATCGGTCTTGCACTTGCATACTTTATGTTCCGTAAGAACAAAAAAGGTTTGTTAAGTGTTATGCTTGAGCCGTTAATTGGTGAGAAGCTTGCAAATGGATGGCTTGGCAAGGTTGTTGATATTCTTGGTGTATTTGCGACAGTTGCAGGAGTTGTAACATCTCTTGGACTTGGAACATTGCAGATTAATGCCGGATTTAATTATTTATTTGGTGTCCCAATCAATTTAGTAGTAGAAATTATTATTATTATAATTGTATCATTTCTTTATATTGGATCCGCAGTATCCGGGCTGGATAAAGGAATTAAGATTATTTCTGATACAAACCTTTATGTTGCAATCGGACTTTTGGCAGTATGCTTTATAGTGGGACCAAAAGTAGAGACTTTGAATGCATTTGTAAATGGTATGGGTCAGTATATCGGTAATTTTATTCCAACTGCACTTAAGATTAATTCTTATAGTGACAATAGTTGGTTCGGAAGCTGGAGATTGTTCTACTGGGCATGGTTCATTGCATGGGCACCGTTCGTTGGAGTATTTGTAGCACGTATCTCTAAAGGACGGACTATTCGAGAATTTGTACTTGGTGTAGTACTTGTACCGACAATTGCTTCCTGTATTTGGGGTGCAGTATTTGGTAACCTTGGTATCAACCTTGGAGAAAAAGGTCTAATGGCGATTGAAAAGCTCCAGGAAGCGGTAGCAACACCGGAGGTTGGACTTTTCGTAGTGCTTGGACAATATCCGCTTGGATTTATTTTATCACTGGTAGCCTTGGTATCCTTGTGTGCATTCTTTGTAACATCTGCAAATTCAGGAGTTTATGTATTGTCTATGCTGTCAACGGACGGTGCAATCAATCCTCCAAATGGCAGAAAGATTCTCTGGGGAGTTATCCAGTCAGTTATGGCGATCGGACTTCTGATGGCTGGTGGATTGAAACCGCTTCAGACAATCTCACTTGTAGCAGCGTTCTTATTTATTTTTGTAATGCTTGGAACGATTGCAGCATTTATTAAAGTGTTGAAGGAAGAAAAGGCATAGTGAAAATGTTTTTTTCAAAATAATTAAATACAAAAAGCTGAAGAAAGAATGTGTGGAGCATTCTTGGATATATCAGGTGAGAAAAAGAGCTGAAGAATTCGAATCCTTCAGCTCTTTTGATTAAACAATTCTGTAAAACGACAATGTTTGTATATGGGTTTTAATAAGTGTTTTTAATCTAAATCAATATTATAGGATGTAAGCGCTCTGCGGATAAACGAAACAGTTGTCGCAGTCGCCTCTTCAATTGACAAATATTCAGAGTCTTCCCGTAATGTCTCTAACATACCACGATAAAGCATAATATTCATTGTTGCCAGATTGTGAATGTCTGATTCTGGGAGAAAAATATTCTCTTTATTCAAAGAATCAGTCAATGATAAAAATTCACGTTCTGAGAAATTAGCAGATGAAAGCATATTTTTGTAATTTGCAGCATCTTCACTCCAACTTTCAGGAAAAATATCATAATAAGCGTGAAAATAGTAGGAAAAATCCCAGTTCGTATCTGCATGCTTAAAAAATAGCAGCCAGAAAATGTCTGGATGTGAGAAGGAGTGGAGACAGAAGCATTCCCAAATTTTCAGATATCTTTCAAGTGGCCTTGTAACCGGTTCTAAGTAGGCTGGCAGATCCTTAGCATATTGATCTAGATATTTCATAGCTGAAAAAATTCTCAGTTCTTCAAAATCTGAAAAATAATGATAAAGAGTCGCACTGTTATAGCCGGCTTTTTCTGCAGTTTTACGAATAGACAAGCTGTCGATGCCTTCTTCTTCAATGATCTCCAATGCAGCATTGATGAAGTAGCTCATAGTTTGCTGTCTGTACATTTGTTTACGATCTTTTTGTTGCATGAAAAAATCCCCCAATAAAAAGTACTAAGACAAGCCTGCCCTAGTCATGGTATTTATTATATATGAAATACACGAAAAAAGCGAGTAAAATTGTTTGAATTAGTGGAAAATAGTAGATGGGAAATAGTAGATATGTTAACAAAGAAAACGACGAACTCTGCCATGGTTTGCCGTTTCCTTTGCTTAATTAAAGAGTAATAGTGATTCAGATAGTATTGAAATTATTTGGCTGCTTTTTCGGCAAATGTAGTCGTTACCAGTTTATCGTACGGTGCACGTGTGTCAAGTTCTTCTGCGCTTTCCAGAATGTCCTGTAAAAGTTCAAAACTTTTTTTCTCAAATATGAGGTTATCTTTCCATGTGTCCTGTTCATAATAACGGCTCACAATTGTTTCTATTGTATTAAGATTTGTTTCTTTAAACTGAGGTGCAATTGCTTCTGCAATTTTCTTTGGTGTATGTTTCTGTACATAATCCATACCTTTCTGCAATGCATCTGTAAATCCTTGAATTACATTTGCATTCTTCTCGATATAACTTTTCTTTGCTGAAAATGCAGTATAAGGTACATAGCCGCTGTCTGTACCGAGAGAAGCAACTACATATCCCTTTTCCTCTTTTTCCAAATTTGTGGCTCCTGGTTCGAACTCAACTGTAAAATCAGCATTTCCTTCTGCAAATGCTGCTGCTGTAGAGCCAAAATCAATGCTCTGATCTATAATCAGATCTTTCGAAGGATCAATCCCATTTTGCCTTAAAATATACTCAAATACCATTTCTGGCATGCCACCTTTTCGTCCACCAAGTACTTTTTTATCTTTCAAATCAGTCCAATGAAAGTCGGGGATTTCTTCTCTTGCTACCAGAAAATTTCCTGCACGTTGTGTAAGTTGTGCAAAGTTCACGACATAATCATTGGCTCCTTCATTGTAAGCATAAATTGAAGCTTCAGACCCCATAAATCCAATATCGGCGGTTCCGGATATGACTGCGGTCATGGTCTTATCAGCCCCAAATCCTGTGACCAGGTTGAGATTAATACCTTCTTCTTCAAAATAACCTTTTTCAATAGCAACATACATAGGTGCATAAAAGATAGAATGAGCTACTTCATTAAGTGTTACTGGCGTAAGTTTTTCTTCTTTGTTTGTTTTATCAGTGTTTATAATGGCTGAAGCATGTTTTGTCTCTTTTGTCTGGGAACAGCCAAAGAGAGCTGTCATCGACAATGCAAGAAGTAAAAGAAGTACAGAAATACGTTTTATCATACAGTCCTCCGTTAATAATTTTTTATGTTATATAGTATATTCAGTGTTGTAAAACAGGTGCTGCTTTAATGAAGTGTATTTATAAATTGTAACAGAATCTTAAACAGCAGTTTGTTTGGCAAATGGTTGGGGCGTAATAGAGAAACATATAATTGACATTATAAACCATATGGCGTATTCTGAATGAAATAGGGAGTATTTGTATGCTCCACCCACAGAATACAATTCAGAGGCACAGAAAGAACTTTGAAAGCATTCTTGAATACATATAATAGAAGAAACAGGAGAAAGACTATGAAGAAAATCGGATTTATCGGTGTTGGAATCATGGGAAAGTCCATGGTCAAAAATCTTATGAAAGCGGGATTTGAACTACATATATATGCAAGAACAAAGAGTAAAGTGAATGATGTGATAGAGGAAGGTGCTATCTTTCATGAGACGATTGGAGAATGTGTAAGAGTAAGTGAAGCTGTGATTACGATGGTAGGATTTCCTCAGGATGTGGAAGAAGTTTATTTTGATGAAGGAAATATTATGGATCAGGCAGAGAAAGGAATGTATCTGATTGATATGACAACGACCAGTCCGATGATTTCCAAGAAAATATATGAAGAAGGTAAAAAGAAAGGAGTTCATGTTGTAGATGCACCGGTGACCGGAGGTGATACAGGAGCAAAGGCAGGAACACTTTCTATTCTGGTCGGTGGCAACAAGGAAGATTATGAGGCTTGTATGCCGTTATTTGAAGCTATGGGAACGGATATCAATTATCAGGGAGAAGCTGGATGTGGACAGCATGCCAAGATGGTGAATCAGATCATGATTGCCGGAACCATGTCAGGACTTTGTGAGGCACTTAGCTATGCAAAAGCAAAAGATTTGGATTGTGAGACTGTATTAAAATCTGTTGCGACAGGAGCAGCCGGAAGTAAGCAGCTAGATTTCTTTGGAGAGAAGATACTACACGGAGATTATACTCCTGGATTTTTTATGAAACATTTTATTAAGGATATGAAGATTGCTTTGATTGAGGCAAATCAGTGTGAGCTGGATTTGGATGTGCTTAGTCAGACACTTGCAAATTATGAAGTTTTGGAAGCAGAAGGGTATGGTGATCTTGGAACACAAGCGTTGATCAAATATTATGAAGAAGGTTACAATGAAGAAATCATTGAAGACTAAGATGGAAAGATTCAACAGAAATTAGAATGTGGAAACTAAGATGGAAAGATTCTGTGGAAACGTTGACATTTTCCTTGAAATCCGATATCATATACTTTATCGGGTAAAAGCGCTAAAGCGTCAAAGCTATAAAGGATTTTGAATTTTCAGTATGGAAAGAGGATAATTGAAATCATTTGAAGCTTTGTGCCAGAAAGGGGAATAATTAGCAATGCCTATTACGGATATTTTGGAGAAAAATTGTCGCCTGTACGGCGATGACGTCTGTCTGGTAGAGATTAATCCAGAGATGCCAGAGACAAAAAGGAGCACGTGGAAGGAGTATGATTTGATTGAACCATCCCGTGCACCATATTACAGACGCGAAATTACATGGAATGTATTCAATGAGAAAGCAAATCGATTTGCAAATCTGCTTCTGGAACGCGGAGTCCAAAAAGGGGACAAGGTCGGAATCCTTTTGATGAATTGTCTGGAGTGGCTGCCAATTTATTTTGGTATTCTGAAAACGGGAGCTTTGGCAGTACCGCTGAACTTCCGTTATTCAGCCGATGAGATTAAATATTGTGTAGAACTGGCGGATGTAGATATTTTAGTGTTCGGACCGGAATTTATCGGACGTGTGGAGGAGATTGCGGACGATATCGGAAGAGGAAGACTTCTGTATTTTGTAGGCGATGGCTGTCCGGGATTTGCAGAAGATTATACTTCGCATACAGCAAATTGTTCCAGTCAGTCACCAAAGATTGACATTGTAGATGAAGATGATGCAGCAATTTATTTTTCTTCTGGAACAACAGGATTTCCAAAAGCAATTTTACATAATCATGAATCTCTGATGCATGCTGCACGAGTAGAGCAGAATCATCATGGACAGACAAAGGACGATGTGTTTTTATGTATTCCGCCACTTTACCATACAGGGGCTAAGATGCATTGGTTTGGAAGTCTTTTGACAGGTGGAAAGGCAGTCCTTTTGAAAGGAACGAATCCGAAGACGATTCTTCGTGCAGTTTCAGAGGAAAAATGTACTATCGTATGGCTGCTCGTACCGTGGGCACAGGATTTACTTCTTGCAATTGATAACAAAGATGTAGATTTGAAGGATTATGATCTGGAGCAGTGGAGACTTATGCATATCGGTGCGCAGCCGGTACCGCCAAGTCTGATTCGTCACTGGAAGGAATATTTCCCAAATCATAAATATGATACAAACTATGGATTGAGTGAATCTATTGGACCTGGATGTGTGCATCTCGGATTGGATCATATTGATAAAGTCGGTGCGATCGGTAAAGCAGGATTTGGCTGGGAGACAAAGATTATCGATGAGAATGGAAATCTGGTCGCACAGGGCGAAACTGGAGAGCTGGCAGTCAAAGGTCCGGGAGTCATGACTTGCTATTATAAAGATGAAAAAGCAACGGCTGAAGTACTTCATGATGGCTGGTTGTATACTGGAGATATGGCAATGGAAGATGAAGATGGATTTATCTATCTGGTTGACCGTAAGAAAGACGTCATTATCAGTGGCGGAGAGAATATTTATCCGGTACAGATTGAAGATTTTCTTCGTACCAATAATAAAATTCTGGATGTGGCAGTTATCGGACTTCCAGATCATAGACTGGGAGAAATTTCAGCAGCAATTATTGAGTTAAAACCTGGTGTAGAGTGCACAGAGGAGGAAATTGATGAATTCTGCAAGAAACTTCCAAGATACAAGAGACCTCGTAAGCTGATTTTTGCAAAGGTTCCTAGAAATCCTACTGGAAAGATTGAAAAGCCAAAGCTTCGTGAGAAGTATGGTGCAGCACATCTGGTCGCAGCGCAGAATCAGGTAGAGATTAAATAATAAAGAGTGATTTACTAGAAATATAAAAGTTCAGGGAGGGTTTGACTCGGTACAAGTCAAACCCTCCCTATTTTGGAATTGTCTATTTTCCAGCAGTTATATACTGCAAGTGATTTATTTATGTTCTTTTTGATATTCCAGAGATGCTTCAATAAATCCACGGAACAATGGGTGTGGTCTGTTTGGACGGGATTTTAATTCTGGATGAGCCTGGGTCGCGATGAACCAAGGATGATCTGGAATCTCTACCATCTCTACAATGCGTCCATCCGGAGAAAGTCCGGATAATAGCATACCATTTTGAGTCAGTACATCGCGGTAATCATTATTTACCTCATAACGATGACGGTGGCGTTCCTGAATTTCTTCAGATCCGTACAGCTTATATGCTTTGGAGTCTTTATTTAAAACACATGGGTAAGAGCCAAGTCTTAATGTTCCACCGATATTTTCTACATCAATTTGTTCTGGCATGATATGAATGACCGGATGTGTAGTATCTGGATCTAATTCAGCACTGTGAGCATCATTGTATCCAATGACGTCTCTTGCAAATTCAACGATGGATAACTGCATTCCAAGGCAGAGCCCCAGGAATGGAATATTGTGTGTGCGAGCATATTTGATTGCTTCAAGCATACCGTCAATTCCACGATTGCCAAAACCACCTGGAACAAGAATACCACTGACATCGCCAAGAATTTCATCAACATTATCTGCAGTTACCAGTTCAGAATCTACCCACTTGATATTGACAGTAGCGCGGCTGAAAATTCCACCATGTTTGAGTGCTTCTACAACACTGATATAAGCATCATGAAGCTGTGTGTATTTTCCGACAAGTGCGACGGTTACTTCTGTGTTTGGATTTCGCAGATAGTTCACCATTTCTTTCCAGTCTTTTAAATCTGGTTCCGGACAATTTAAGTGTAAGCATTCGCATACTACCTGAGCCAGATGTTCTTCTTCCATTGCAAGTGGAGCTTCATATAAATATTCAACGTCCAGATTCTGCAATACATGATTTGCAGGAACATTACAAAACAGAGCAAGTTTATCTTTAATTCCTGTTCCAAGTGGATATTCAGAACGACATACAAGGATATCTGGCTGAATTCCCATGCCCTGCAGTTCTTTTACACTAGCTTGTGTTGGTTTAGTTTTCATCTCCTGAGATGCTTTCAGGTATGGAATTAATGTAACATGAATGAGAATTACATTGTCATGTCCTTTTTCATGCTGGAACTGACGGATGGCTTCCAAAAATGGCTGACTTTCGATATCGCCTACAGTTCCTCCGACTTCAATGATTGCTACTTCTGTATTCTCAGCAGCAGGATTGCGATAAAAGCGAGATTTTATTTCGTTAGTAATATGAGGAATAACCTGTACAGTTCCTCCACCGAAATCTCCGCGTCTTTCTTTTTGAAGTACGGACCAGTAGACTTTACCAGTCGTAACGTTGGAATTTTTACCGAGGCTTTCATCGATAAAACGCTCATAATGACCAAGATCAAGATCTGTCTCAGTTCCGTCATCAGTTACAAATACTTCGCCATGTTGTACCGGGTTCATAGTACCTGGATCAATGTTGATATAAGGGTCAAATTTCTGCATAGTCACGGTATAACCACGAGCTTTCAGAAGACGACCTAAAGATGCAGCAGTGATTCCTTTTCCAAGTCCTGATACGACACCACCTGTAACAAATACATATTTTACTGCCATAATGTCCTCCTTAGAATGAAAAAATATGTTCAAGCATGTCCCCCAAAAAACATATCTCAAAAAATACTTTAAAAGTATACACCTTTTTTATTAAAAAATACAGAGATTTTAGTCTCTTTTTTCATATTTTGCTTCATAAGTTGCCTGAATAGAAAGGCGCTTTAACTGTTTAATGTCTACAGAGCTTACCATGACGGAAGTATGTGCCTGGCATCCTGCAAGATTTGGAAGCTGTTCTAGTGCTTTCTTTGCAAGTGGATTAGAAGCTGCGCTTACAGAAAGAGCAATGAGAACTTCATCAGTATGAAGGCGTGGATTCTTGTTTCCGAGATACTTTGTCTTCAATGTTTGGATTGGTTCGATGGCTTCCGGTGAAATGACATGGCAGGAATGTTCGATGCCAGCCAGATCTTTCAAGGCATTAAGCAGCATGGCAGCAGTTGCTCCGAGCAGTTTGGAAGTTTTTCCTTTTATAATGCGTCCGTCATGAAGTTCGATAGCAGCAGCAGGACCATTCGTTGATTTCTCATATTCAAGGGCTGCGTCAACAACTTTGCGGTCATGGATAGTAACACCAGCCTGGTTCATCAACATTTCGATAGTATAGACTTCATTGTCGGAGCATTGACCAAGAAGAAGGCGGCGCAGGGATTCGTAATATCTGCGTAAAATTTCCTGTTTGGAAGCTTCGCGGCATGCTTCATCATCACAGATACAGTTTCCGGCCATGTTCACTCCCATGTCTGTTGGTGATTTGTAAGGGCTTTCTCCGTAAATGCGTTGGAAAATTGCATTTAATACAGGAAAAATCTCTACATCACGGTTATAGTTAACGGTTGTCTCGCCATAAGCTTCAAGATGGAATGGATCGATCATATTTACATCGTTCAGATCTGCAGTGGCTGCTTCATAAGCTAAGTTGACCGGATGCTTCAGCGGGATATTCCAGATAGGAAATGTCTCAAACTTGGCATAACCGGCACGGATTCCGCGTTCCAGTTCGTGATAGAGCTGGGAGAGGCAGACAGCCATTTTTCCACTTCCTGGTCCGGGAGCAGTCACAACGACCAGTGGTCTGGAAGTTTCAATGTAATCATTTTTTCCATAACCGTTCTCACTTACAATGACCGGAATGTTGGTCGGATATCCTGCAATCAAGTAGTGGCAGTATACACGGATGCCCATTTTCTCCAGGCGGGCTTTAAATAAGGAAGCACTTTCCTGGTTACTGTATTTTGTAATAACAACACTGCCGACATAGAGCCCGCGATCACGGTAAATGTTCATCAGGCGGAGAACATCAGAATCATAAGTGATTCCAAGATCTCCACGGATTTTGTTGCGCTCGATGTCTTCGGCGCTGATCACGATGATAATTTCTGCCTGATCGGAAAGCTTGTCCAGCATACGGAGCTTACTGTCAGGTTGAAATCCAGGCAGTACACGGGAAGCGTGATAATCGTCAAATAATTTGCCCCCAAATTCCAGATAGAGCTTATTGTCAAACTGACTGATTCGCTCTTTAATGTGGGCAGACTGCATCTGCAGATACTTGTCATTGTCAAAACCAATTTTCATAATGAATAAATCCTCTCTTGTCCTCTGTATTATATTATGAGTTCTATCGTTCATATGCCGGAACTGTTCTGAAATATACAGAAAAATTCAGGCATGAAAAACCACAGAAAAAGTATACTACATATTATGGTTAGTTTACAATCTTTTCATAATGTTTTTATTGATTTCTAACAAGGCTGTCCGTATAATGGAGAGTGACACAGGAGGAGAAAAATGGACAACCAGAACGGAAACAAGGATAATAATAAAAATAACAAACAAGGCTTTTCTTTTGTCATACTGATTACGATGCTGACGGCACTTTTGGTATTTGCTATGTATCAGTTTCAGGGAGTGGACAGTGACCAGGAAATTACTTATAACAAGTTCCTGAAGATGATTGATGAGAAGAAGGTCGAGAAAGTTGAAATTAAGAGTGACAGGATTCTGATCACGGCAAAGAAGGAAAGTGGAGATAAGGTCAACAAGGAATATTACACAGGCCGGATGAATGATGATCAATTGGTGGAGAAACTGGAAAAAGCAAAGATTGATTTCAATCAGGAGGTACCGGATACAACTTCTGCAATTGTTGCCCAGTATGCTATGAATATCATTCCGCTTGTCATATTTATTGCACTGATCGTATGGATGACCCGTAAGATGTCGAAAGGCGGAGGCATGATGGGAATTGGCAAGAGTAATGCCAAGATGTATGTGGAAAAACAGACCGGTGTCACATTTAAGGATGTAGCAGGGCAGGATGAGGCGAAGGAATCTTTGCAGGAAGTTGTAGATTTCCTGCACAATCCGGGAAAATATACAAGCGTAGGAGCAAAGCTTCCAAAAGGAGCACTGCTTGTAGGACCTCCGGGAACAGGTAAGACACTTTTGGCAAAAGCAGTTGCAGGAGAGGCAAAAGTACCGTTTTTTTCATTGAGTGGATCTGCATTTGTAGAGATGTATGTCGGCGTCGGAGCATCCAGAGTCCGAGACTTGTTTAAGCAGGCACAGCAGATGGCACCTTGTATTATTTTCATTGACGAGATTGATGCAATTGGTAAGAGCCGTGATACACAGATGGGCGGTAACGATGAGCGTGAGCAGACATTGAACCAGCTTCTGGCTGAGATGGATGGATTTGAAAGTAATAAAGGTCTTGTTCTTCTGGCAGCCACGAACCGTCCGGAGATTCTGGATCCGGCACTGTTAAGACCGGGACGTTTTGACCGTCGTATTATTGTGGAACGACCGGATCTTAAAGGACGTGTGGAAGTACTGAAAGTGCACTCTAAAGACGTGAAGATGGATGAGACGGTTGATCTGGAAGCAATCGCACTTGCAACTTCCGGAGCAGTTGGCTCAGATCTTGCAAATATGATCAATGAAGCCGCAATCAACGCAGTTAAGAATGGAAGAAATGCCGTATCACAGGCGGATCTTTTTGAAGCAGTGGAAGTTGTGCTGGTAGGTAAAGAAAAGAAAGACCGTGTGATGAATCAGGAAGAGCGCAAGATTGTATCTTACCATGAAGTCGGACATGCGCTTGTCAGTGCGTTGCAGAAGGATTCTGAGCCAGTTCAGAAGATTACAATCGTACCGCGTACGATGGGAGCACTTGGATATGTTATGCAGACTCCGGAAGAAGAAAAGTTCCTGAATACAAAGAAAGAACTGCAGGCTATGTTAGTTGGAATGCTCGGAGGACGTGCTGCAGAAGAGATTGTATTTGATACAGTGACAACAGGGGCTTCTAATGATATTGAGAAAGCAACCAGTGTGGCAAGAGCTATGATTACCCAATATGGTATGAGTGAGAAGTTCGGGCTGATCGGGCTGGAATCGGTCCAGAACAGATATTTGGACGGACGTCCGGTTATGAACTGTGGTCAGGAGACAGCTTCTGAGATTGATCATGAAGTTATGAAGATGCTGAAAGAAGCTTATGAGGAAGCAAAGAAACTTCTTTCAGAACACAGAGAATCACTGGATAAGATTGCAGCATTTCTGATTGAGAAAGAGACAATCACAGGAAAAGAATTCATGAAGATTTTCCATGAAGTAGAAGGAATTGCAGAAGAGTAATACAGAAAGTTAATGTATTTGAATACCGTTTCCCGGGCAAATCAGATTTTTGTCAGGGAGGCGGTATTTTCTGTTACATTGAGTTGAAAAAACAGGGAGTAAATTATGTTTGATATTCAGGAAGAATTAAAAAAGCTGCCGGGCAAGCCGGGAGTTTATCTGATGCATGATGAGACAGATAAAATCATCTATGTGGGAAAAGCAATCAGTCTGAAAAACCGTGTACGACAGTATTTTCAGAGCAGTCGTAACAAAGGGGCTAAGATAGAACAGATGGTGACTCACATTTCCAGGTTCGAGTATATCGTAACAGATTCGGAACTGGAAGCGCTGGTGCTGGAGTGCAATCTCATCAAAGAGCACAGACCCAAATATAACACAATGTTGATGGACGACAAGGCTTATCCATTTATAAAAGTTACTGTGCAGGAGCCATTTCCAAGAGTGATGTTGGCAAGAAGAGTGCAGAAAGATAAGGCAAAGTATTTTGGCCCCTATACGAGTGCCGGGGCAGTGAAAGACACAATAGAACTGATTCGAAAGTTATATTTTATCCGAAGCTGTAACCGGAGACTGCCAAAGGATATTGGAAAAGAGCGGCCATGTCTGAACTATCATATTCATCAGTGCAAAGCTCCGTGTCAGGGATACATTTCGAAGGAGGAATACCGCAAGTCTGTAGAGGAAGTCTTACATTTTCTGAATGGCAATTATGATCCGATTCTGGAAAAGTTGAAGGCACAGATGGAAGAAGCGTCAGAGGCATTGGAGTTTGAGCGGGCAATTGAATATCGGGAGTTGATAAACAGTGTACAGAAAATTGCACAGAAGCAGAAAATTACAGACACTGCGGGAGATGACAGGGATATTGTGGCAGTATCAAAAGATTTGGAAGATGCGGTTGTGCAAGTGTTTTTTATTCGAAATGGAAGATTGATCGGGCGAGATCATTTTTATCTGAAGCTAGTGGATAAGGAGACAAAGGCAGAGATACTTTCCAGTTTTATCAAGCAATTTTATGCAGGGACACCATATATTCCGGGACAGATTATGTTGCCAGAGGAAATACCAGATCATGAGATTATTGAGGAATGGCTGACAAGGAAAAAAGAGCATAAAGTACATCTGGTCATTCCGAAAAAAGGAACAAAGGAAAAACTGGTAGAGCTGGCAGAAAAAAATGCCCGAATGGTTCTGACGAAGGATAAAGAGCGGATTAAGAGAGAAGAGGGAAGAACGATTGGTGCAGTTAAAGAACTTCAAAATCTTTTGGGCTTAACCGGACTGCATCGTATGGAGGCGTATGATATTTCCAATACAAATGGATTTGAATCAGTTGGCTCTATGGTTGTCTATGAAAAAGGAAAACCGAAGAGAAATGACTACCGTAAATTCAAGATTAAAGGGGTAAAAGGGGCGAACGATTATGCCAGTATGAATGAAGTGCTTACAAGGCGGTTCGGGCACGGCTTAAGAGAAAAGGAAGAAGGTCGAGAACTTGGCAGTTTTACAGCATTTCCAGATCTGATTCTGATGGACGGTGGTAAAGGGCAGGTAAATATTGCACTGGAAGTGCTGGATAAGCTGAAGCTGGATATTCCGGTCTGCGGTATGGTAAAGGATGATCACCACAGAACCAGAGGGCTTTATTATCACAATGAAGAGATTCCTATTGACCGGAATTCGGAAGCATTCAGACTGATCACGCGCATTCAGGATGAAGCTCACCGGTTTGCAATTACATTTCACAGGCAGCTTCGCAGTCAAGGACAAGTTCATTCGATTTTGGATGATATTCCAGGTGTTGGACCAGCAAGAAGAAAAGATTTAATGAAGCATTTTGCCAACATTGAGGCAATCAAGAATGCCACTGTAGAGGAACTAAAGAGTCTTCCTTCTATGAATGAAAAATCCGCTAAGGATGTGTATGATTTTTTTCACTGATATGCTATAATTTTAATATTAGTAATAGGATGCCTGGAAGGAGAGACATATATGCGAAAAAATGTAGTTCAAATGAAGCAGATTGTCGAGAAGATGAATCTGAAAAATCTGACACCGGATGTAGAGTTGTCGGATAAGGCTGTGGAGGTTCCGGATATTAACCGTCCTGCATTACAATTGACAGGATTTTTTGAAAGATTTGATTCGGAACGGGTGCAGGTCATTGGTTATGTAGAATATAGCTACCTGACAACATTGGAAGAAAAGAAAAAAGAGGAAATTTATGACACGCTTCTTTCTTACAAGATTCCATGCCTGGTATTTTGCCGTGCTTTAAAACCAGATGATATGCTCTTGCAAAAGGCAACAGAAGCGAATATTCCGGTATTTTCAACAGATTCACATACATCTGCATTTATGGCAGAAATTATTCGGTGGTTAAATGTTCAGTTAGCACCATGTATTTCCATCCATGGAGTGCTGGTAGATGTCTACGGTGTCGGTGTGCTGATTATGGGAGAGAGTGGTATTGGAAAAAGTGAGGCGGCTCTGGAACTGATTAAGAGAGGGCACCGGCTTGTCAGTGACGATGTTGTGGAGATCCGCAAGGTCAGTGATGAGACACTGGTAGGAACAGCACCGGATATTACAAGGCATTTTATTGAGCTCAGAGGTATTGGAATTGTGGACGTTAAGACTTTATTCGGTGTTCAAAGCGTCAGAGAGACCAAGAATATTGACCTTGTTATTACACTGGAGGAGTGGAATAAAGAGCGTGAGTATGATCGCCTGGGACTGGAAGATCAGTATACAGAATTTCTTGGGAATAAGGTAGTCTGCCACAATCTTCCAATCCGTCCAGGACGTAATCTGGCTATTATTGTAGAGACGGCTGCTATTAATCACAGACAGAAGTCTATGGGTTATAATGCTGCACAGGAGCTATATCAGAGAGTACAACGTAATCATACAAAAAAAGATTAAAATATATACACGAGGAGAAAATAACTATGAAATACTGTTTTGGAGCAGATGTTGGGGGAACCACTATAAAACTGGGATTGTTTACAGTGGATGGAGAAATTCTTGATAAATGGGAGATTATTACAAGAACTGAAAATGAAGGTGAATCCATTCTTCAAGATATAGCAACGGCTTTAAAGGAAAAGATTCAGGAAAAAGCAATTCCGGCAGAAGAAGTGATAGGAATTGGAATGGGAATTCCGGCACCGGTAAATTCGGAAGGTATTGTGAGAAAGACAGCGAATCTTGGATGGGGATATAAAGAGGTTAAGAAAGAATTAGAGAATCTGACAGGTTGGCAGGTTGTTGTTGGCAATGATGCCAATGTAGCGGCACTCGGTGAGATGTGGAAAGGTGCTGGACATGGTGAGAAGAATATGGTCATGGTCACACTTGGAACTGGAGTTGGCGGAGGAGTGATCATGGGAGGAAGGCCTTTGATCGGTGCCAATGGAGCTGGCGGAGAAATCGGACATATCTGTGTAAATTACTTTGAAGAAAAGTGTTGTGGCTGTGGAAAGAAAGGCTGTCTTGAACAGTATGCGTCTGCAACAGGAATTGCAAGAATTGCCAGAGAACATCTCGCAGCTGATAAGAAAGATTCAATATTGCGAACTTATGATTTAGATAAGATAGATGCAAAAATCGTATTTGATGCCTTAAAAGAAGGTGACCAGCTTGCAGTAGATATTGTAGAAGAATTCGGAGAATACCTGGCGAAAGGATTAGCAGACGTAGCAGTCGTAGTAGATCCAAGCCTTTTTGTAATTGGAGGAGGAGTGTCAAAAGCAGGGGAAGTTCTTCTTACATATGTAGAAAAATATTATCGCAAGCGAGCCTTTTTTGCAAATAAAGATACTCAGTTTGCTATTGCAAGCCTTGGAAATGATGCAGGAATCTGTGGAGCTGCAAAATTGATCCTGGATAGTCAAGTGTAGAAGGCAGATGTTTCGAATATAGGAAAGGAGAGTGGATATCCACTCTCCTGTTTTTTTGAATTATCAATATTGAGATAAGCAAAAGTGATTATTGTGTGTTACCACCGGCATCGCCGCCACCAGTATCACCGCCATCGGTATTGCCGCCAGTGTTGCCACCCGTATTGCCACCGGTGTTGCCACCAGTATTACCAGCATCACCGCCACCGGTATTGCCACCAGTGGTGCCACCAGTATTATCTCCGGTATTAGTACCGGTATTGTTACCAGTATTATCGCTATTTGTGTCATGGGACTTACTGTCATTTTCTTCAGAATCATAGTCTTCAGAATGGTTTTTATGTCCCGGACAACTCTGATCTGGAAGGCTGTCTGTTGCAAAGTATTCTGTTACACTTGGACAACTGGAATTTGCCAGATATCCGCTAATTGTGCAGACGGATTTTTGCTCTACAGAACTTGGCATTACAAAATCTTTTGTTTCAAGATTCTCATGTACTCTGCTCATGATTCCTTTCCAGATGCGGAAACGGAATTTTGTATCGGAATTACATTCTTTGTTATCATCATAACCGCCCCATACAGCACATGTGTAATATGGTGTATATCCGACAAACCATAAGTCCTTGTTGGATGTTGTTGTACCTGTTTTACCGGCAACCGGCATATTATCTAACTGGCAGGCTTTACCGGTACCTTCCTCTACTACGGTCTGAAGAGCACTCGTAAGAAGTCCGGCTGTACTGTCTTTGATTGCCTGGTGACTCTCGCCAGTTCCGTCAAGAAGAACATTGCCATCATGATCTAAAACTTTCGTGTAAAGAGTTGGTTTATTGTAAACACCGTTGTTGGCAATTGCAGCATAGGCACTACAGAGTTCGTAATTATAAACACCATCTGTCAGACCACCAAGGGCAAGGGTTTTTGTGTTATCAGAATAAGTTTTTCCATTTACTACTTTGTTAGTTACCAGTGTGCTGATGCCAAGTTTCTCACAATATTCCATACCTACATCTTGAGTAACAAGATCACTGGTCTGCACAGCACAGGAGTTGAGAGAAAGTGCGATAGCGGTACGCATGGATACATCGCCTTTACTTCCTTTAATAGTTTTTCCACCGCCAACATCATAATTTTTATCATCAATGACAGAAGCAAGTGTCATCTCGTCCAGATCCAGAGCCGGTGCATAAGCAGCCAGGATTTTAAAAGTAGATCCAGGTTGTCTCTTGGAACCTTTGTATGCACGATTCAGTCCTAGACTGGTTGATTTGGCACCTCGGCCACCGACCATGGCTTTGATCTGACCGGTATACTGATCCATCAAAGTAATGGAAGCTTGTGGCTGTGGTGAGATGTTTATAACTTCATTGTAAGTATCACCTTCCTGAGCGATGGTAGATTTCCATTCTTCTACCATGGCACGGGCGGCATCTTCACTTTTATATAAAAGTCCTTGATCTTTGTTATAGGTTTCTTTTACATATTTTTTGATGTGGCCGGAAGAGTAATTCTCAGTACTTCCATCTGCACGCGTGACAGTCAGTGCATAGTCGAGACCATATTCGATATTTGATGGATAATTGGAATCATCGTTGGCTTCTTCGTCACAAATCTGCTGAAGAGACTGATTCTGAGTGGAGTAAATGCTAAGACCTCCACTGTAAACAGCATTGTAAGCTTGTGTTTCTGAAAAACCACATTGATCCTGCAGGTCATTCATGACTTGATCTGCAAGTGCATCTACAAAATAACTATATGCGTTGGAAGAATCTGTCTGGGTTTCGTTAACAGACTGGATTCTTGCATATACATCATCTGCCATTGCTTCATCATAAGCAGCCTGGTCGATATATCCCTGTTTCAGCATATTCTTAAGAACCTTATCACGACGCTTCTGGTTCTTTTGAGGGTTCGTGATTGGATTCAGGTTACCAGGACTCTGTGTAATACCTGCAATAACAGCACTTTCAGAAAGAGTCAGTTCTGAAACATCTTTGTTGAAATATCTTTTCGCAGCAGATTGAACACCGAGACAGTTCTGTCCTAAGTTGATGGTGTTCAGATAAGCTTCCATAATCTCATCTTTACTCATCTGCTTTTCGATGGAAACGGCAAGGAACTGTTCCTGGAGTTTTCGCTGTAGCTTATCGTAGAATGTCTTTTCATTTACAAAGTTCGGAAAGACATTATTTTTTATGAGCTGCTGTGTCAGTGTACTGGCTCCCTGGGATCCCCCGGAAATAAGAGAAACACCGGCACGGACAATACCTTTGATATCAATTCCGTTATGCTCATAAAAACGTTCATCCTCGATAGCAACAAATGCATGCTGAAGATCTGCCGGAATCTCATCGATTGTTTTATATACACGGTTAGAACCTGCGGCAACAAAACGTTCAATTTCAGTTGTTCCGTCGTCAGCGTACACTAAAGTTGTAAATCCCTGTGGTTTTACATCATCAGGTGTAATATCCGGAGAATTGTCAATAATCTTTTTCACAAATAGTCCGCCACCGGCAACACCGGCGATTGCAACCACGATGATGCAAAGAAGGAGTGCCTTAAATAATCGGACTCCTACACGCTTTGCCTGCATAGCAGACTTTGACGTAATCTGCTTCTGGCGCTTTGCGGCTTTTTTCTTACCATAATTCATGCGTATATGCCTCCTTTATACCAGGTTATTATAGCAAATTAGCTATTTGAAATAAAGAAAAAAATGAAAACTTCATATTTTCTATGGAAAATCTTAAGAAGTTTGATATAGTAATGTGGTAGGAAGTAAAAAAAGACTTCTTAAGCGTAATATGTATGAATGAAAAATCAAGGGAGTTATGTAAATATGTTGGATAAATATAAAGTTGTGTATAAAGGTGGACAGGATGAAATTATAGAAAAAAAGTCCAGATTTATTGCGACAGTTGCTCCGGTAGAAAGCGAAGAAGAAGCACTTGCTTTTATAGAAGCAATGAAGAAAAAATATTGGGATGCGAGACATAACTGTTTTGCGTATGTCATCGGAGAGAGAGGACAGCTTGCAAGATGCAGTGATGACGGAGAACCTGGCGGCACTGCCGGAAAACCTATGCTGGATGTTCTTCTTGGGGAAGAAATCCGCAATATAGTAGTTGTTGTGACCCGCTACTTTGGAGGAACACTTCTTGGAACCGGAGGGCTTGTAAGAGCTTATTCTTCTTCTACACAGGCGGGAATCCGTGCATCTGTAATTATAACCAGAATCCGGGGGCTTAAACTGAATATTAAGACAGATTATAATGGTCTTGGAAAAGTGCAGTATATTTTGGGACAACGTGGAATCAAGCTGATTGACAGTATTTATACGGAAAATGTAGAATTAAGTGTTTTATTGCCTTTGGGAGAGGTAAAGACTGTGGAAGCAGAGATTACGGAAGGAACTAATGGAAGAGTAAAAATGGAAGAAGGCGATGAGTGCTGGTTCGCACAGATTGATGGGGAGCCGCAGATAGTGGCGTAAGAGCAAAGCTTCTGCGACGCTGCCTCTCGGCCATGGCAGTCGCCATACAGAAACAAGCAACAAGCAAGAGCCTCGATGCCGCGACGCTGCCTCTCGGCCATGGCAGTCGCCATATAGAAAAATAAAAACAGAGCCAGGAAAATGTAAACATTTTCCTGACTCTATTTTATTTTCCTATCTTGCTTGTTGCTTTATGAGAATTCTGGTTCGATTAATCCGAAAGATCCATCTTTTCTCTTATATACTACGTTAACTTCTTCATTCTCAGCATTGAAGAATACAAAGAAGTTATGTCCAAGTAATTCCATCTGTACGCATGCGTCTTCTGGATACATTGGTTTGATTCCGAATCTTTTTGTGCGGACAATTTTTACTTCACCGTCTTCAATTGACTCTTCTGTCTCAAAAAGAGTCTTGCTGAAGTTGTTACCTTCCTGATTCTTTGCTACCAGTTTGTTTTTATATTTTCTGAGCTGACGCTCGATGACTTCTTCTACCAGGTCGATGGATACATACATATCGTCGCTTTCCTGCTCGGAACGAATGATGTTGCCTTTTACAGGGATTGTAACCTCAATCTTCTGATGTTCTTTCTGAACGCTGAGTGTTACATGAATCTCTGTGTCAGGTGTGAAGTAACGCTGTAATTTTCCTAATTTGTTCTCTACAGCATCTTTTAATCCTGGTGTTACGTCAATGTTCTTTCCAATAATAATGAATTTCATATTGTCCAACTCCTTTGCTACGTTTTTTCAGACGTTAATATCTGACAGTTGGTGGCCAGAACGGTAATCTATCTGATAGATATAGTATAGCACGTTTTGTTGTTAATGTATAGCACGTATTACTTCAATTCTTGAAATTTTTCCATCAGATTTTTTTGCGATGCGTAGACCGAAGCTTTTGAAGAAAACACAGGCTCCGATCTCGTTATTTATATTTTCTTTTTTTAACTGATCAAGCATCACCTCTTCCAGTGTATCGTTTCCTGAATACGGAAGGTCAATGGAAAGAAGCCTGGCAATATTTTTTGCTTTTGCAGATGCGTGGAAGATGTATTTGTCAGCATCATCAAAATTACAGAATAAGAATTTACGTGTGGCAAATAATACAGCGATTGCGCAGACACCGACAAGACTGCTCCAGATGGAAGAATGATCGATGATGATTTGTCTTGCAATTGCAAATAAGAGAACTTCGAAAACTGTCTGTGGGGAGTGAGAGTACATCATTTTAATAAGCTCGACGCCGATGATCAGATTGAAGCAAGTTTCCAGAAGATCTTCATAGTTAGGCCAGACATTTAAATCTGGAATTTTGTAAATCGCACCGGCTACACGCAGACACAATAAGATAATACCGGCGGTCAATATAAATGAAATAACAAATTCCAAAATATCAGACAGCCGTTTTAAAAATACAGATATAGATTCTTTCATATGTTTTTTGTCTCCTTGGGAATTAGTAATAAGTAAGTAGTAAAAATCTACAATATAGAGTATAAAGTATCGGAGTAGTCTTGCCAATATAGAATTTGGAAAGGATGTAGAAAATATGAAGAACACGGTCAAAAGATTCAAAAAACTGTCCGCAACAAAAATGTATACGGACAGCTTCAAGTCTTGAATAGTATTTTATTATTTCAGGTTGCTTCTTTTTCTCATCTTAGGATCCAGAATTTTCTTGCGGATTCTCAAATTGTCTGGTGTAACTTCCAGAAGCTCGTCAGTGTCGATAAAATCGATTGCCTGCTCCAGACTTAATACTCTCGGAGGTGTCAGGCGGAGAGCCTCATCTGCACTGGAAGAACGAGTGTTTGTAAGATGTTTTGTCTTGCAGACATTAATCTCGATATCATCTGTCTTTGCATTCTGTCCGATGACCATACCGGAGTAAACTTTTTCACCTGCTCCAATGAATAACTGTCCACGCTCCTGGGCAATATAAAGTCCGTAAGTTACAGATTCTCCAGTCTCAAATGCGATTAGAGATCCCTGTTTTCGATACTGAATATCACCTTTGTATGGTGCGTAGCCGTCAAATGCTGTGTTCATGATTCCATTTCCCTTTGTATCAGTCATGAAATCCCCACGGTATCCAATGAGTCCACGGGAAGGAATACGGAACTCAAGACGGGTATATCCGCCATTTCCGGCACCCATCGTCTGAAGTTCGCCTTTTCTCTGGCTCAGTTTCTCGATGACAACACCAGTAAATTCGTCTGGTACATCGATGTATGCAATCTCCATAGGCTCTAAGAGCTTACCATTTTCATCTTTCTTATAAAGAACTTCTGCCTTGCTGACAGCAAATTCGTATCCTTCACGTCTCATATTCTCAATAAGAACAGAAAGGTGAAGTTCGCCACGACCAGAAACTTTGAAAGAATCCATGTTCTCTGTATCTTCGACACGAAGGCTGACATCTGTATTCAGCTCACGCATCAGACGGTCACGCAGGTGACGGGAAGTCACAAATTTTCCTTCCTGTCCGGCAAATGGGCTGTCGTTTACCATGAAGTCCATGGAAATCGTAGGCTCTGAAATCTTCTGGAACGGAATGGCTACCGGATTTTCAGGAGAGCAGAGTGTATCTCCGATGGAAATGTCGGAAATACCGGAAATTGCTACAATGGAACCGATGGTTGCTTCTTTTACTTCTACTTTTTTCAGACCATCGAATTCGTAGAGCTTACTGATTTTAACTTTCTGCTGTTTGTCCGGATCATGATGGTTGACAACAACCATATCCTGGTTCACTGCGATCGTACCGTTATCTACTTTACCAACACCGATACGTCCTACATACTCATTGTAATCAATTGTACTGATAAGAACCTGAGTCGGAGCTTCCGGGTCGCCTTCCGGTGCAGGAATGTAGTCTAAGATTGTATCAAACAGTGGTTTCATATCTTTCATGTCATCTGTCAGCTCTAAAGCAGCAACACCAGCTTTTGCAGAAGCATATACGAACGGACAGTCAAGCTGCTCATCCGATGCACCAAGATCAATGAGAAGTTCCAGAACTTCATCGATAACAGACTCAGCTCTTGCTTCTGGACGATCGATTTTGTTGATGCATACAATAACAGGAAGTTTTAATTCCATTGCTTTTCTGAGAACGAACTTTGTCTGTGGCATAGCACCTTCAAATGCATCAACTACGAGGATAACTCCGTTTACCATTTTAAGGACACGTTCTACTTCGCCGCCGAAATCAGCATGTCCAGGTGTGTCAATGATATTAATCTTCACCCCGTTATAAGTAACGGCAGTATTTTTAGAGAGAATAGTGATTCCACGTTCTCTTTCAATATCGTTGGAATCCATGACACGTTCCTCAACGGCCTGATTTTCACGGAATACGCCGCTTTGCTTTAATAATTCATCTACCAGTGTCGTTTTACCGTGGTCAACATGGGCGATAATTGCGATATTTCTTACATCTTCGCGTTTTGTCTTCATTTTATAACATCCTTTTCTTTGAATCTTCACTTGTAAACACTTCTAATTTAATATATACAACTTTATTAGTCTACCACATTTTTGAAATTTTACAAGAGTTTAAAAAAGTTGTTCTAAATTCTGTACTTTAAGCATAGATTATTAAAGACCATAGGAAATACGTTTTAGAGGAAGGAGAACTTAAAATTATGTCAGATAAGATTATTGAAAATAACCAGGTGACGATTATGGGAGAAATTGCTTCAGATTTTACTTTCAGCCATGAGGTATTCGGGGAAGGATTTTATATGGTAGAGGTAAAGGTGAAGCGTCTGAGCAACTCGGAAGACCGGATTCCACTGATGATTTCGGAGCGTCTGATTGATGTGACAAGAGATTATACAGGTGAGTACATTATGGTGAATGGTCAGTTCCGGTCTTATAACAGACATGAAGAGCAAAAAAATCGGCTTGTATTATCTGTATTTGTAAGAGAGTTGGAGTTTATTGATGAAGAACTGGATGGAGCGAAGACGAATAGCATTTTCCTGGACGGCTATATCTGTAAACTTCCGGTCTATCGGAAAACTCCACTTGGGAGAGAAATCGCTGACCTTTTGCTGGCGGTGAACAGACCATATGGAAAATCAGATTACATACCATGTATCTGCTGGGGAAGAAATGCGAGATATGCTTCTGCATTTGAAGTAGGAGAGCATGTGCAGATCATAGGCAGAATACAGAGTCGTACTTATATAAAGAAGTTATCGGATACGCTGACGGAAGAGAGAACCGCGTATGAGGTATCTGTAAGTAAACTGGAATGTGTGGAAATATAAAAAATGGGTAGGTCAGAATGTTCGCAACTTGTTTAGAAGTATAGTCTTTCATTGACATCCCTTGATAATGATGCTAAAATTTCAATTAATAATGAATCATGACAGATAATTTAAAGCACATGAAAAGTCAGGAGGAGTACGATGGCTATATTTACTGGAGCTGGAGTGGCAATTGTCACACCATTTAATGATGATGAAGAAAGAAGTATTAATTATGATAAGTTAGATGCACTGCTTGATTACCACTGCAATAATGGAACAGATTGTATTGTAATCTGTGGAACAACTGGCGAGTCTGCAACAATGACAGAAGAAGAACATATGCAGTGCGTAAAGTTTGCAATTGACAGAGTGAAAGGCAGAATCCCAGTTATTGCAGGTACAGGTTCTAATTGTACACGTACAGCAATTGATATGTCTAAGGAGGCAGCAGATTATGGTGCAGACGGATTACTTCTTGTTACACCTTATTATAATAAGGCCACACAGGCAGGACTGATCGCACATTATGAAGCTGTAGCAAAAGAAGCGAAGGCACCAATTATTATGTATAGTGTTGCAAGCAGAACAGGCTGTAATATTGAGCCGGCTACTGTGGCAGAACTTGTAAAGAATGTTGACAATATTGTAGGTGTAAAAGAGGCATCTGGAAATATTTCCCAGGTTGCAAAGATCATGTCTCTGACAGATGGTAACATTGATCTGTACTCAGGAAATGATGATCAAATCGTACCATTACTTTCTCTGGGAGCAAAGGGAGTGATTTCGGTTCTTTCTAATGTAGCTCCAAAGGAGACGCATGATATCTGTGCGAAGTTTTTTGATGGAGATGTGAAAGGAAGTCTGGACCTTCAGTTAAAAGCAATTCCGCTTATTGAGAAGCTTTTCTGTGAAGTTAATCCGATTCCTGTTAAGAAAGCAATGGAACTTATGGGAAAAGACTGCGGACCACTTCGCATGCCATTAACTGAACTTTCACCAGAACACACAAAAGCACTTGCACAGGCCATGAAGGGTTTTGGAATTGAGCTGGCATAGAGATTTTTAAGAATGGCAGTAGGAATGATAATTACAGATAAAAGGATATCCCGGGTGATATCCTTTTCTGTCATGTAAAAAGACAAGGAGGAAAAATATTATGGTACGTGCGATTATGCATGGCTGCAATGGCAAGATGGGACGTGCGATCACTACACTTGCAAAAGAAGATGCAGAGGTAGAGATTGTGGCAGGAGTGGATGCATATACGGAAGTTGCAAATGAATATCCAGTGTTCGATAGTATCGAAAAGTGTGATGTAGAAGCAGATGTTGTGATTGACTTTTCAAATGCAAAGGCAGTAGACGGACTTTTGGATTATTGCGTAGAAAAACAGATTCCTGTTGTTCTTTGCACAACAGGACTTTCAGAGGAACAGCTTCAGGAGGTAGAAGAAGCATCCAAGAAGGTAGCAGTTCTTCGTTCTGCCAATATGTCACTTGGAATCAATCTTTTGATGCAGCTTTTGAAAGAGGCGACAAAAGTACTGTCTCCTGCAGGTTATGATATTGAAATTGTTGAGAAGCATCACAACCAGAAATTGGATGCCCCAAGTGGAACTGCAATCGCTCTTGCAGATTCTATCAATGAGGCGGCAGATGGACAGTACGAGTATGTCTATGACAGAAGTCAGGTCAGAAAGAAACGTGATAAAAAAGAACTTGGAATATCAGCCGTGCGCGGAGGTACAATTGTTGGGGAACACGAAGTACTCTTTGCAGGAATAGATGAAGTGATTGAGTTCAAACATACAGCATACTCCAGAACTGTATTTGGAAAAGGTGCGGTAGAGGCTGCAAAATTCCTTGCCGGAAAAGAGGCAGGAAAATACGATATGTCAGACGTAATATTAAAATAATATTACGAGGAATCTTGGGGCAGATTGCAGGAATGCAAAGCACAAAGCAATCCGTAAATATTATAGTTGGAAAAAACAACCATATTATATAAAGGAGAGGTTATGAAAGATTTAGAAGCACGTTATTTGGAGAGACTTTCTCAACTGTATCCGACCATTGCTAAGGCATCAACAGAGATTATTAACTTACAGGCAATTTTAAATTTGCCAAAAGGTACGGAACATTTTCTTACGGATATCCATGGGGAATATGAAGCATTTTCCCATGTTCTTAAGAATGGATCGGGAGCAGTTCGTAGAAAAATTGACGAAGTCTTCGGAAATACTATGAGTAGTAAGGATAAGAAGACCCTTGCTACTCTTATTTATTATCCAAGAGAGAAGATGGAGCTCATTAAGAAAAAAGAAGAAAATATGGAGGACTGGTATAAGATTACGTTGTATCGTCTGATTGAAATCTGCAAGCGGACTTCAAGTAAGTATTCCAGATCTAAAGTCAGAAAAGCTCTGCCTCCGGAATTTGCTTATGTCATTGAGGAATTGATTACAGAGAAAGCAGATGTTCTGGATAAGGAGTCCTATTATAATTCTATTGTAGATACGATCATCCGGATCAAACGTTCCGAAGAGTTTATTGTGGCTTTGAGTGAATTGATTCAGAGACTTACTGTAGATCATCTGCATATTGTAGGAGATATTTATGATCGTGGGCCGGGACCACATATTATTATGGACAAGCTGATGGGGTATCATTCTATGGATATCCAATGGGGAAATCATGACGTGCTCTGGATGGGGGCGGCAGCAGGACAACAGGGCTGTGTTGCAAATGTTGTCCGCATCTGTGCAAGATATGCAAATCTGGAGATTTTGGAGGATGGCTATGGAATTAACCTCCTGCCGCTTGCTACATTTGCACTGAACACATATCGGGATGATCCATGCAGCTGCTTTGAACTGAAGGATGATCCGGACTATGATCCCAGCGAAACAATGCTGAACATGAAGATGCATAAGGCAATTTCTATTATCCAGTTTAAGATAGAAGGGCAGATTATCAAAAAAAATCCTGGATTTAAGCTGGAACACCGAAATCTTTTGCATCTGATTGATTATGAAAATGGTTTGATCGAGTTGGATGGAAAAACATATGAACTTCTGGATAAAAACTTCCCGACGATCGATCCAAAACGGCCATATGCATTGACAGAAGCCGAAGAAGAGGTGCTGGATCGTTTGACACAGGCATTTGTCAACTGCGAAAAATTACAGAGCCATATGCATTTCCTTTTAAGTAAAGGTGGATTATACAAAGTATACAATAACAACTTGTTGTATCACGGTTGTATTCCGCTGAATGAAGATGGAAGTTTTAAGTCAGTAAAAATATACGGGCGTTCTTACAAAGGAAAGGCACTTTATGAGGTGCTGGAAAGCTATGTGAGAAAGGGATTTTATGCCATTGACGAGAAGGAACGAAAGCGTGGGAAGGATATGATGTGGTATATCTGGCTCAGTGAGAATTCACCGCTGTTCGGTAAGGACAAGATGGCAACGTTTGAGCGATATTTCCTAGCAGAAAAAGAGACACATAAGGAGAAAAAGAATCCTTATTATGATTTTTTGGAAAATGATAAGGTGGTCGACCGTATTTTGAAAGAATTCGGACTAGAGCATTCCTTTAGTCATATCATCAATGGTCATATGCCGGTAAAATCCAAAAACGGAGAAAATCCGATGAAATGTGGAGGCAAAGTATTTGTTATCGATGGAGGATTTTCAAGAGCATATCAGAAACAGACCGGAATTGCAGGTTATACGCTGATCTATAATTCTTATGGTATGATTTTAAGTGCCCATGAGCCGTTTGAATCGAAAGAATCAGCAATTGAAAATGAAACAGATATTCATTCTGATACCATTGTGACAGAAATTGTATCAAAGCGCCAGTCTGTTTTAGACACGGATGTGGGAAAAGAACTGGTAGAACAGATCCATGATCTGGAATTTCTCCTGGAGGCATACAGAAGCGGCCGCATTGCAGAACGACTGTAAAATAATGTCAATCTCTAAAAAGGTATAGAAAACTGTAAAATGCAGATATTACTATCAGCAAGTGAAGTATTTGCATGTAGCATTCTATACGGAAAAGGAGACGAAAATTATGAAACGGTTAAAAAAGTTATTGTTGATTATGATGTGTGTTGGTATTCTGGTTTCAGTTACTGCCTGTGCAGGAAATTCAAATGATAATGGAGCAGGGCAGAATGATGTGGTGAATGACAATGGCGCGAATGACACACAGACTGGTGATAGTGCCATGGACAAAATCGGTGACGGCCTGGAAGATGGAATTGACGATGTCGGAAAAGGCGTAGGCGATGTAGTCGATGATCTGGATGGTGATGGACGGTCGGATAACCGGAAAAACACAAACAATAACACAGTGAATGATGCGACGACTGGTAATGACAATGTAAACGACAGATAAGAAAAGAATGTAAGATAAGAAGACAAGGTCACATTTTTTCGGGGATAAATGGATTTGTCCCTGTGAGAGTGTGGCTTTTCTTTTGGATAAGGAAAGGAGTTTTTTCATGCATTTCAGACCTTGTATAGACATACATAATGGAAAAGTCAAACAAATTGTAGGCGGTAGTCTTACTGATCAGGGCAATCAGGCAAAGGAAAATTTCACGGCCTCTGAAAATGCGGATTATTATGCAAAAATGTATCAGAAAGACGGACTTATAGGGGGACATGTGATACTTTTAAATCCGGTATCTTCAGAATATTATAGAGAAACGAAAGCACAGGCAATACTGGCACTTGGCGCATATCCAAAAGGACTTCAGGTGGGCGGTGGAATCCATGCCGAAAATGCAGAAGAGTTTCTGGAGGCGGGGGCAAGCCATGTGATCGTAACATCTTATGTGTTCCGCGACGGGAAGATAAATTGGGAAAATATGGAAAAACTTAAACATGCAGTGGGGAAAGAAAATGTTGTCATTGATTTGAGCTGCAGGAAAAAAGAAGACGGTTATTATATAGTGACAGACCGCTGGCAGAAGTTTACGGATGTAAAACTGACACAGGAAGTTTTAAGGGAAATTGCCGGATATTGCGATGAATATCTGGTGCATGGTGTGGATGTAGAAGGAAAATCAGCAGGAATTGATGAAGAGCTGGCAAAAATTCTTGGAGAGTTCGATATGATACCAGTGACTTATGCAGGAGGAATCGCAAGTCTTGAGGACATTGAACATTTTAGAAAAAAGACGGGTGGAAAAGTGGATTTTACAATAGGAAGTGCGCTGGATCTTTTTGGAGGACATCTTCCATATGAGCAGATTAAAAAATATTAGTATAGAATTTATGTAGCTTAGTTCGCAACAAGAATGCGAGAGAATTCTTGAATGATGAGAAAATATTTCAAGTGTGAACAGTTTGAAAACACTTTGTAAATTGGTTGAATTGCATTCTTGATAGTGATAGAATGGATACTGAGTAAATTTACGGACAAGGAGTAATGTATAGATATGGGCTTATTGCAAAAAATTTTTGGAACACATAGTGAAAATGAGTTAAAGCGTATCTATCCCATTGTAGATGAGATTGAAGCGTTGGGGCCGCAGATGGAGCAGCTTTCCGACGAGGAGCTTAAGAATAAGACACAGGAATTTAAGAGCCGTCTGAAAGGCACAGAGACACTGGATGATATTCTGCCGGAGGCGTTTGCAGTTGTGCGTGAGGCGGCAGGACGTACACTTGGCATGAAGCATTACAGAGTACAGTTGATCGGAGGAATTATTCTTCATCAGGGACGTATTTCTGAGATGAAGACTGGTGAAGGTAAGACACTGGTTTCTACACTTCCGGCTTATTTGAATGCATTGACCGGTGAGGGGGTGCATATTGTAACAGTCAACGACTATCTGGCAAAGCGTGATGCTGAGTGGATGGGACAGGTTCATGAGTTCCTGGGACTGACTGTCGGAGTGGTATTGAATAGCATGGATAATGATGAGAGACGTGCTGCATACAATTGCGATATTACTTATGTAACGAACAACGAACTCGGATTTGATTATCTGAGAGATAACATGGTTATTTATAAAGAGCAGCTCGTTCAGCGTGGACTGAAATATGCTATCATCGATGAGGTCGATTCCGTATTGATTGATGAGGCGAGAACACCACTGATCATTTCCGGTCAGAGTGATAAATCTACCAAGTTATATGAAGCATGCGATATTCTTGCGCGTCAGTTGGAAAAAGGCGAGGCGAGTGGTGAATTCAGTAAGATGAATGCCATTATGGGCGAGGATATTGAAGAGACTGGTGATTTTATCGTCAATGAAAAAGAGAAGAATATCAACCTGACAGAAGATGGTGTAAAGAAAGTTGAAAAGTTCTTTCATATTGAGAACCTGGCTGATCCGGAAAACCTGGAAATCCAGCATAATATTATCCTTGCGCTGCGTGCACATAATCTGATGTTCCGTGACCAGGATTATGTTGTAAAAGACGATGAAGTACTCATCGTTGACGAGTTTACCGGACGTATTATGCCGGGACGCCGTTATTCAGACGGACTTCATCAGGCAATCGAAGCAAAAGAGCATGTGAAGGTTAAGAGAGAAAGTAAGACACTGGCAACCATTACTTTCCAGAACTTGTTTAACAAATTTGAGAAGAAAGCCGGTATGACAGGTACAGCCCTTACTGAGGAGAAGGAGTTCCGTGAGATTTATGGAATGGATGTAATTGAGATTCCGACTAATCGTCCGGTTGCGAGAAAAGACTTGGAAGATGCCGTATATAAGACAAAGAAAGAAAAATTCAATGCAGTATGTGATGAAATTGAAAAAGCGCATGCAAATCATCAGCCAGTGCTTGTTGGTACAATTACAATTGAGACTTCTGAACTTTTAAGCAGTATGCTCAAACGAAGAGGAATTAAGCATAATGTATTGAATGCTAAGTATCATGAGCTGGAGGCTGAAATCGTGGCGCAGGCAGGTATTCACGATGCGGTTACGATTGCAACGAATATGGCCGGCCGTGGTACAGATATCAAGCTGGATGATGAGTCAAGAGAAGCCGGTGGATTAAAGATCATCGGTACTGAGCGTCACGAATCCAGACGTATTGATAACCAGTTACGTGGCCGTTCCGGCCGTCAGGGGGATCCGGGAGAATCTAGATTCTACATTTCTTTGGAAGATGACCTGATGAGACTGTTCGGTTCTGAGAGACTGATGCAGGTGTTTGAGACGCTAGGAGTAGAAGAAGGCGAGCAGATCGAGCATAAGATGCTTTCCAGTGCGATTGAGAAAGCTCAGCAGAAGATTGAGAGCAATAACTTTGCAATTCGTAAGAATCTGTTAGAGTACGACCAGGTTATGAATGAGCAGAGAGAAATCATCTACGAAGAGAGAAGACGTGTGCTGGATGGCGAGAATATGCGTGATTCCATCTTCCATATGATTAATGATTACATTGAGAATACTGTAGATGCTGAAGTTTCAGTAGATCAGGACTATGAGGACTGGGATCTGATTGAACTGAACCGTGTAATAGGAGCGGTCATTCCGATGGCACCGGTAACACCGGATGATGTCAAAGGTATGGGACAGAAAGAGCTGAAGCATCTGTTAAAAGAGCGCGCAGCAAAAGCGTATGAAGTAAAAGAAGCAGAGTTCCCGGAGCCGGAGCATATCCGTGAGCTGGAACGTGTCGTGCTTTTGAAAGTTATTGATGCAAAATGGATGGATCATATTGACGATATGGATCAGCTCCGTCAGGGAATCGGTCTTCAGGCTTACGGTAACCGTGACCCGAAGGTTGAGTATAAGATGCTTGGATATGATATGTTCGGCGAGATGACTCAGGCAATTACAGAGACAACAGTCAGAACTTTGATGCATGTAAGAATCGAGCAGAAAGCTGAGCGTGAGCAGGTCGCAAAAGTAACTGGAACCAATAAAGATGACACAGCTCTTCGTGAGCCGAAGAAGCGGGAAAACAAGAAGGTCTATCCAAATGACCCTTGCCCATGTGGAAGTGGTAAGAAGTACAAACAGTGCTGTGGAAGAAATAAATGACAGACAAATCTAAAAAGGGATGAATCTCCCGTTGCGAAAAGTGACGGGAGAGATGTCGTTATGCAGTAAGTTAAAAATATAAAAAAGAAAGAGGTGAGGCAGTGTGATTGAATTAGAACAGTATAAGGGAATTATGAACTCCTATGAAGAACCTCTTGCCGAAATGAGGGATTCACTTTGACATTTCCGGCAAAGAGAACAGGGTTGAGGAACTGGAACGTAAGATAGAAGAACCGGGATTCTGGGATGCGCCGGAAGAATCACAAAAAATCATGAAAGAATTAAAAGATCTTCAGGAACATTTGAAAGTGATCCATGCATTATATTCGGAGTATGATGATATCTGTACACTGATTGAGATGGTTGATGAAGAGGAAGACCGCTCGATGGTGAAGGAAATTGAAAAGGATATTGCTCATTTTGAGGAAGATTTTGAAAAACTCAGAATTGAGACATTGTTATCAGGAGAATATGATTCCTGCAATGCGATTATGACATTACATGCCGGAACAGGCGGAACGGAGGCATGTGACTGGGTGAACATGCTGTACCGTATGTATACCAGGTGGTTTCAGACAAAAGGATTTTCGGTTCAGGTACTGGACTATCTGGATGGAGATATTACCGGAATAAAAAATATTACATTTGAAGTAGTTGGAGACAATGCCTATGGCTATCTGAAATCAGAAAAAGGTGTACATCGGCTTGTAAGAATTTCGCCATTTAATTCAGCGGGAAAGAGACAGACTTCTTTTGCTTCCTGCGATGTGGTGCCGGATATTGAAGAAGACATTGATATTGATATTTTAGAGGATGATCTGAAAATTGATACCTATCGTGCAAGTGGGGCTGGCGGACAACATGTCAATAAGACATCTTCTGCAATCCGAATCACGCATTTGCCGACAGGAATTGTAGTTCAATGCCAGAATGAAAGATCACAGCATCATAATAAAGAAAAAGCTATGCAGATGTTGAAGGCAAAATTAAAGCTGCTGCAGGAGCAGGAACAGGCAGAAAAAGTATCAGATATCCGTGGAGAAGTAAAAGACATCGGATTCGGTAATCAGATAAGGTCCTATGTTATGCAGCCATACACGTTAGTAAAAGACCACAGAACGAATGTGGAAAATGGCAATGTTACGGCGGTTCTTGACGGAGATCTTGATATGTTTATAAACGCCTATTTAAAATATGTATCAGGCGGTGAAAAGGGAGGAACGGTATGATAAATATAGCAGTGATGGGGTATGGTACAGTTGGTTCAGGTGTCGTGGAAGTTATTGATACCAATGGTGAGCGCATTGCCCAGAGAATCGGAGATGCACTGAATGTAAAATATGTGTTGGACATCAGAGATTTTCCAGAAGACCCGATACAGGAAAAAATAATTCATGATTTTGAGACAATTATCTCTGATGATGAGATCCAGATCGTTGTGGAAGTCATGGGAGGAATCGAGCCAGCGTATACCTTTGTGAAAAGAAGCCTTCTTGCCGGAAAATGTGTCGTAACTTCCAATAAGGCACTTGTGGCAAAGCACGGTGCAGAATTGCTTTCTATTGCAAAAGAAAAGAACATAAATTTTCTGTTTGAGGCGAGTGTAGGCGGTGGTATTCCGATTATCCGTCCGCTTAATTCTTCACTGACAGCAGATGAGATTGAAGAAATTACCGGAATCCTCAATGGCACGACGAATTATATGTTGACGAAGATGTTCTATGAAGGAGCAGATTATGCTTCTGTATTAAAGGAAGCACAGGATAACGGATATGCAGAGCGAAATCCGGAGGCAGATGTAGAAGGATACGATGCCTGCAGAAAGATTGCAATTTTGTCATCTCTGATTTCCGGTCAGCAGGTAGATTTTGAAGATATTTACTGTGAAGGAATTACAAAGATTACAGTAGAAGATATGAGATATGCAAAGGCTATGGGAACTACAATCAAGCTTTTGGCTTCCAGCAAGACACATGCCGGAAGACTTGGCGCGATGGTCGCACCTTGCATGCTTTATCCGGATCACCCGCTTTACAATGTAAATGGTGTTTTCAATGCAATTTTCGTTCATGGAAATGTCTTGGGAGATGCGATGTTCTATGGAAGCGGGGCAGGAAAACTTCCAACAGCAAGTGCTGTTGTATCCGATGTTGTGGAAGCGGCCAAGAACCTGAACCGCAATGTGATGACTATGTGGAAAGAAGAGAAACTCCGTCTGGAAGATAAATCTTCCATGAAGAGACGATTCTTTATCCGTATGAAAGGGAACGTGGAGGAGAAGATTGAAGATATCCGTTATTCCTTTGGGGATGTTGAAATCGTGAAGGTTGACGGTCTGGACGGAGAGTTTGGATTTGTGACTCCAATCATGATGGAAGGTGATTATGATACAAGAGCGAAGAGTTATGAAGACCAGATTCTTCATATGATCCGTATTGAAGATTAGGGAAAGGGAGAAACTATGCTGATCGTTAAAAAATTTGGCGGGACTTCTGTTGCCAATAAAGAACGAATATTTAATGTGGCAAGACGCTGCATTGAAGACTATAAAGCAGGGCATGATGTGGTAGTCGTGCTTTCTGCGATGGGAGATACAACAGATGAGCTGATTGAACTTGCAAATTCCATCAACCCAGATGCAAAGAAGCGTGAGTTGGATATGCTTTTGACAACAGGAGAACAAGTGTCAGTATCATTGATGGCTATGGCTATGCAGGCACTGGATGTGCCAGCGGTATCTCTAAATGCATTCCAGGTTGCGATGCATGCAACATCACGTTATGGAAATGCAAGATTTAAACGTGTAGATACTAAGCGTATCAGACATGAACTGGATTCCAGAAAGATTGTGATCGTAACAGGATTCCAGGGTGTGAATAAGTATGACGATATTACAACACTTGGACGAGGTGGTTCAGACACAACTGCAGTTGCGCTTGCTGCGGTACTTCATGCAGACAAATGTGAGATTTATACAGATGTTGATGGAGTCTTTACAGCTGATCCGAGAATTGTAAAGAATGCAAAAAAATTAGATTTTATTACTTATGATGAGATGCTGGAGCTGGCGAGCCTTGGAGCGAAAGTACTTCACAACCGTTCAGTCGAGATGGCAAAAAAATACAATGTAGAGCTGGTAGTCAGATCAAGTCTCAATCAGACAGAAGGAACCGTAGTAGGGGAGGGAACAGGAATGGAAAAACTGTTAGTAACAGGAGTTGCAGCAGATAAAAATACAGCAAGAATCTCTGTAATCGGAGTAGAAGATAAACCAGGGACAGCTTTTAGTGTATTTGATACACTGGCAGCCAATAACATTAATGTAGATATTATTTTACAGTCTGTAGGACGCGAGGGGACAAAAGATATTTCCTTTACTGTTGCTTCGGATGATCTTGAACATGCGTTAGAAGTTCTGGATAAGAATAAAGAAAGACTTACGATTAAGGATATTACATACAACAAAGATGTGGCAAAATTATCTGTCGTAGGAGCAGGAATGATGAGCAATCCGGGAGTTGCATCCAGAATGTTCGAGGCGCTGTACAATTCCAGAGTCAATATCAACATGATTTCAACATCAGAAATTCGTATTACAGTACTCGTAGCTGAGAAAGATATTGATAAAGCTATGAATGCAGTACATGATGAATTTATCATGGAAGAATAACAGATGGGATCTCTTCCCAATCTGTTATTCTTCCTGATTATTTGAATTTGCAAGAAAGCCGGTAATAATCTGTCTCACTTCGTCAGAAGCAGCACGAAAAAGAAGTAAAAGCTTTAGCTCTTCATCGGTGAGATAGATGATATTATCGGATTTTTTGCATTTAATATACGGAATTTCGCCCTCGGAAATTCTATCGGGCTGCATGGAATACAGAGGAATCTTGTAGCCGTTACAGAATAAAAGTTCATCAATGGTAATATGATAAAAGTCAGCAATTGATTTGAGTAATTCCAGATCAGGGGTGCGTGTGCCACGCTCATAATTGGAATATGTCTGACGAGAAATATTCAGATATCTGCTAAATTCATCCTGCTTAAGATTACTTCGCTCACGCAGAATACGAAGATTCTCGGTCAATTGGATATTGGCCATTGATGTTTCCTCCATTGAATCAAAAATATGTTTACATCATAACAATTTGTTCAATAAATAAAAGAATATGCGCCGAAATGTGGCAAAATAAGAAAAAGCAACAATGTGTTGCTTTTAAGTAAAATTAACAATATAATCAGACTATTTTAAACTAAGAGTACTGTTGTGATATTCGCTGGAGAATGTAACATCTGTTCCAAACCATTCTGGTGGTGTGAAAGAGAGTGCCGAAGCTTCATCTGGAAATTCTACTTCAGCCAGAAGCAGTGGAGCCAGATCGTCTTCAAAGACATCTAATTCAATAGTTAGAGAATCATTGAGTGGAATCATATAACGTTTTTTTCTGATGAGACGTCCGTCAATCTTTGTGAGCAGATGCTGATATGAAGCTTCATCAAGTGGCAGATTATATTCTTCTCTTGCCATGAGACCTTTTGATTTATAAGTGAGTTCATGTTTATTATTGTCCTTCCGGATACGAATAACCGGATCCGTGTTCAGATAAGCCTGTTCGATGTGACGACAGGGATAATCCTGATAATCTTCCGGAAGAGTATCAATAAGATATTTGCGTTCTATTTCCATATTATAATACCTCCATGGCATAATCATAATTCAGTTTACACAAAAAGTAAACAGTGTTACTATTAAGAAAATGAGTCAAGAAAAATAAGAAAAGGAGAGATCCGTTATGAAATTTAGTATGAAAAAAGTAACTGTATTATTAGCAGATGGATTTGAAGAGATTGAGGCTCTGACGGTAGTAGATCTGCTTCGAAGAGCAAAAGTGTATGTGGATACAGTATCAATTACAGATGATTATACAGTGCGCGGAGCACATGGAATACCTGTGCAGACAGAGGATCTGATCACAGAGATTGATTTTAAAGAATCCGATATGATCGTGCTTCCGGGTGGAATGCCGGGAACAACAAATCTGAAAGAAGATGAGAATGTCAGAAAGGCAGTTCAAGAAGCATATGACGACGGAAGATATGTGGCAGCAATTTGTGCGGCACCGACAATTCTCGCAGATATGGGACTTTTAAAAGGAAAGAGAGCGACTTGCTATCCAGACATGGAAAGTGAAATTGAAGATGCATATCTGACCGGAGCACCAGTAGCAACTGACGAAAATATCATTACAAGTCAGGGAGTTGGAACTGCAATTGATTTTGCACTGAAACTGATCGAAGTGCTTATCAGCGAGGAAAAAGCAGTAGAAATTGCAGATTCTATTGTATATCAGAGATAATTTATGAAAACCTTATAAAAAAACGCAATATCCGTAAAATCGAACTGGATATTTGGAAATGTTTGTGATATACTTCTTGAGTGAATGCAATGTAATATGCCCTTTTGCGGATTGCCCATGCAAGGGGGATAGAAATAGGAGGAAAAGGGTAAATGAGTTTACAGGTAGAAAAATTAGAAAAAAATATGGCGAAACTCACAATCGAAGTTTCTGCTGATGAATTAGAAAAAGCACTTCAGAACGCATACAAGAAACAGAAAAATAAAATCAGTATGCCAGGATTCCGTAAAGGAAAAGTTCCGCGTCAGATGGTTGAGAAGATGTATGGAGCAGATGTATTCTATGAAGATGCAGCGAATGCTCTGATTCCACAGGCTTACTCAGAGGCTTACGATGAGTGTGATCTTCAGATCGTATCTCAGCCGGAGATTGATATTACACAGATCGAGAAAGGAAAACCGTTCATCTTCACAGCACTTGTTGCTACAAGACCGGAGGTTACTCTTGGAGAGTACAAAGGACTTGAGGTAGATAAAGTATCTACACGCGTAACACAGAAAGAAGTTGACGCTAAGATCCAGGAAGAGGCTGGAAAGAACGCAAGAACAGTTGCAGTAGAAGGACGTCCGGTTAAAGACGGAGATGAAGTTGTTCTTGATTTTGAAGGATTTGTTGACGGAGAAGCATTCGAGGGCGGAAAAGGAGAGAACTATTCTCTTACAATTGGTTCCGGAACATTTATTCCAGGATTCGAGGATCAGCTTATCGGAGTAGAGGCAGAGAAAGAAGTAGAAGTTAAAGTTACATTCCCGGAGGAGTATCACGCAGAGAACCTTCAGGGAAAAGATGCTGTATTCAAATGTACAGTACATGAGATCAAAGAGAAAGAGCTTCCAGAGATTGATGATGAATTCGCAGCAGAAGTATCTGAGTTTGATACATTAGATGAGTACAAGGCTGATGTAAAAGCTAAGATTAAAGAAGAAAAAGCTAAAGAAGGAAAAGCAAAAAAAGAAGATCAGGTAATCGCAAAAGCTATCGAGAATGCAACAATGGAGATTCCTGAACTTATGATCAAGACACAGGCGCGCCAGCAGATGGATAATTTTGCTCAGAATCTGATGTCACAGGGACTGACAATGGAGCAGTATGCACAGTTCACAGGAATGACAGCAGACAAGATGATGGAGCAGATGCTTCCATCAGCAGAGAAGAACATTAAGACACGTCTTGTTCTCGAAGCAATTGCAAAAGCTGAGAATATTGAGATTTCTGACGAGAAGATCGATGAGAAGTTAGCTGAGATGGCTAAGTCTTACGATATGGAAGTTGAAAAACTTAAAGAGCTTGTAGGAGATGCTGAGAAACAGCAGATGAAAGACGATATGGCTGTTCAGGAAGCAATTGATTTCCTTGTTGAGAACGCTGTAGAGAAATAATAAGTCACTGAAATATAACAGGGAGGCATATGTATGAGTTTAGTACCTTATGTCATTGAACAGACAAGCAGAGGAGAGCGTTCCTATGATATCTATTCAAGATTATTAAAGGACAGAATTATATTTTTTGGAGAAGAAGTTACAGATGCATCAGCGAGTGTAGCAATCGCGCAACTTCTTTTCCTGGAAGCAGAGGATCCGGAAAAGGATATTCATCTGTACATTAACAGTCCGGGCGGATCTGTATCTGCCGGTCTGGCAATCTATGATACTATGCAGTATATCAAATGTGATATTGAGACAATCTGTATCGGTATGGCAGCAAGCATGGGATCATTCCTTCTGGCCGGAGGTACAAAAGGAAAGAGACTTGCCCTTCCGAATTCCGAGATTATGATTCATCAGCCATCAGGAGGAGCTCAGGGCCAGGCAACTGAAATTCAGATTGCAGCAGAGCATATTCTGAAGACTCGTGAGAGGTTGAACCGGATTCTTGCAGAGAATACAGGACAGCCGCTGGAGGTCATTAGCAGAGAGACTGACAGAGATAATTTTATGTCCGCTGAGGAAGCCAAAGCATTTGGATTAATCGATGAAGTAATTACAAGACGATAGGGAACAGATATGTTCCCTATTCTTTAATGAGGTGTAGAATATTGGGAAGAAATGATGATCAGATAAGGTGTTCATTTTGTAATAAGTCACAGGCTCAGGTGAAAAAACTGATTGCAGGACCGAATGATACTTATATCTGTGATGAATGTGTGGAAGTATGCTCTGAGATTATAGAAGAAGAGATGGCATATGATGAGAATGATTCCTGGACTCCGTTTTCAGATATCAATCTTTTGAAACCGGAAGAGATTAAGGAATTTCTTGATGATTATGTGATTGGACAGGATGAGGCAAAAAAGGTTCTTTCTGTTGCTGTATATAATCACTACAAGCGTATTATGGCACAGAGAGATCTGGGCGTCGAATTGAATAAGAGTAATATACTGATGCTTGGTCCGACAGGGTGTGGTAAGACACTTCTTGCCCAGTCACTTGCAAAAATTCTGAACGTTCCATTTGCAATAGCTGATGCAACAGCTCTTACCGAGGCAGGATATGTAGGAGAAGATGTGGAAAATATTCTTCTAAAACTGATTCAGGCTGCAGATTATGATATTGAACGTGCAGAGTATGGTATTATCTATCTTGATGAGATCGATAAGATTACAAGAAAATCTGAGAACCCGTCAATTACAAGAGATGTATCTGGAGAAGGTGTTCAGCAGGCACTTCTTAAGATTGTAGAAGGCACGGTTGCAAATGTTCCTCCGCAGGGTGGAAGAAAGCATCCACATCAGGAATTGATACAGATAGATACAACGAATATTTTATTTATCTGTGGCGGTGCATTTGAAGGAATTGATAAGATTATTGAGAAACGTATTGATCAGAAATCTATCGGATTTAATGCAGAAATTGCAGAGAAGCATGAAGATGATGTAGATAAATTGTTAGCTCAGGTGCTGCCACAGGATCTTGTGAAATTTGGATTGATTCCGGAACTGGTAGGGCGTGTACCAGTTACAGTATCTCTTGAGATGCTGGATCATGATGCTTTGATCCGTATCTTGACAGAGCCAAAGAATGCAATCGTAAAGCAGTATCAAAAACTTTTGGAACTAGATGGAGTGAAATTAGTATTTGACGATTCTGCATTAAACGAGATTGCAGATATATCATTGAAAAGAAAGACTGGAGCCAGAGGACTTCGGGCAATCATGGAAAATACAATGATGGATATTATGTATCGCGCACCGTCCGATGAGACACTGAAAACGTGCCGGATCACCGGTGACGTGGTGACAGGAAAAGCAAAACCAGAGTGTGAACACACTTCTGTGAATACACAAAGCGCATAATGAAAGAGGCGGGTACGAGTAAAATTGTTCCCGTCTCATTTTTGAATTATAGGAGTAAACAGTATGGAAAATGAGTTGATGAGTCTGCCGATGGTGGCACTTCGCGGACTTGCAGTGCTGCCAGAGCAGGTGACACATTTTGATGTGAGCCGTGAAAAATCTGTGCAGGCAATCACACAGGCCATGAAAAAAGATCAGAAAATATTTCTTGTAATGCAGAAAAAAGTTGAAGTGGAAGAGCCAAAGGAGTCAGATCTTTACAGAATTGGCTGTATTGCAACTGTAAAACAGATTGTAAAGCTTCCGGGAAATATGAAACGTGTTCTAGTATCGGGAGAGCAGCGTGCAGGTCTTTCCTGGATTGAATCTGAAGAACCTTATTTTCAGGCCGCGGTAAAAATATTGCCGGATTTCTGCAAACCGGAAGACCGGGAACTGTTGGAAAATCCAATCAATGAAGAAGGAATGGTACGTGGACTTCGTGAACTGTTCAGGGATTATATGTCAAAAAATCCAAAGCTTGCAAAAGAACTCGCTATGATGATCGAAGAGATAAAATCGCTGCGCGTCATGGTCGATACAATTGCTGCCAATCTTCCAATGGATTATGAAGATACCCAAAAAGTTCTGGAAGAACAGGATATTTTTCAGAGATATGAAGACATTTCTCTTCGTGTGGTCAATGAGATGCGCGTACTCAGTGTGAAAGAGGAACTTCAGAAAAAGGTAAAAGAGCGTGTAGATAAGAATCAGAGAGAATATATCTTAAGAGAAGAGATGAAACTGATTCGTGAGGAACTAGGGGAAGATACACTTCAGACAGATGCGGAGGAATTCGAACAGGCAGTGAAAGATTTAGATGCATCTTGTGAAGTGAAAGAAAAATTAGCAAAAGAAATCAAAAGATTTAAAAGCCAGATGGCAAGCCCGGCAGAGTCTGGTGTTGTAAGAACTTATATTGAAACGATGCTTGAGATGCCGTGGAATAAGAGATGTGAGGAGAATCTTGATATCAAAGCTGCGAAAGAAAAGCTTGATGAAGAACATTATGGTCTGGAAAAGGTAAAAGATCGTATACTGGAATTTCTGGCAGTTAGAATCCTCACAAGTAAAGGACAGACTCCGATTCTTTGCCTTGCAGGCCCCCCGGGAACCGGTAAGACCTCTATTGCAAGATCACTTGCAGAAGCGCTTGGAAGACCTTATGTCCGCATTTCTCTTGGTGGTGTGCGTGATGAGGCTGAGATCCGGGGACATCGCAAGACTTACGTAGGCGCAATGCCTGGAAGAATTGCGACAGCACTTCGAAATGCAAAAGTAAAGAATCCACTGATGCTTTTAGACGAAATTGATAAAGTTAGTAATGACTATAAAGGAGATACATTTTCTGCACTTCTGGAAGTACTGGACAGTGAACAGAATGACAAGTTCCGTGATCATTATCTGGAAGTTCCAATCGATTTGTCGGAAGTACTGTTTGTTACGACAGCTAATACATTACAAACAATTCCAAGACCACTTCTTGACCGTATGGAAGTAATCGAGATCAACAGTTATACAGAAAATGAGAAAATTCATATTGCCCAGAGACATCTGATTCCAAAGCAGTTAAAAAGTCATGGACTTTCAGAGGAACAACTTTCAATCAGTAAGAAAGCACTTCAAAAAATTGCGACCGTGTATACAAGGGAAGCGGGAGTTCGTCAATTGGAAAGGAAAATTGGAGGCATCTGCAGAAAGTCAGCCAGAGAGATTCTGGAAGATAATAAGAAATGTATTAAAGTTACAGAACGTAATCTGGAGCATTATCTAGGTAAAGAGATTTACCAGTTCCAGAAGGCAAATGAACAGGATGAAGTCGGAATTGTCCGAGGACTTGCATGGACCAGTGTCGGAGGGGATACACTTCAGATTGAGGTTAATGTGATGCCGGGGGAGGGTGAGATTCTTCTGACTGGTCAGCTTGGCGATGTAATGAAAGAATCTGCAAGAGCCGGGATCAGTTATATACGTTCTGTCAGCAAAGAACATGGTATTGATGAGAAATTTTTTAAAGAACATGATATACATATCCATATTCCGGAAGGAGCAGTACCAAAAGATGGACCGTCTGCAGGTATTACAATGGCAACGGCGATATTCTCAGCTGCGACAGGAAGAAAGGTACGTGCGGATGTGGCTATGACCGGTGAGATTACACTAAGAGGAAGGGTGCTTCCAATCGGTGGATTAAAAGAAAAACTTTTGGCAGCAAAAAATGCCGGGATCCGGATGATTCTGATTCCTAAAGAAAATGAGAGGGATATTGAAGAAATGTCTTCAGAGATCACAAAGGGTCTTAAGATAGTCAGTGTATCTCATATGGATGAAGTGCTTGATTATGCACTTTCTAAAGAACAGGAGGGATAAGATGGTCATTAAAAATGTAAATCTTGAAACAGTATGTGGAATTACAAGTGTTCTGCCAAAGAATACAAAACCAGAGATCGCATTTGCGGGAAAATCAAATGTAGGAAAATCATCGCTGATTAATGCGTTGATGAACCGGAAATCTTATGCAAGAATTTCAGCGACTCCGGGTAAGACACAGACGATTAATTATTATAGTATTAATGATGAAATGTATCTTGTTGACCTTCCGGGTTATGGATACGCAAAAGTGTCTGAACAGGAAAAAATTAAATGGGGACAGTTGATTGAACGTTATCTTCATAGTTCTGCACAATTGAAAGCAGTATTCCTGTTGATTGATATCAGGCATGCACCATCTGAAAATGACAGAATAATGTATCAGTGGATTGTTGATCAGGGATTTCATCCAATCATTATAGCAACGAAACTCGACAAGATTAAAAGAAGTCAGGTGCAGAAGCAGATGAAAGTGCTAAGAGAAGGGCTGAAATTGATTCCAGGGACAACGATCATTCCATTTTCTTCTCAGACTAAGCAAGGAAGAGATGAAATCTGGGATATGGTAGAAAATCAATTTCTAAATCAATAATCACTAGGATATTCCTTTTTACAGATGCTTATGATATAATATACGAAGATGTTGTCTGCCTGTGAGTAAAGTGCCAGATGACAGAAATGATCGAAACAGATCATACAGTTCAAGAATGCCTCGGCATTCTTGCTGCGAGGTGCGCGTCATGCGATTGCATGACATACTTCTACTGCGCACCTCTGCAATCCTGCCGGAGGCTATATCAGCTGAGGGATTGACTCCTACCACTGATACCAGCTTGTTTCTCACCCTATAGAGGTGGGAGTCATCTCCCGGCTGATATAAAAATGAACTGTATGAAATGTAGCGCAAGGAGTAATGAACTATGAAAAGAGTATTGTTAAAGCTCAGCGGGGAAGCTCTCGCCGGGGAGAAAAAGACAGGATTTGACGAGGCAACATGTATTGGAGTTGCAAAGCAGGTAAAACAGCTTGTTGATGACGGTGTTCAGGTAGCAATTGTAACAGGTGGAGGTAATTTCTGGAGAGGAAGAACCAGCGAGACAATTGACCGTGTAAAGGCAGATCAGATTGGAATGCTTGCAACAGTTATGAACTGTATTTACGTATCTGATATTTTCCGTTTTGCAGGAATGGAGACAGAAGTATTTACCCCGTTCGTATGCGGTGCATTTACTACATTATTTTCAAAAGATAAAGCTGTGGAAGCATTGAATCAGGGAAAGGTTGTTTTCTTTGCAGGAGGAACCGGACACCCGTATTTTTCTACAGATACAGGTGCTGTACTTCGTGCTATTGAGATTGAAGCAGATGCAATGCTTCTGGCAAAGGCAATCGATGGAATCTATGACAGTGATCCAAAGGTAAATCCACAGGCAAAGAAATATAACGAAATTAGTATTCAGGAGATTATTGACAAAAAGCTGATGGCGGTAGATCTGACGGCTTCTATTATGTGCCTTGAGAATAAGATGCCGATGCTTGTATTCGGACTGAATGAGCCGAACAGCATTGTAGAGACAATGCGTGGAACATTTACAGGAACAAAAGTGACGGTATAATAAGGAGGATATAGCAATATGAATGAGAAATTAAAAGTATATGATACAAAGATGCAGAAGACAATGGACAGTCTGGACGGTGAGATGGGAACGATTCGTGCAGGACGTGCCAATCCGAATGTGCTGAACAGAATTATGGTAGATTATTATGGAACACCAACACCAATCCAACAGGTAGCGAACGTATCTGTTCCGGAACCGAGAATGATTCAGATTCAGCCATGGGAGAAGAGCATGCTCAAAGTTATCGAGAAAGCAATCATGGTTTCTGATCTGGGTATCAATCCGACGAATGACGGAACTGCTGTAAGACTGATCTTTCCGGAACTTACAGAAGAACGACGTAAAGAGCTTGTAAAAGATGTTAAGAAAAAAGGCGAGGCGGCGAAAGTTGCAATTCGTAACATCCGTCGTGATGGAAATGATGCATTTAAGAAGCTGAAAGGTTCTGATGTTTCTGAAGACGAGATCAAGAATCTGGAAGATGAACTTCAGAAGATGACGGATAAGTATGTTAAAGAAATTGACAGTGCTGTTGAAGTAAAATCAAAAGAAGTTATGACTGTATAGTCTGGAATGAAAAGAAGAGGGCAGCCCCGGCAGATATGCAGGAGGGGTCTGTCCTCATTTAATGTTGATAAGATTTAATGTTGATAAGAAAAAAATTTCACAGAAGAATGCCGAGGCATTCTTGAATTGTGTCAGATTTGAAATGTGTGAGATAATTTTAGTCAGCAGGAGGATAATATTATGAATATACCACAGCATGTTGCGATTATTCTAGATGGTAACGGACGCTGGGCAAAGGCAAAAGGAATGCCGCGTAATTATGGGCATGCACAGGGAAGTAAGAATGTAGAGAAGATTTGTGAAGAAGCATGGTGCATGGGAATAAAATATCTGACCGTATATGCTTTTTCTACTGAGAACTGGAATCGTCCAAAAGAAGAAGTAAATGCTCTGATGAAGCTGCTTCGCAATTACATGAAAACCTGTCTTAAGACAGCAGCGAAAAATGATATGAAAGTCCGTGTAATCGGAGATATTACAAAATTGGATGAAGATATTCAGAAGAGAATTCTGGAGCTTGAAGAGGCAACGAAAAATAATGGCGGATTGAATTTTCAGATTGCAATCAATTATGGAAGCCGTGATGAAATCACAAGAGCGGTACGCACGTTGGCTGAAGATGTAAAAGAAGGAAAACTTATGCCGGAAGAAGTGAATGAGGCATGTATAGAAAGGTATCTGGATACACACGATATTCCAGATCCTGACCTTCTGATTCGCACAAGTGGAGAGCAGAGATTGTCCAATTATCTTTTGTGGCAGCTTGCTTATACAGAGTTTTATTTTACCGATGTTCCATGGCCGGATTTTTCCAAGCAGGAATTGGAGAAGGCAATTGAACAGTATAATCGCAGGGACAGACGCTATGGCGGCGTGAAGGAGGAATAAGATGTTTAAGACAAGGCTCATAAGTGGAATTATACTGGTGATTGTGCTGATCGCGACAGTCGGAACTGGAGGAAATGTTCTTTTTGGTCTGCTTGCGGTTGTCAGCCTGATTGGATTGACAGAATTATATAAAGTGATAGAAGTTCAGAATAAACTTTTAGGATTTGCAGGATATCTGGCAACAGTGGCCTATTATGTACTGCTCTATACTGGGAATCTTCAGTATATGACACTTTTTACGATTGTGTTTTTAGTATTAGTTATGGCGGTATATGTATTTACATTTCCAAATTACAGATCTGAACAGGTGATGACTGTATTTTTTGGAGTGTTTTATGTAGCAGTAATGTTGTCCTACATTTATCAGACACGCATGCTGGAAGATGGGGGCATAGTTGTATGGTTGATTTTCTTAAGTTCCTGGGGCTGTGACACTTGTGCATATTGTGCCGGTATGCTTCTTGGAAAGCACAAGATGGCACCAAAACTCAGCCCAAAGAAATCTGTAGAAGGTGGTATTGGTGGCGTACTGGGGGCTGCGCTTCTAGGAGTGTTATTTGCATTAGCTGTGAATCAGTGGGCAGGAGCACAGGCAGGAGTTCTGGAATACGCAATCATTTGCGGAGTCGGTGGAATGATTTCGCAGGTTGGAGATCTGGCTGCTTCTGCAATCAAAAGAAATCATGAGATTAAGGATTACGGGAAATTGATCCCGGGACATGGTGGAATTCTGGACCGGTTCGACAGTGTAATATTTACAGCTCCAATTATTTATTATCTGACCATGGCGCTGTCGGGGAATTTGTAACGAGAAATCATATGATATATTAAAAGGTGGTAATATGAAGAAAATAGCAATTCTGGGTTCTACAGGTTCCATTGGAACACAGACACTGGAAGTCGTAAGAGAAAATGGAGATATCGAGGTACTTGGTCTGGCAGCAGGAAGTAATATTTCGCTTCTGGAAGAGCAGATAAGGGAATTTCAGCCAAAACTTGTAGCTGTCTGGGATGAGAAAAAAGCGGCAGAATTAAAAATAAAAGTACAGGATCTGGATGTAAAAATCGTAACTGGTATGGACGGACTGATTGAAGTATCAGTTATGGAAGAAGTGGAGATACTGTTGACAGCTGTTGTTGGTATGATTGGAATCCGCCCGACGGTTGAGGCAATTAAAGCAGGAAAAGATATCGCTCTCGCAAATAAAGAGACATTGGTAACTGCGGGACATATCATTATGCCCCTGGCAAAAGAAATGGGGGTTTCCATTCTTCCGGTGGATAGTGAGCACAGTGCCATTTTCCAGTCACTTCAAGGCAATAAGATGAATTCAATCCATAAGATTTTATTGACAGCTTCGGGTGGACCGTTCCGCGGGAAAAAACAGGAAGACCTTTTGAATATTCAGGTAGAAGATGCGCTAAAGCATCCGAATTGGGCAATGGGACGGAAAATTACGATTGATTCTTCGACTATGGTCAATAAAGGTCTGGAAGTCATTGAAGCAAAATGGCTTTTTGGAGTGGAGGTGGATAAAGTACAGGTCGTTGTACAACCGCAGAGTGTTATTCATTCTATGGTGGAATACGAAGATGGCGCAATTATTGCACAACTTGGTACACCAGATATGAAACTTCCAATTCAATATGCACTTTATTATCCTAAGCGCAGGTATTTGCCGGGAGACAGGCTGGATTTCTGGAGCATGGGAAAACTGGATTTTGAAAAGCCGGATATGGATACATTTTACGGACTGGCACTGGCTTATGAAGCGGGAAGAACAGGTGGATCGCTTCCAACTGTATTCAATGCGGCAAATGAAATGGCAGTCGGACAATTTTTGAACAGGGAGATTAAATATCTGGAGATTATAGAGATTATAGAGGATTGTATGAGAGCACATAAGAATATTGAGAACCCGACACTTGACCAGATTCTGGAGACAGAAGCTGAAACTTACGCACGAATCAAAAGCAGGAGGTAATCGTTAGATTTGGGTATTATATTTGCAATCTTAATTTTTAGTTTTATTGTGTTCTTTCATGAACTTGGACATTTTACACTTGCAAAGTTAAACGGCATTGATGTACAGGAATTTGCTATTGGCATGGGTCCGACATTATTTTCAAAAGAATACAAAGGGACAGTTTACGCTGTACATTTGTTGCCAATCGGTGGATTTTGTGCAATGGGCGAAGACGATGAAGAGACAGAGTCACCTGGAAACTTCAATAAAAAATCTGTATGGGCAAGAATTTCAGTCATTGCAGCGGGACCGATTTTTAACTTTATTATGGCATTTGTTCTCGCTGTAATTTTGACAGCAATGGTCGGATATGATAAACCAGTTATCTCGAGTGTAGAAGAAGGATATTCTGCGGCAGAGGCCGGCATACAAGAGGGAGACACCATTGTTCGGATGGGTGGAAAGAAGATTAATGTTTTCCGTGAGATCACTTATTATAACCAATTCCATCAAGGAGAGACAGTAAAAGTAACATATCTTCATGACGGAGAAAAACATACAGCGACATTAGTACCGAAGATGGATGACGAACTTGGATATTATCGTATCGGAATCAGTGGAGGTGGAAATACAAAAGCAAATGCATGGACATCTCTTCAATATGGTGCGTACGAAGTTAAATTCTGGGTATGTACTACATTTGAAAGTCTAAAACAACTGGTGACAGGAAAAGTAGGCGTCAAACAATTATCCGGTCCAGTGGGAATCGTAAATATGGTAGATACAACTTATAATGAAAGCAAGTCATATGGTGTATTTATTGTAATAGCACAATTCCTTAATATTGGAATTCTGCTATCGGCAAACTTAGGGGTCATGAATTTATTACCATTACCGGCATTGGACGGAGGACGACTTGTATTTTTACTCATAGAGGCAATCCGTAGAAAACGGATTCCACCGGAGAAAGAAGGCTACGTGCATCTGGCAGGCATGGCACTTCTAATGATTTTGATGGTAGTAGTGATGTATAACGATATTGCCAGAATTTTCTTTTAATTGTAGTTGGGGACGGGGTTTTTTTGAAAAATCCCCGTCCCCAACTGAAAAGTAACTTGTCCCAAATTGAAATTGTGTATGAGGTGTTGAATTGGAGTATACAAAAGCGACAATTGATGATATGGAAGCATTCTATGATCTTGTTCAAAATACGATTCAAGAAGTTTATCCAAAGTACTATCCGGAGGAAGTGGTAAGGTTCTTTAGCCAGCAGCATTGCTGGGAGAATTTGGAACGTGATCTTGAAGCGGAACGCATTTATATCCTTCAGGATGGGGAGTGTGTGATGGGTGCCGGCAGTTTTGAGGGCAACCATATTACTCGGGTCTTTGTGAGGAAAGATTATCAGAGACATGGCGTTGGCAGTCTGATCATGCAGCGGTTGGAAGATGTGATTGCCAGAGAATATGAGTCGGTACGTCTGGAGGCTACGTTGCCTGCAGTAATTATGTTTGAAAAGAGAGGGTACCGTACAATTCGCCATGAAAAGTGGACTGTGAGAAATGGGGCAGTGCTTGTGTATCCTGTGATGGAGAAAATATTGCGTAGATAAGAGGACATAAGGGAAAATGAAGACGATTACGATAGAAGATGTAGAGAAGAAAGATATAAATCAGGTCACAATTTTGGATATCCGTCCGGAGGATGCTTACTGTAGAGGAACCGTTGAAGGTGCAATCAATATTCCGATGCAGGAAGTGGACAATCGAAGAGATGAGATTCCGAGAGATAAACCAGTATGTGTACTTTGCCACACCGGGGAGTGGAGTGCTTATACAGTAAATATGCTGGAAGAAGCAGGATATGAAGCGTACAATATTGAAGGTGGATATCGTTCTTTTCTACGTATGATGCTTGGACGTTTTGTGGAAAATGAGACAGTCATGGCTGAAAAACAGAAGGATATTGAAAAAAGTATTATTAAAAAGTTCCGTAAATCTGTCTGGTGCAAATTTACGAAGGCAATTCGGGAGTATGAACTTGTAAAAGACGGAGATAAGATTGCTGTCTGTATTTCTGGTGGAAAAGATTCTATGCTTATGGCGAAACTTTTTCAAGAGCTTAGAAAGCATGGAAAAGCAAATTTTGAGCTAGTCTTTCTTGTAATGAATCCAGGATATAATGCAGATAACTGGAAGATTATTCAGGATAATGCAAAGGTCCTTGGAATTCCGTTAACAGTATTTGAAAGCAATATTTTTGATACTGTAGCAGACATTGACAAAAATCCGTGTTATCTCTGTGCAAGAATGCGCAGAGGTTATCTTTATTCACATGCGAAGGAGCTTGGATGTAATAAGATTGCATTAGGACACCATTATGATGATGTGATTGAGACGATTCTGATGGGAATGCTATACAGTGGAAAGATTGAGACAATGATGCCTAAACTTCATAGTACGAACTTTGAAGGTATGGAGTTGATCCGACCAATGTATCTGATTAAAGAGGCGGATATTATTGGATGGCGAGATTATAATCAATTAAATTTTATCCAGTGTGCATGCAGGTTTACAGAAAATTGTGCAACTTGTGGCGGAGGACGTGGTTCCAAACGTGATGAAATGAAAGAACTAATCGCGCAATTCAGAGAAGAAAGCAATCTGATTGAAAAGAATATTTTCCGAAGTGTTCATAATGTAAATTTAAGAACAATCATTGGATATCACAAAGATGATGATATTTACAATTTCCTTGATGACTACGATGAACGTGGAAAAAAGAAACATGAAAAAATGTAATTATTCTGTCAGTTTGAGGGTTTTATGTGATACAGGAAAACATACCTGTATCACACAAAAATTTAGATATTCAAGAATGCCTCGGCATTCTTGCTGCGAGATGCGCGTCATGCAATTGCATGACATACTTCTACTGCGCACCTCCGCAATCCTAAGTCATCTCAATATATTTTATTCTTTGGTGATGTATTTAGCCATCTAAGCTAATTTAATTCTGCAATTCTAGATACTCCAACATATATTTCTGAGATTTTATACCATGTTTTATAATCAACAATTCCAGTCACTGGAAGACCGAAGATTAACTGAAATTTTCGTACAGCAGCTTCAGTGGCAGGACCGAAGATTCCATCTGCATCAATCTTAGGAATTGCTGGATAGGCATCAGATATAACAAGGAGTTGCTCCTGCATCTGGCGCACCTTGTCACCGGTGGAACCAATACTTAAGTCGTAACCCGGCCAGGACGATGGAATACCGGAAATTGCACTGGCAGTGTTAATATACATGTCATCACCGTAGTAGTAACGCAGAATTTGGATGGGAGTATAGCCTTGATCACCTAAGGTCTTTGAGCCCCACTGTGTCATCCAATTTGGACATTGAACCTGTCTTCCATCGCAATACTGTGTAAGTATCGGCTGTCTTACATTTGGTCTTGCAAGATAGTCGGCAAATAATTCATCTACGATGATTGAAATAGAATCGTAAATATTCCGTTCAGGAATCCATTTGTGGTCAAATGCAGTGGAAGATGTAATAGTAAAATCATAGCCCTGGTTCCGGTACCATTCTGTATAGACCCGATTTAATGTAAAGGACATAATTGCCAGTACATTTGCGCGAATCGTATTGGTGGGCCAGGTTGCATAGATTTCACTGGATGCCACATTTTTGATGTAATCTTTGTAACGGACATAATAATTTTTAGCGGTGGAGTCTCTCGGACTTCCATCATGAACAACGATGTATTCGGGAATAACGACCCGGCTTAAGACAATTTCACCGCTTTCGGTTAATGGTTTGATTTCTTCCTCCGGTATTTTCGCCGGGTAATTTCCATATAATGTATGTGCAGGTATCACATAAATAGAATTTTGATTTGTGTCAGGAATGAGCGGACGCATGGAAATATTCTGGATAGCTGTGACTGTGGATAGAATCTCAGCACCTGCAATCTGGATAGATTCATAGCCTGCTGCTTCCACAGAAATTGTATATTCAGAATAGGGCTGCAATTCGTTTGTTTCATCTAAGCTGTATTCAATTGGAGGTGCAGGAAGATTAATGGTGTCGGTCTGACCGGAAGAATCTGTAGTCAACTCTTCCAATGTCTCATCAGGGACTCCAGTGTATGAAATCGAAATACGTGCATTTTCAATAGGATGTGCATGAATCCTGGAAGTCAGATTTATTTTCAACTGCCCCCAATCCGGCGTGTCGGTTATATGAAAAATGCTCATAATAAAAAATACCTCATAGAAACTAGATTACTTTTATTGTATGATAGAGAAAGAAAATGTGTGAGATGTGAAGAAAGGATTATAGATGGAAAAAAAGAAGAAAAGAAGACGCCATAGAGGTTTGGGATTCCTGATTTTAGTAATGGGAGTTTTGATTGTCTGTGGAGTATATCAATACAGGGAATATGGCAATATAAAAGATGTCATGCTGAAATTAATTGGTCAGGATCCGGTGATATATCAGCATGTTTCAGAAGAAATCGGAGAAATGGACGGTAAATTTTATTATCAGCAACTAAGTGAAGAAGAGCAGACAGTGTATCAGGAGCTTTTGCAGGGGCTTTTGGAACATGTAGAGCAAATTCATGTGCACAGCCAGAAGCCGGAACGTGTTAATGAACTTCTTGTTTATGTGTTGAATGATTATCCAGAGATTTTCTGGAGCGATGGGACAGCTTCTTCCACAGCCTATTCTGGACTTCAGAATTATACGTCTGTGATGCCGGGATATTTGTATACGAAAGAAGAATGTGAGAAAAAGAAGACACAGATTGACATGGAGGTGTCGGAGTGTCTGTCCGGTATCAGTGAAAATGCTTCGGATTATGAGAAGATTCTTTATGATTATGAGTATATTGTGAATCAGGTGGATTATGATGATGCAGCAGAAGATAACCAAAATATTTGCAGTGTATTTATTGGAAAAAAGTCAGTGTGTGCCGGTTATTCTAAAGCAATGCAGTATCTCATGGAGAAGCAGGGGCTGTTCTGCACTTATGTTACTGGGGAGGTGACAGAATCTTTCAGTGATGGTGAGGGTCATAAGATCCCTCATGCATGGAATTTGGTGAAATGTGACGGCGATTATTATTATGTGGATGTGACGTGGGGAGATCCAATTTTCCAGGAGTCGGAAGAGGAGACTGAAAATGTAATGGATGACGAAATTCGTGACAATATCAGCTACGATTATATGCTTTGTGATGATGATGAGTTGTTTCGGACTCATACGCCGGATTTGGAAGTAGAACTTCCAGATTGTACGAAGATGGATTTGAATTATTATGTAGTTAATGGAATGTATTATACAGAATATGATGGTCAGACGGCGCTTAAAGCAATGAACCAGGTGATTTCGGCGAGAGAGACGAAAGTTGTACTGAAATATTCCGATGAATCAGTTTATAAAACTGCAAAAGAAGACATTTTAAATAACGAGGTGAAGCGTGCTGCACAGAATCTGGCGCAGTGGTATCATTTGACAGAAGTCTCCTACAGTTACATAGATGACAAAAAAATGAATAAAATTACAATTTTCTGGAAATATTCTTAAAAAAAGAATTGAAATATATCCCATCCTAAATGCTAAAAACATCAACCGGATTTTAAACGAAAAAGTATGGATAAAACCAATATAACAGGCATATTGACGAAAATAACAATTTTTTAACGTAAAATAAAAACCATTAAAATTAGCGACTATTTTAATGGTTTTTGTCGAAAATAGATAAAAAACTGTTGAAAAATACTTTTTTTGGGTTGAAAAAGGATAATAAGTATAGTATACTTTTAACAATTTGGGAAGCTTTAGAGCAGACTAGAAGTAACAGAAAGGATAAGGGTGAATATATGAAAGCATTTCTAATTCTAGAAGACGGGACAGTCTTTGAGGGAAAAAGTATCGGGACGACGAGGGATATGATCAGTGAGATTGTTTTTAATACGTCAATGACCGGATATCTGGAGGTGCTGACAGACCCTTCATATGCCGGACAGGCCGTTGTGATGACTTATCCACTGATAGGAAACTATGGAATCACACCAGATATGGAGTCAAAGAAAGCATGGCCGGACGGATATATTGTAAGAGAATTATCCAGAATGCCAAGTAATTTCAGATGCAACGGTACAATTCAGGATTTCCTTGCTGCACAGGACATTCCAGGAATTGAAGGCGTGGATACAAGAGCATTGACGAAGATTCTCAGGGAAAAGGGAACCATGAATGGTATGATTACTACAAATGAGAATTATAATTTAGATGAAATCATTCCAAAACTTAAGGCGTACACCGTTGGAGATGTTGTATCAAAGGTGACCTGCGACGAGAAACATGTTTTTCCAGGAGAAAAATTTAAAGTGGCACTTATGGATTTTGGAGCAAAGAATAATATTTCAAAATCTTTAATTCAAAGAGGCTGTGAAGTGACTGTCTATCCGGCAGACACAAAAGCAGAAGAAATCATAAAATCTAATCCGGACGGAATCATGTTATCCAATGGTCCTGGAGATCCGGAAACTTGTGTTTCTATTATAGAAGAGATCCGAAAATTATCAGAGACAGACATTCCAATATTTGCAATTTGTCTGGGACATCAGTTGATGGCTCTTGCATATGGTGCAAAGACATATAAATTAAAATATGGTCACAGAGGTGGCAATCACCCTGTAAAAGATCTGTCTACGGGACGCGTTTACATTTCCTCGCAGAATCACGGATATGCGGTTGATTATAATACTATGGATAAGAATGTTGCAGAAGAAGCATTTATCAATGTCAATGATGGAACAAACGAAGGATTGAATTACATAGGCAAGAAGATATACACTGTACAGTTCCACCCGGAAGCATGCCCGGGGCCACAGGATTCTACATTCCTGTTTGACAGATTTATTGAGATGATGAAGGGGGACAAATAAGATGCCAAGAAATAAAGAAATTAAGAAAGTACTTGTAATTGGATCTGGTCCTATCGTCATTGGTCAGGCAGCAGAGTTTGACTATGCGGGTACACAGGCATGTCGTTCTTTGAAAGAAGAAGGACTGGAAGTTGTGCTGTTGAATTCAAATCCTGCGACTATTATGACGGACAAGGATATTGCTGATAAAGTATACATAGAGCCATTGACGGTAGAAGTTGTTGAACAGCTTATTATGAAAGAAAAGCCAGACAGTGTCCTGCCGACTCTGGGAGGACAGGCAGCGCTGAATCTTGCTATGGAATTGGAAGAGCGGGGGTTTTTCAAAGAACATAATGTCCGCTTGATCGGAACAACAGCTCAGACGATTAAGAAGGCAGAGGATCGTCTGGAATTTAAATCAACAATGGAAAAAATTGGCGAACCATGTGCAGCATCACTTGTAGTAGAGAGCGTAGAGGACGGAATCGAATTTGCAGAAAAGATTGGATATCCGGTCGTTCTTCGTCCGGCATACACTCTTGGCGGAAGCGGTGGTGGAATTGCACATGACAGACGTCAGCTTGTAGAGATTCTTGAAAATGGACTTCGTCTTTCCCGTGTGGGTCAGGTGCTTGTTGAACGTTGTATCGCAGGATGGAAAGAGATTGAATATGAGGTAATGCGTGATGCAGCAGGAAATTGTATCACGGTTTGTAATATGGAAAATATTGATCCGGTTGGTGTACATACCGGAGACAGTATTGTTGTAGCACCGTCTCAGACGCTGGGCGATAAAGAATATCAGATGCTCCGTACATCAGCCCTCAATATCATTAGTGAGCTTAATATTACAGGAGGCTGCAACGTACAGTATGCCCTGAATCCGGAATCATTTGAATATTGTGTTATTGAAGTAAACCCACGTGTCAGCCGTTCTTCTGCGCTTGCATCGAAAGCTACGGGTTATCCAATCGCAAAGGTAGCAGCAAAGATTGCGCTTGGATATACACTTGACGAGATTAAAAATGCAGTTACAAAGAAGACATATGCAAGTTTTGAACCGATGCTTGATTATTGTGTTGTTAAGATTCCGAGACTTCCATTTGATAAATTTATCAGTGCAAAACGTACACTGACTACACAGATGAAGGCGACCGGAGAGGTCATGAGTATTTGTGATAATTTTGAGGGAGCGCTTATGAAAGCAATCCGATCTCTGGAACAGCATGTGGACAGTCTTATGTCCTATGATTTCAGTCATCTTTCCAGAGAAGAACTGATGAACGCATTGGACGTAGTAGACGATCAGAGAATCTGGAAGATTGCAGAGGCAGTTAGAAGAGGAATTCCTTATACAGAAATACATAAGATTACAAAGATTGATATTTGGTTTATTGATAAGATTGCAAACCTGGTAGAGATGGAGCAGTCTCTGCGTGCATGCGCGCCAAGAGTAGCGTCCGGACGTGGCGGAATTGGAAAGGAATTATTAAAAGAAGCAAAACGCCTGGAGTTCCCGGACGAGGTTATTGCAAGACTGACAGGTCTTACAGAAAGACAGGTGCATGATCTTAGAATGGTATACGGTATTACCGCATCTTACAAAATGGTAGATACCTGTGCCGCTGAGTTTGCGGCAGAAACACCGTATTATTACTCTGTATTTGGAAGTGAAAATGAAGTAGAAGAGACTTCCGGTAAGAAAAAGGTTCTTGTCCTTGGTTCTGGTCCAATCCGTATCGGACAGGGAATCGAGTTCGATTTCTGTTCCGTACACTGTACATGGGCATTTGCAAAAGAGGGATACGAGACAATTATCATCAATAATAACCCGGAGACAGTCAGCACGGACTTCGATATTGCCGATAAGCTTTATTTCGAACCGCTGACACCGGAAGATGTAGAGAGCATTGTAGACCTGGAGAAGCCGGACGGAGCAGTTGTTCAGTTCGGTGGTCAGACAGCAATTAAATTGACAGAAGCATTGATGAAAATGGGAGTGCCGATTCTTGGTACAAAGGCAGAAGATGTAGATGCAGCCGAAGACCGCGAATTATTTGATGAAATTCTGGAAAAATGCCAGATTCCAAGACCGACTGGTGGAACTGTATTTACAGCTGAGGAGGCAAAAACTGTTGCGAACAGACTCGGCTATCCGGTACTGGTAAGACCGTCCTATGTGCTTGGCGGACAAGGTATGCAGATTGCTATTAACGATAATGATATCGAGGAATTTATCGGAATCATCAATCAGATTGCGCAGGATCACCCGATTCTGGTAGACAAATATTTACAGGGAAAAGAGATTGAGGTCGATGCCGTATGTGACGGAGAAGATATCCTGATTCCAGGTATCATGGAGCATATTGAGCGTGCGGGTATCCATTCCGGAGATAGTATCTCTGTATATCCTGCAAAGAGTATTTCGGATAAGACAAAACGTACTATTGAAGAATATACAAGACGACTTGCAAAATCCCTGCATGTCATCGGACTGATTAATATTCAGTTCATTGTGTGTGGTGAAGAGGTTTATGTTATCGAGGTAAACCCAAGATCCAGCCGTACGGTACCATACATTAGTAAAGTAACTGGAATTCCAATTGTTCCACTGGCAACAAAAGTGATTATCGGTCACAAGATCAAAGAACTTGGATATACACCGGGACTTCAGCCGGAGGCAGATTACTATGCAGTTAAAATGCCGGTATTCTCTTTCGAGAAGATCCGTGATGCAGATATCAGCCTTGGACCAGAAATGAAGTCTACAGGAGAGTGCCTTGGAATTGCCAAGACATTTGACGAGGCGCTATATAAAGCATTCTTAGGTGCAGGAATCAAACTTCCGAAATTTAGCAATATGATTATGACTGTCCGTGATGAGGATAAGGATGAGGCTGTAGAAATCGGTAAACGTTTTGAAAAGATCGGATACAAGATTTTTGCGACAAAAGGAACAGCAGAAGCACTTACAGAAGCAGGTGTGAAAGCAATTGCAGTCAACAAGATTGAACAGAGCACACCGAACCTCATGGATCTGATCCTTGGACATAAGATAGATCTTGTTATTGATACTCCGCCACAGGGAGCAGAACACTCCAAAGACGGTTTCGTAATTCGAAGAAGTGCAATTGAGACGGGTGTCAATGTCCTGACAGCTATCGATACAGCAAAAGCACTGATCACCAGTCTGGAGAATACAGATATTCAGAAACTGACACTGGTGGACATTGCAAAGATTCAGGCAGTATAGGCATTCTTGAAAGTAGAAAATATCATGAGATGAGGGTGGTATTGAAAAAGGCAGCCATGGCGCACAAAATGTGTCGTGGCTGTCTTTTTATATCAGCTGGAAGATGACTTCCACTATAGGTGGTGAGAAACAAGCTGGTATCAGTGGTGGAGTCACCCCCAGCTGATATAGCCTCCGGCAGGATTGCAGAGGTGCGCAGTAGAAGTATGTCATGCAATTGCATGACGCGCACCTCGCAGCAAGAATGCCGAGGCATTCTTGAAAGTGAAAACAATCTCTGGAAATGTAAGATAATTAAAGAGTGCGGTCAGTTTAGTGGTGTGTTATAATTGGAATCAGAAAATCAGTTGTTTTAGAACATAATTGATAATATTATATAATGACTGGAAGAGGTACATGACATGGAAAAAAGAATTAGCGGAACAACGACATTATTAGCACTGATTGGTTCTCCGGTGGGACATTCCGGTTCTCCGGCAATGCACAATTACAGCTTTGAAAAATTAGGACTTGACTATGCCTACATGGCATTTGAGATAAAAGAAGACCGGGTAGGAGAATTTCTGGATGCGGCGAGACTTCTTAAAATCCGCGGTTTTAATGTGACGATGCCATGTAAGATGGAAGTTGCAAGACAGGTCGATGAGTTGTCTCCGGCAGCGCAGATCATGGGCGCTTCCAATACGGTAGTGAATGAAAATGGAAAACTAATTGGGCACAATACAGACGGAGTCGGATTTGTGAAAAATCTTGCAGAACACGGCGTCTCTGTAAAAGATAAGACAATTACACTTATGGGCGGTGGTGGAGCCGGAACTGCAATTTTTGTACAGCTTGCACTGGACGGAGCTTCCGAGATTCATGTGTTTAACCGAAAGGGAGCAAACTTCGAAAAGCTTGAGAAGATTGCGAAGAAAATATTAGAATTTGCACCAGAGTGCAAGATACAGGTCTGTGATATGGCAGATAAAAAAGCATTGTATAAGAGTATTGGAGAGAGTGATATTCTTGTAAATGCAACAAATGTGGGCATGAAACCGAATGAGAAAGGGACAATGATCCAGGACACTTCTGTATATAGGGAAGATTTGGTCGTTGCGGAGATTATTTATAATCCGAAGGAGACACGTATGATGCGCGAGGCGAAAGAAGCCGGTGTGAAATGCGTGGTCGGTGGAAAAGGTATGCTCCTGTGGCAGGGGGCAGAGGCGTTTCATTTGTTTACAGGCCAGGAAATGCCGGTGGAAGATGTGAAAGCAAAATTCTTTGCAGAGTAGAGAATAAAAGAAAGATTTATATCAGCTGGGAGATTTGGACTTAACATGGCACCTTAAATTTTTGTAAGATTTGAGGAGAACTATACACAAATCGAAAAAAATCAGTTACACTATTGCCAAACGGGTGACTTAGGAGGATGTATGTATAGAATCTTAATTATAGAAGACGACCGGACGATTGCAAATGTGCTGTCGGAGCATTTAAGAACATGGGATTATGAGGTGCATTGTGTGACGAATTTTAAGAATGTGATGGAAGATTTCCGGGAGTATGAGCCGCAGCTTGTGCTCCTGGATATTGTATTGCCATTGTTTAATGGGTTCCACTGGTGCCAGGAGATCCGCAAGATTTCAAAAATACCGATTATCTTCTTATCATCGGCAAATGATAATATGAATATTGTTATGGCCATGAATATGGGCGGAGATGAATTTGTGGAGAAACCATTTGACCTTAGCGTAGTGACGGCGAAGGTGCAGGCGGTGCTTCGGCGAGCTTATGCATTCCGCGGGACGATGGACGTACTTGAGCATGCAGGAGTGATGCTAAATGTTAATGATGCGACAGTGACCTGTGGGAGTCAGTCGGTGGAGCTTACGAAAAATGAATTCCGGATTCTGAAGCTTCTGATGGAGAATTCAGGACGGATTGTTTCAAGGGAAAATCTGATTACGAGGTTGTGGGAGAGTGATGAGTTCATTGACGATAATACATTGACAGTGAATGTGGCGAGGCTTAGAAAGAAATTGGAAGAAATCGGAGCAGAAAATTGGATTCAGACGAAGAAAGGAATTGGGTATATTGTGGAATGATAAAGCTGCTGGGGAGTTTTTTGAAAGAAAAAAGAGGCGATATCTGCCTGTATATTGGATTCATTGGTGTGTTTTATGTCATTTTCAGCCTGAGCAACTTGCCAGTTGATGCGGTGAACTATGCATTTTTTCTTTCCGCAATCTGGCTGCTTGGATATGGAATTTTCAAATTTAATCAATATTATAAGAAGGGTGTGGCAGTCATTGAGGCAAAGCAGCGTTTGGAAGAGGTGACGGAAAATCTTCCGGCGACAAGGTCATATATCGAGTTAGAGTATCAGGCAATTATTCAAAATATGTATAAGAAAATGTCTGATCTGCAATCAGCGGAGCGGATTGGGCGCCAGGAAATGAAAGATTATTATAGTATGTGGGCGCATCAGATCAAGACACCGATTGCTGCCATGAAAGTGCTTGCGCAGGCAGCCGGCGACACGGAAGATGCCAGAACTTATGAGCTTTTGCAGGATATGCAGACAGAACTTTTTAAGACAGAACAGTATGTGGAAATGGTTCTGACTTATGTGCGTATGGAGGACATGTCGGGAGATCTTATGCTGAAGGAATATGCTTTGGACAATCTGGTAAAGCAGGCACTTAAGAAGTATTCCCGTATGTTTGCCATGCAGAAATTGGCATTACATTATGAAGCACTTCGGGTAACCGTTACGACAGATGAAAAATGGCTCGTTTTTGTACTGGAGCAGATTTTGTCCAATGCATTGAAATACACAGTCGAAGGAAGCATTTCTATTTATATGGAAGATGATTGGCTTGTAATTGAGGACACAGGCATCGGTATATGCTCAGAAGACTTGCCGCGTATTTTCGAAAAGGGATTCACCGGGTATAATGGAAGAAGTGATAAGAAATCTACAGGCATCGGTCTTTACTTATGTAAGCAGATTATAGAGAAGCTCCGTTGCCAGATCCGAGTAGAATCTAAGCTGGGGAAAGGAACTCGGGTATTACTGCATTTGATGAAAGAAAAATTGCCTGTAGAGTAAATTGTGACAAGATTGTAAGATTAGCAAGGGGAAATGTAACCAAAATCAATGGAAATGCATTTCTTCTTTTTTTATAATTGATTGTGTAAAGAAGTTAAAAAAATCGTGTGAAAGACATGTCCGCAGGATTTTGAAAGCAGTTTTTATACAATGAAAAAAGAAGGAGAAATTGATATGGCGTTATTGGAAGTGAAAAATGTAAAGAAAATATATACGACTCGTTTTGGGGGCAATAAAGTAGAGGCACTTCGTGATGTGAATTTTTCAGTAGAGCCGGGAGAATATGTGGCAATCATGGGAGAGTCTGGTTCTGGTAAAAGTACCCTGTTAAATATTCTGGCACAGCTTGACTGCCCGACAAGTGGCAAGGTTATTTTAAAGGGAAGAGATTTAAGTACGATTAAGGAAAAGGAAATGTCTGCATTTCGTCGTCAGAATCTTGGATTTGTATTTCAGGATTTTCATTTGTTAGATACATTTACACTGAAAGATAACATTTTTCTGCCACTGGTTCTGTCCGGAAGAAGATATGAAGAAATGGAACAGCGCCTTGCGCCGATTGCGAGGCATCTTGGTATTGAAAAAATTCTGGAAAAGTACCCGTACGAAGTGTCTGGTGGACAGAAGCAACGTGTGGCAGTGGCAAGAGCGCTGATTATCAAGCCACAGATCGTTCTGGCAGATGAGCCGACCGGAGCACTGGATTCCAAGGCAGCGCAGGAACTTCTTCGCTTGTTTTCTTCTGTGAACCATGATGGACAGACAATTCTCATGGTCACTCACAGTGTGAAAGCTGCCAGTAGTGCAAATCGCGTGATGTTCATTAAAGATGGTGAGGTATTCCATCAGTTGTACCGTGGCAATCTGACTGATGAACAGATGTATCAGAAAATTTTCGACACACTGACTGTTCTCGAAGCAGGAGGTGAGCGCGTTGAGTAGCAAAATCTATGGAAAACTTGCAATCACCAATCTGAAAAACAATCGTAAGACGTATGTTCCATACATTTTAATGGCAGTACTTTCTGTTATGATGTACTACATTGTTGGTGGTATGGCACAGGGAAATAACGGGCTAAGTAAAAATGTGAAAATGATTATGGGCTATATGAATGGACTGCTGATGATCTTTTCTGTAATTTTTTTATTCTATACGAACAGTTTCCTGATTAAGCGAAGAAAGCGGGAAATCGGGATTTACAATATTCTTGGTATGGGAAAAGGACATATTGCAAAAATGCTTGCGATTGAGGCGGTGATTACTGCATTTATCAGTATTTTCGGTGGTATACTCTTAGGTATTGTATTTGGAAAGCTGATGTATCTTGTACTTGGAAAACTTTTACATTATGATATCAGTGTGAAATTTACGGTAGAGATTCCAGTGCTGGAGAAGACATTTGTATTTTTTATGGCAATTTTCGTACTGATTCTTCTTTATAATTTGCTTCAGATCCGCATAGTCAGTCCGGTAGAGCTTCTGCATGGGAGTGATCAAGGAGAGCGTGAGCCAAAGACAAAGTGGCTTCTGGCAATCGTGGGAGCGATTTTGCTTGGAACCGGATATTACATTGCACAAACGACCGGAAATCCACTGGATGCGATGACAAAATTTTTCTTCGCAGTTGTCTGCGTTGTGCTCGGAACTTATGGTCTGTTTATTGCAGGAAGTATCGCAGTCCTGAAAATGTTAAAGAAAAACAAAAAATATTATTACCAGGCAAAACATTTTACGGCAGTATCCGGCATGGTTTACCGCATGAAACAAAACGCAGTGGGGCTCGCAAACATTTGCATCTTAAGTACGATGGTACTGATTATGGTGTCCACTACCGTTTGCCTTTATGTGGGTATGAATGACATTATCAGCGTCAGATATCCACGAGAATGCGAGGTGACCATTTACAGAACAAATACACAGACAGAAGAAAAAGTGCATACGATCATTGAGAAAATTATAAGAAAAAATAATACGAAGGCTGAAAATGAACGTATTTATCATTCGGGAGAACTGACCGGTTATCTGGATGGAAATAAGATGATTCTGGATCCTGATAAATATTATTCAGACAAAACGTCCAGTTCAGTTGTGCTGATTCCACTTGCAGACTATAACCGTCTGGAAGAAAAAAATGAGACATTAAATGATGGAGAAGTGCTTCTTTTTTCTACTCAGACAAAAAGTTACGGACAGAATGAAATTTATTTAGATGATACAAAATTTAATGTAAAAAAAGAATTGGACAAATCAAAATTAGATGAGAAAAATAACGATAAAGATATTCCAATTACTTATATGATTATGAAAGACGAAGAACAGATTCTGAATATTTTAAAACAGACTTATGAAAAAAGTACACAGAATGATGAAACAAAAGCAAGCCTGATGGCAATGACTTATTATGAGGCTTTCGATATGAAAGGTTCCAGCGAATTAAAAAAGAACGTAGAACAACAGATCAGAACAGCACTGAGTGAGCAAGTTCCAGAAACTTTCTGCTCCTGTAGCGGAAGACAAATTAACAAAGACTCCTTTTACGAATTGTATGGCAGCCTCTTCTTCATGGGCATGTATATCGGCTTCATGTTCCTCATGGTAACAGTACTCATTATTTACTACAAACAGATTTCCGAAGGTTACGACGACAAAGGCCGTTACAAGATTATGCAGCAAGTTGGCATGGATAAACAAGAAGTAAAAAAATCCATTCGAAGCCAGGTGCTAATGATCTTCTTCCTGCCGCTTATTATGGCAATCATTCATGTGGCAGCAGCCTTCAAAGTCATTACAAAACTACTGGCAATGTTTTCCATGACAAACATCACATTATTTATTGAATGCACAATAGCAACAATTATAGTCTTTGCAGTGATTTATTGTGTTGTATTTATGGTGACAGAACGAGAATATTATAGAATAGTAAAATAGTTTAGAAAAAGAAACAATTCAAAAAGGGACAGGTTAAAGTTCAATTGGGGACGGGGTTTTTTCAAAAAAACCCCGTCCCCAATTGAATTGTATTAGAATTGTTCCAACAATTTTAATAGATGTGTATTATCTTCTGGATTCATTATGCAGAACCGGATATATTCGCCATCTAAACTTTTGAATGATGAGCAGTCACGGATCATCATTCTTTCTTTTATGGCTGCCTCGAAAATATCAAATGAAGTTAAGTTTTCTTTTAAGATGCGTACAAGTATGAAGTTGGCATAAGGCTTGTATGCTTTGAAAGCCGGCATGTTTTGTATAGCCATGTACATGCGGTCGCGTTCGGAGCAGATAAGCTGTCTTGTTGTTTGTTGGTAGGTGTTGTCTTTGAACATGCGCTCACCGGCATAGGCTGCGACGCTGTTTAAGCTCCACGGGTTCTGGTGAATAAGCAGTGCTTCTAAAAATTCATGATTGCTTGTGATACCGTAGCCGAAGCGCAGTCCCGGTGCTGCGTAGAATTTGGATACACCGCGGATCACCATTACATTATCGAATTCATCAGTCAGTGAAATGGCAGTAATTTCCGCTATGTCTGGAGCAAATTCAACATAAGTTTCGTCGATCATGACGAAGATATTACGTTCGTTACAGAAGGTTAAAATATGTTTCATATCGCGATTCTTAATTGCGGATGATGTCGGGTTGTTCGGATTGCACAGAATCAGCAGGTCAACATCCTCTGCCATAGACGCGAAGAAGTCTTCCAAATCTAACTGGAAATTTAAATCTTCTTTCAGGTTATATTCAGTGATTGTGCCTCCAGTGAGGGCAAGCTCGCGTTCATACTCGGAATAAGTTGGCCCTACAACAAGAGCTTTTTTTGCCTGCCGCTGACTAATGAGCAGAGAAATTAACTCTGTTGATCCATTTCCTACAACAATATGTTCAGGGGAAATGTGACAGTATTCTCCGATAGTTTTCTTAAGTGAAGTGTAGTTCCGATCCGGGTAGGAGGAAATAATATCCAGATGCCCTGCCAGATCATTTTTTACAGATTCGGACAGTCCAAGAGGGTTCACGTTGGCACCGAATTTAATGATGCCCGGAATTTCGGATGCCGGAATGTGGTAATATGCAGCGATTTTTTCCAGATCACTGCCGTGAAATTCAGGTCTTTGATTCTTTTTATCCATAAATACTTTAAATACTCCTTTCATGGTATTGCCATTCAGGACAAAACAATGCTATAATTCATTATAGTATGTTTTCAGAAAAATGCAACGAAAGAAGCAGGTGTAGGACTTGAAAAACAAAATCCAGAAATTTTCGAAAGGGAACTTCCGGACCGGTCGTCCAGAAGTTATATTTGAAGAAACGAATCTGGTTCTGATAATCGGTGAAGGGGAAGTATACCGGGGGAGTTTCATAATTAAAAGTGAGAATGAACATGTGATACGGGGCTTAGTTTACCCGTCTTCTTTTCGTGTTAAGCTCAAGGATTCCGGATTTGAAGGAAATCCGGCAAGAGTGGAATTCACATATGACGGGCGTGGTTTAAAACCAGGACACGTAGAAGAAGGTAAATTCACAGTTGTATGTACCGGTGGAGAATATGAACTGTCATTTACGGCAATCATAGAGAAACCTTACGTGATGACCACCTATGGCAAGGTACAGAGTACAGATGATTTCAGAAAGCTGGCAGTAAAAGATTATTCTGAGGCGGCAAGACTATTCCGCTCCAGAGATTTTTATGCCATTTTAAAATATGAGAATGAACGTATCTTTTATCTCTATGATAATATGCGCAAATGGTCACTGGAAGAGCAGGCAATGGAAGAATTTCTTGTAGGAATTAAGCAGAAGGAATGTATTTTCCTGACACTTCCTGGAGAAGGAATGCTCTTTGAGGATATTTTGGAGTCTACAAAAGGTGGTGTGACTCTGATGAAAAATACATGGGGTTATGTGCCAATCCACATTGAGACGGAGGGGCGTTTCTTAAAGGTGTCCAGACAGGAGATTTCTACAGAAGACTTTGTAGGTAACAACTATGAAGTTGAATACTTTGTACGCCCGGAATTCCTTCATGTAGGGCGTAATTACGGCGTAATCCGTTTCCAGACTCCATATGAGACGTTAAGCTATGAAGTAGAAGTGCTGCAGAATCAGGAATATGATGAGAATCACCATGTGCCGGAGCTTTTGATTGCTCAGATATTGAAAGAATATATCGGATTTGTGGCCGGACGGATTGACTTGAAAACATGGGTGGACAGCGCAGTGGAAAAAATGACTGCGGTTCGAAGGATTGAGACGCAGAGCGAATTATATCAACTTGTGCAGGCACATATTTACATGCTGGGTGACCGTATCGAAGAAGCAAAATGGATTCTTGAAAATTACAATTATAATCGTTTTGCCATTGGTAAAGACCCGATCACGAATTGTTATTATCTCTTTCTGACAGCTCAGATCCGGGATAATAAAGCGCATACAGACCGTGTGCTGGATGAATTGGAGAAGACGTATATCCGGCATCAGGATTCATGGCTTCTGCTCTATATGATCATCCAGATGGATCCAAAGTACAAGAATCCATATAAGAAGCTGGAAGTTCTGGAACAGCAGTATGAGTATGGGACAGAGGACGTGTTATTTTATCTGGAGGCATATCTGTGCTACAAGGAGAAGCCGATTCTTCTTCGAAAACTTGGAGAATTTGAACTTCTGGTACTGACATTTGCATCAAAATACCGTCTTATGACGAAGGAACTGGCTCTTTATGTAGCGAATTTTGCCAGCCAGCAGAAGACATTTAATGAGCGGGTTTATCGGATTTTAAAGCGCCTCTATAATATGTACGAAGAGCCGATGATTCTGAATACAATCTGCACTCTTCTGATCAAAGGAAATAAGACATCATCGGAATATTTTCCATGGTATCAGAAAGCAGTGGAGGAAGATTTTCGGATTGCCAGACTTTATGAGTATTATATGATTGCCATGGACGAGACACGTATGCGCGGACCGCTTCCACGGAAAATTTATTTGTATTTTATGCATGGTAATACACTGGATTATCGGAAAGAAGCATTTTTATATGCAAATCTTCTGACTTACAGTGATGATCAGGCAATGTTCTTAAGTTACCGTGAGCAGATTGTGGCATTTACATGGGAGCAGCTCATGAAACGCCATATTACAGAGGCATTGAAGATTCTTTATAAACGTTTCTGCCTGCCAGAGGAAATGGACGAGAAACGAATGAAAGCTATGAGAGATATTTGCTATTCTTATGAGGTTTCCACGAAAGTGCCACATATGCGTTGCGTTCTTGTCATTGAAAAAGATGGTGCCGTCAGGCAACGTATCCCATATGACGAAGAGACCGGTGCAATCATTCAGCTCTACGATAAAGAATCCCGAATTGTGTGGGAGTCCATGGATGGCAGATATTACACAGATTCTATTGCTTACGAGACAAAACGGTTATTTTACGAACCGAGATTCATGGAAATGTGTAAGAAATATGAGGACGAGGCCGGTATGTGGAAGAAGACTGGCGAGGTCGTGGAAGTGACTTTTGACACGTTACGGGAAAGTGGACTGACCGGTGCAGATGAGAGAAAGGTCTTTCGCCTTTGCAGCGAAAAAATCCGCGAGGAAGATCCGGGAGAAGATGCATTTCTCCTTTATCTGACATTTGAAATGTTCAAGAAACAGCAATATGATAAGGCGACGCTGACATATCTGGGTGAATATTTCTGTGGTGCAACAAGAGATATGAAACGTCTTTGGGAAGTTATGCGGGAATATGAGATTCCGTCCTATAAAGTAGCAGAGCGTATTATTACGCAGATGCTGTTCTCGGAAAATATTTTTGATGAAGAGAAAATTTTCGAAGATTATTATCTGTCTGACACAGCATATTTCCGGCTGAAACAGGCATATCTTGCATTTGTTTCCAGAGAGTATATTCTCTATGGAAGAGAACTTGAAACATGTGTATTTCGTATTATTGCCAGAGAATGTGACCAGAAAGAAGAACTTCCGGATGTCTGCAAAGTGGCACTTTTATGTTATTATGCGGGTAGTGATTACCCGGCAGACATAGAAGCCGTCCTGCATCAGCTCTTACGGGAAATGTGTGAAAAACAGATTATTTTTCCAGCGTACATGAAATACAAGGAAGAGTGGCTTCGTGAAGTGCAGCTTTATGATAAGACTATAGTTTCTTATCAGGCAAAAGAAGGAAGTAAAGTAAAATTGTTCTATAAAATCAAGGGTTCCGGTAAGAAAACACTTGGTTATCATTCAGAGATGCTTGTTCCGGTATTTGAGAATCTGTATGTGAAACAGTTTGTACTCTATGCAGATGAGGAACTGGATTATTATATCCAGGAGTCTGATGGAAAAGAGAGCACAAATACAGAAAAGCAGATTATCAGAAATGATCATGCAATTTTAGCTGGGCGTTTCGGAAGAATCAACGCCATGGTCCAGATGACACCGGCAAACCGTAACAAGGCTATGATGGAGTATGAAGAAGAGGATATACTTGCAAAAAAAATGTTCAAACTTTATGAATAAATACAACAAAAAGAGAAAGGAGGAATGGTAATGAAAAGAGGTTGTGTGATTGGCTATGACATCAATGAGAAGGGCTGCCAGATCAGCTATTATGACGACTCTATGGAAGAGCCGGATACAATGATGGCTTCGTCCAATAATTACCTGATTCCTCTTGTATTGGGATATTTTAAAGACCGCTGGGTATTTGGAAAAGAGGCAAAAAGACTGGCGGTCGTAGGAGAAGACTGCACGGAGACGGATCTTTATGGAAAGGCAAAGCGCCGCGAGAAAGTAAGCCTTGCCGGCAAGACTTATGATGCAGTGTGGCTCCTTGCAAAATACATCAGTCTGACACTTCAGGATTTTGAAAATATTCAGTATCTGACATTTACAACTCCGGAGACGGACGTGGATATGGCGAAGATGCTCAAAGGGATCGGTCAACATATTGGCGTAGACAAGGAAATCATCAATGTTCAGGATTATAAAGAAAGCTTTTGCCAGTATATGATTTTTCAGCCAAAAGAACTATGGCAGTATGAATCTGCACTGTTCTATTGTGATGAAGATCGAATCAAGGCATATATGCTTCGAAGACTCCGAGTGGATGCAAGCCACGGCATGAATTCATTTGTGACAGTCGATGAAGTGGCAAATGCCCAGAGAAAGGAACTGGAAGCGCTTTATCCGATTATGAATAAGGAAAAGAGCCCGGACGAAAGTTTCAAGTCTATGATTGAAAATGTGTTCGAAAAAAAGGTTATTTCTTCGGTATATTTAACAGGAGAAGGATTTGAGAAGAACTGGTACCCGAATTCTCTCCGGGTGCTTTGTAACGGCAGACGTGCCTTTATGGGAAATAATCTTTACAGCAAGGGAGCCTGCTATAAATCTATCCGGAAATGTGAGCCAAATGATGACGGACCGATTTATTTAGATGAGACGAAACTGACAGAGAGGATTTGTCTGCGTATGCGTGTGGATGGTCAGGAGGGGTGGTATCCGCTTGTGACATGGGGAACGCATTGGTATGAAGCAGATGGACAGTGGGAAGTGCTCCTGGAGGACGCTTCTGATATTGAAATTTTAGTGGAAAGTCTGGTAGACGAAGAAGTACAGGTGGAGAAAGTATCGCTGGAAGGTCTTCCGAAGAGAACAGATTATTCTTTAAGACTTCAAGTAGAGGCTATGTTTTTAGATGAACGTACCTGTAAATTGACATTTCGCGATGTGGGATTTGGCGAATTCTTCACCCCGACAGATTTCCGGGTGGAGAAGACAATTCAGTTAGGAGGAATCAATGGGCAGTTTAATTCTATGTCATAGTAAACGTGCAAAGCGCCCGTACGAGATTTCCCGGGTGCATATGCGAATTTATACAATTGAAGAATTATGTTATTATCTGTGTAATAATTTGTATTTAATTGATTATACAATTATGAACCGGAGACTGTGTGACTGGTTGGAAGACGAACTTGGTCTTGCAAAAATGGCGGAGGATCTGCGCCGTGATCTGGATCAGAATGCGACATTAGAAGAGTTCGTACTTACAATATTGAAAGGATCTGTGATTTATGCACCATCAGAGATCGGGAAGATTCAGAATCTTTTGGAGCAGCTGAAAAACCAAAGAGATGTAGAACGTGCGAAGTATAAGGCGGACAGTTTAATGAAATCAGGAGAATATGAGTCTGCGATTTTGGTGTATCAATCCATTTTAAGTCAGGACTGGGATGAGTCCGTGAATAAAAAATTCTATGGAAAAATATACGGCTGTCTCGGTAGCGCTTATGGATACCTGTTTCTTTATAAAGAAGCAGCACTGATGTTTAAGGAGGCTTACAGCATCTGTGAGGAAGAAGATATGCTGAAAGCATATATTTATTGCTGCTATCGGGGACTTCCGGAAAAAGATTATGTAAAAATGTTATCCGGGAATTCGATGTTTCTTTCAATGTCTGCAAAGATTAAAGCAGAGATGGAGGAAGCAAAGAAGGAAAATGATCTGGATTTTTCTGATGAGAAGCTGATTACGTGGAAAAGCGAGAACCGCAGGATTGACAAGAAGTCCTGAATATGTTACTATAACAAAGCAATTTAGCGTGGTAAAGTAATCAATTGGTAAATTGATAAAAGATTACACCGCATCGCAAAGCAATAGGAGATTCGAAAGAAAAAGGTATTTCTCGAGGTTAAATTCGAATCGGGATTTGCGAAAAAAGCTTTGAGTTCAGGAGGATAATAAAGATGAAAAAGAGAGCTGCACTTTTAGTTGCACTTTCACTGGCAGTTGTTACGGTTCTTGCCGGCTGTGGTGGAAAGGACAGTAGTAAATCGGCAGATTCAAAAGATTCTGCAGCTACATTTGAAGAAAAAAAAGAAGGAGATACATTTACGGTAGGATTCGATCAGGATTTTCCACCGATGGGATTTGTAGGAGACGACGGTGAGTATACAGGATTTGATTTAGAGCTGGCCAAGGAAGTATGTGACCGCAATGGCTGGGAATTCAATCCGGAACCGATTGCCTGGGATTCTAAAGATGCACTTTTGAAATCCGGAGAGATTGACTGTATCTGGAACGGATTTACCATGAATGGAAGAGAAGATGAATATACATGGTCAGAGCCTTATCTTGATAATCAGCAGGTATTTGTCGTAAGAGCAGATTCTGGAATCAATTCCGAAAAGGATCTTGCAGGAAAGACTGTTGATGTACAGACAGATTCTTCCGCAGAGGCAGCATTAAAAGATAATACAGAACTTAGCTCTACATTTTCAACAGAAATCATTCCGGATTACAATACAGGATTTATGAATCTGGAATCAGGAGCTGTTGATGCTGTCGCAATGGATATTGTAGTAGCAAAGTATCAGATTGAATCACGTTCTGCAGAATTTAAGATTCTCGATTATGAAATTGCTTCTGAGCAGTACGGAGTTGGATTTGCAAAAGGAAATGATGCTGTAAAAGATCAGGTTCAGAAGACGCTGGAAGAGATGGCGGCAGACGGAACACTTGCAAAGATTTCTACAAAATGGTTTGGTGAAGATATCACAACAATTGGAAAATAAATAAACAGACTAACTGGAAAGACCGGGTCGTCCTGAAAACGGGTGATCCGTTTTTCTTGAAAAGCGATGACAATGATTCGCGAGGAGGAATTTTGGTATGGCAACATCAGTCATGTTACAAAAATTAGGAGAAGGAATGGTTACGTCACTGTGGATATTTGCAGTGACATTGATATTTTCTCTGCCGTTAGGACTTTTGATCTCTTTTGGCAGAATGTCAAAGAATAAGATTATCAGTACAATTTTTAAACTTTATATATCAGTGATGAGAGGAACTCCGCTGATGCTTCAGCTTATGGTAATCTATTTTGGACCGTTTTATATTTTGGGTGTACAGATTTCCCAGTCCTGGAAGAATATGGCTGTGGCAATTGGATTTGTACTGAACTATGCAGCATATTTTGCAGAAATTTATCGCGGGGGAATTGAGTCTATGCCGCAAGGACAGTATGAAGCTGCAAAGATACTTGGATACACAAAGGCTCAGACGTTCATAAGAATTATTCTTCCGCAGGTCATCAAACGAATCCTTCCGGCAATTACAAATGAGACCATTACACTTGTAAAGGATACATCTCTTGCATTTACAATCGGTGTGACAGAGATGTTTACGATGGCAAAAGCACTTGCTTCCGGCCAGGTATCCATGCTCCCATATGCATTTGCGGCTCTGTTCTATTACATACTGAATCTTGTGGTTGCATTTATTATGGAACGGATTGAGAAGAAAATGAATTATTATCGGTAGGAGGAAAAGTCATGAGTCTTCTGGAAATAAAAAATGTGAAGAAAAATTTTGGAGGAGTGGAAGTATTAAAAGACATTTCTCTAAAAGTAGATAAAGGAGAAGTGCTTGGAATTATCGGACCATCCGGTTCCGGAAAATCTACACTTCTTCGTTGCGCAACAGGACTTGAGACACCGGATGATGGAGAAATCAATTATGATGGAACATTTGGACTTGTGTTTCAGAATTTCAATTTGTTCCCACATTATTCGGTTATGAAGAATATCACAGATGCACCGCTTCGTGTGCAAAAGAGAAAAAAAGAGGAAGTGTACAAAGAGGCGAGAGAGCTGCTTGCGAAGATGGGACTTGCTGATAAGGAAAACGCTTATCCGTATCAGCTTTCGGGTGGGCAGCAGCAGAGAGTATCAATCGCCCGTGCACTTGCTATGAATCCGGATATTCTGTTTTTTGATGAACCGACTTCAGCACTGGATCCGGAGCTTACCGGCGAGATTCTGAAAGTCATCAAAGATCTGGCTGCAGAGCACATGACAATGGTGATCGTTACACATGAAATGAATTTTGCGAAAAATGTTTCAGATCATGTAATTTTCATGGATAACGGTTATATTGCTGTGGAAGGAACGCCGGAGGAGGTATTTGGTTCTTCTAACGAAAGAATGAAAGAATTCCTTGGGAAATTTAGCGAAAACTAATAAATGGAGTCTTAATATTAATAATACTAATAAATAAACCAAAATAAAAATAATGACTGAGTAAGACTTAAGGGCAGGTGGGGCAATTGCATTTCCATCTGCCTTGTATTATACTTAAAAACATCTGATGACTGATAGGAAGAAGGAGTTACATTCATGAGCAACTATGAGAAGATAACAACAGGTATGGGTGAAGAATGTGGTGTATTCGGAGCATATGATATGGATGGAGGAGATGTAGCACCATCTGTATATTATGGTTTATTTGCTTTGCAGCACAGAGGACAGGAAAGCTGTGGAATTGCAGTGACAGACACATACGGAGAGCGCAAAGTTCATTCGAAGAAGGGGCTTGGCCTTGTAAACGAAGTGTTTGATGAGGAAGCCTTAGAAGGGTTGAAAGGTAATCTTGGTGTCGGACATGTCCGTTATTCAACTGCAGGGGCAACGAAGGTAGAAAATGCTATGCCACTTGTTCTGAACTATGTGAAAGGTACTCTGGCAATTGCCCATAATGGTAATCTGACAAATGCTGTGGAGCTTCGTCATGAACTGGAATATACAGGAGCAATTTTCCAGACGACCATTGACTCAGAAGTAATCGCGTATCATATTGCAAGAGAACGACTGAAGACGGCAAAAGCAGAGGAAGCTGTCCGTAATGCTATGCAAAAGATTGAAGGTGCTTACGCACTGGTTGTGATTTCTCCAAGAAAAATGATTGGAGCGAGAGATCCGTTCGGACTACGTCCGCTTTGTATCGGAAAAAGAGATAATACATATTTTCTTGCATCAGAGAGCTGTGCGATCGCAGCAGTAGGCGGCGAATTTGTAAGAGATGTAGAACCAGGTGAGATTGTAAGCTTTACAAAGAATGGCATTACATCAGATAAATCTATGGCAATCTCTCCTAAGAAACAGGCGAGATGTATTTTTGAGTATATTTATTTCGCTAGAACGGACAGTACAATTGATAAAGTTAATGTTTATCATTCTAGAATTACGGCAGGAAAAGCATTGGCACAGTCCTATCCGGTGGAGGCAGATCTTGTAGTGGGTGTGCCGGATTCCGGTCTGGTAGCTGCAAAAGGATATTCAGAAGAGTCAGGAATTCCTTATGGTATGGCTTTTCATAAGAATAGTTATGTGGGAAGAACATTTATCAAACCAAAGCAGAGCCAGAGGGAGAGCAGTGTTAAGATTAAACTAAATGTTATCGAGGAAGTAGTAAAAGGAAAGAGAATTGTCATGGTCGATGATTCTATCGTACGTGGTACAACCTGTGCGAATATTATAAAGATGTTGAAAAAGGCAGGAGCAACAGAAGTTCATGTAAGAATTAGCTCTCCGCCGTTTTTACATCCTTGTTATTTTGGAACAGATGTACCGTCCAATGATCAGCTTATTGCACATTCTCATACGACGGAGGAAATCCGCGAGATGATCGGTGCTGACTCACTGGGGTATATGGAAATCGGTAAGTTGAAAGATATGGTCGGAGAGCTGGCGTATTGTGATGCATGCTTTACAGGAAATTATCCGATGAAAGTTCCGACAGAGGACATTTCTCATGCATTCGATTAATTGTAAGATGTGATTTTTTATAAATGTGTTGATAGCAGGAGAAGGTATCCTGTATAATGATAATGTAGAAATAATATGTGAAGAAATCACTTAAATGTGGTATATCAGGGAGGAAGAAAAATGAGCTACGATAGATATGTAAGTCCGCTTTCAGAGCGCTACGCAAGTAAGGAGATGCAGTATGTATTTTCACCAGATAAAAAATTTAAGACGTGGAGAAGACTCTGGATCGCTCTGGCAGAGACAGAAAAAGAACTGGGACTGTCCATTACGCAGGAGCAGATCGATGAACTGAAAGCTCACGCAGGAGATATCAATTATGAGGTGGCAAAAGAACGTGAGAAAGTTGTGCGCCACGATGTAATGTCTCATGTGTATGCATATGGACAGCAGTGTCCGAAAGCGAAAGGAATTATTCATCTGGGAGCAACTTCATGCTATGTAGGAGATAATACAGATATTATTGTAATGTCTGAGGCACTTGAGATTGTAAGAAAAAAACTGATAAATGTTATTGCAGAACTTGCAAAATTTGCGAATAATTATAAAAATCAGCCGACACTTGCCTTTACACATTTTCAGCCGGCACAGCCGACAACGGTTGGAAAGCGTGCAACACTTTGGATGCAGGAATTCCTGATGGATCTTCAGGATCTGGAATATGTAAAAAGTACATTAAAGCTTCTTGGATCTAAGGGAACGACCGGAACTCAGGCAAGCTTTTTGGAGCTTTTTGATGGAGATCAGGAAAAAATCGATCAGATTGATCCGATGATCGCAAAGAAGCTTGGATTCGAAGCATGTTATCCGGTATCAGGACAGACTTATTCCAGAAAAGTTGATACAAGAGTACTGAATGTACTGGCGGGAATTGCAGCCAGTGCACACAAATTCTCAAATGACATTCGCCTGCTCCAGCATTTGAAAGAAGTAGAGGAACCGTTTGAGAAGACACAGATAGGATCATCTGCTATGGCATACAAGAGAAATCCGATGAGAAGTGAGCGTATTGCATCTCTTTCCAGATATGTAATGATTGATGCACTTAATCCTGCGATTACATCTGCAACACAGTGGTTCGAGAGAACACTTGATGATTCTGCAAATAAGCGACTCAGCGTTCCGGAAGGATTCCTTGCAATTGACGGTATCCTGGATCTTTGTCTGAATGTTGTAGATGGACTGGTTGTATATCCGAAGGTTATTGAGAAACGGCTGATGTCTGAACTTCCGTTCATGGCAACTGAGAATATTATGATGGATGCAGTAAAAGCAGGTGGAGACAGACAGGAACTCCATGAGAGAATCCGTGAGCTTTCTATGGAGGCCGGACGTAATGTGAAGGAAAAAGGTCTGGATAACAACTTACTTGACCTGATTGCAGCAGATCCGGCATTTGGTCTGAATGAGGAAGAGTTAAAGAAGACGATGGATCCGGCAAAATATGTTGGACGTGCGCCGCTTCAGGTGGAAAATTTCCTGAAAAAAGTTGTGGATCCAGTTCTGGAAGCTAATAAAGATGTGCTTGGCATGACAGCAGAAATCAATGTATAAATATACAAAAAAATGTATTAAGAAGCGAGGAAACTCGCTTCTTTTTTAGTCCATTTTTGCGAATTATCAAAATTAATCACTGTTTATATTAAAATTGGTTGCAAATTTTGTGTTAATAAACTATAATTCTATGTAAAAGAAGTTAGCAAGTTACAAACAACTTCGCAAAACTTCAAAATGTAACTAATGATGTCTATCTAAAGTGAAAAGGGGGAAGCTATATGGAGACATTAAATAACATTGTATTGACAATTCAGAATTACATGTCAAACTACATTTTGGTAATTGCACTTCTTGGAGCAGGACTTTGGTTCTCAATCAGACTTGGTTTTATCCAGGTTCGGGGATTTGGCGAAAGTATGAGAAGAACCTTTGGCGGTCTGTTTAGTAAAAAAGGCGCAGCTGGAAAAGACGGAATGTCATCATTCCAGGCATTGGCAACAGCTATTGCAGCTCAGGTAGGAACCGGTAATATCGCCGGAGCAGCTACCGCACTTGCAATCGGTGGAGCCGGAGCGATTTTCTGGATGTGGATCGCAGCATTCCTTGGAATGGCAACGATTTATGCAGAAGCGCTTATGGCACAGAAGTACAAAACAGTTGGTGCAGATGGTCAGGTCACAGGAGGACCGGTATACTACATTAGAGCAGCGTTCAAAGGAACATTCGGAAAAGTACTTGCAGCACTTTTTGCAATCTTGATCACATTAGCACTTGGATTTATGGGTAACGCAGTTCAGTCTAACTCTATCGCAGCAGCTTTCCATACAGCATTTGGTATTCCACAGTGGATTATGGGAGTTGTTGTAGCAGTGATCGCACTCTTTGTATTTGCAGGTGGTATTGAGCGTATCGCGAAAGTTACAGAAACAATCGTACCGCTTATGGCAGCACTTTATATCGTAGGTGCATTGATCGTTATTATTTACAATTACAAGAATATTCCTTATGCATTTGCATCTATTTTTGTTGGAGCATTTGCACCACAGTCTGTAGTCGGTGGAGCAGCCGGTGCAACTGTTAAGTTAGCTCTTACAAAAGGTGTAGCAAGAGGATTGTTCTCTAATGAAGCTGGTATGGGATCTACGCCGCATGCTCATGCAGTAGCAAAGGTTAATCATCCGGTAGAACAGGGATTTGTGGCTATGGCAGGTGTATTTATTGATACATTTATCGTATTGAATCTGACAGCATTAGTTATCCTGACAACAAAGTCTATTCCAACTGGAAAGACAGGAGCAGAACTTAGCCAGTATGCATTCTCTACATTATATGGAAAAGGCGGAAATATCTTTATTGCAATTTGCATGTTCTTCTTCGCATTTTCAACAATCATTGGTTGGTATTTCTTCGGTCAGGCCAATGTAAAATACTTATTTGGACCTAAGGCAGTAAAGATTTATTCAGTATTAGCAGCTGTTTGTGTATTCCTTGGATCTCTCGCAGAAGTTGATCTTGTTTGGAATATGGCAGATTGCTTCAACTCCTTAATGGTAATCCCGAATATCCTTGCATTGTTTGCATTGAGCAAGGTAATCAGCCAGGTACATAAAGATTACTTCAAAAACTTTAACAAAGCAAAATAGACTAATTAATAGAAAAAACATAAGTTAAGATAGTGTTAAGAAAAGAAGTCCGGCAGAATTAAAACTGCCGGGCTTCTTTGGCGTTAAAAAGTGGTTGATTAATTTAAAAAAACAATGCATAAATATTCGGAAAATAACGACTAATGTATTATGATTAAAGAATATATATAAGAAAAGATTAGAATAAATAAAAAATAATCATTGTTTACAGAAAATTATGTTGAAAAAAAGATTAATTTCGGTTATACTAAAACTCGAGAAGCACGAATACATTATTACAAATGTCTTTCGAAAAGGAAAAAAAGGGGGTCGTTTTATGGAGACATTAAATAACATTGTATTGACGATTCAGAATTACATGTCAAACTACGTACTGATTATTGCACTGTTAGGTGCGGGCCTTTGGTTCTCGTTCAGACTCGGGTTTATCCAGGTAAGAGGATTTGGCGAAGGAATGAGAAGAACTTTTGGCGGTCTGTTCAGTAAGAAAGGAGAAGCCGGAGCGGATGGAATGTCATCATTCCAGGCATTGGCAACAGCGATTGCGGCACAGGTAGGAACCGGTAATATTGCCGGAGCGGCAACAGCACTTGCGATTGGTGGACCTGGAGCAATCTTCTGGATGTGGATCGCGGCATTCCTTGGAATGGCAACTATCTATGCAGAAGCAATTATGGCACAGAAGTATAAGACGGTCGGAGCGGACGGACAGGTCACAGGAGGACCGGTTTACTACATAAGAGCAGCATTCAAGGGGACGTTTGGAAAAGTTCTTGCTGGAATTTTTGCAATACTGATTACACTTGCACTTGGATTTATGGGTAATGCAGTACAGTCTAACTCTATTGCGGCATCATTCCATACAGCATTTGGTATTCCACAGTGGATCATGGGTCTTGTAGTAGCGGTGATTGCAATTTTTGTATTCATGGGTGGTATGAAACGAATTGCAAAAGTTACGGAAACAATCGTACCATTTATGGCAGCTTTATATATTATCGGCTCATTAATCGTAATTATTTACAACTATAAAAATATTCCTTATGCATTTGCATCTATCTTTATCGGCGCATTTTCTCCGAGCTCTGTAGTCGGTGGAGCAGCCGGTGCAACTGTGAAGCTTGCACTTACAAAAGGTGTAGCAAGAGGATTGTTCTCTAACGAAGCTGGTATGGGATCCACACCACATGCGCATGCAGTAGCTAAAGTGGATCATCCGGTAGAGCAGGGATTTGTGGCTATGACAGGTGTATTTATTGATACATTCGTTGTACTGAATCTGACAGCGCTTGTTATCCTGACAACGAAATCTATCCCGAGCGGAAAGACAGGAGCAGAACTTAGCCAGTATGCATTCTCTACATTATATGGAAAAGGCGGAGACATCTTCGTAGCTATCTGTATGTTCTTCTTCGCTTTTTCTACTATCATAGGATGGTATTTCTTTGGTCAGGCTAATATCAAATATTTGTTTGGACCGAAAGCAGTGAAAATCTATTCTGTAGCTGCAGCGGTTTGTGTATTCCTTGGTTCTCTTGCAGAGGTTGACCTTGTATGGAATATGGCAGATTGTTTCAATTCTTTGATGGTAGTACCAAATATTCTTGCATTATTTGCGCTGAGTAAAGTAATCAGCCAGGTGCATGAAGATTACTTTAAAAACTTTAAAAAGAAAAATAATTCATAGATGGCGTCGATAAATAATTGAATAATTGATAGTAGAATCAGTAAACTCCAGTTGCAAATAAACTGGAGTTTACTGTGATAAAGCGTTAAATTAAGAAGCACTAATAAATAAAAGTAGAACATCTTATAATAAAAAGTTAAATTGTTTGTGAACTAATAGAATATTGTGAAAAACGGGATATATTATTTATAGACAAAACAAATGTAATGGCAATTGTGACCAAAAAGGGACATTGCGAAATGTGCATAATGACTAAAAAAAGAAAGTTATGGCAAAAGGGTTGCAAATAAATTAACAATACGTTATTATAGATACAGGCAATGGGAGATATTCATTGTCTCTATAAAATAAAAGTGAATAGCGGGATGATCTTTCTTAAGAGAGAGTCTTTACTAAAGAAGACCGCCGAAGAGGCAAGCCAAGGTATGCTGGTGGACATATCAGGGGTGAAACTTTCAGGCAAAAGGACTGAGAAAGGGACTGCGTTCTGAATCTTGTGTTGAAAAGAAAGGCTATCTAAGAAGAACGGTCAAGACAAAAGACAGAAAGGCGATGCACACACAATATTGGTGTTGTATCGTCTTTTTTTAAATCCTACCGGATAGCTGGAAAGAATGACACAATACTTATTTCATCTATGCAAGAAATCAAAAATGGAAGGCGGATAAAAAATGAAGAAAGATTACATTATAATAACGAACAATCCATTAGTTCCACAGATGCTTGATGAAGAGCATGAAGTGGATTATAGTGAGATTTCTTATGAGGATGTATTGGGGAAAGTTAGAGACAGGATACACGAAGGACATTTGCTTTTATCACATCCATTATCTGGAAGCGTGAAGCCGAATGAAACACCATATAAGTCGGTTATGATCTCACGTAAAGCCGGAAAACTGGATGAGAGGTCATTGTCAATTATAGAAGGAGCCATAAGATCCTGTGCAAAGTTTGAGTTCAAGTCAGAAAAGTACAGAGAATTCATGCCAGAGACATTCAAAGACTTCCAGTTAATTGACTGGACCCTGTTACAAAGCGCTATTTCATCCGCAGATGTGTGGTAGGTCGAGTAGCGAGAGGTTGTTAAAGCATTTAGCTTACACAATAATATCAAAATTCTTGAAGGAGGGAACCATAAGTGAGAAGATTGGAAATGGGACACATTTACATTAAGGATATCCAGTTCGCAGCAGAGTCTAAGATCGAAGATGGAATTCTTTATGTAAACAAAGAAGCTGTAGAGGCTGTTGCTCTTGAGGATGAGCACATTAAGAGCGTATCATTTGATATTGCTAGACCAGGTGAGTCAGTGAGAATCACACCGGTTAAAGACGTTATCGAGCCACGTGTAAAGGTTGAAGGAAGAGGAGGAGTCTTCCCGGGAGTAATCAACAAAGTAGATACAGTTGGTGAAGGAAAAACTTATGCATTAAAAGGAATGGCTGTTGTTACAGCTGGTAAGATCGTTGGATTCCAGGAAGGTATCATCGATATGACAGGTGTTGGAGCACAGTATACACCATTCTCAAAAACATTAAATCTTGTTATGGTATGTGAGCCAGTTGATAACATCAAACAGCATGATTATGAGAAAGCTGTTCGTTTCGCTGGATTCAGAGTTGCTGTATATCTTGGGGAATTAGCACGTGATCTTACACCAGATGAGACAAAGGTTTATGAGACATACGGGGTTATGGAAGGAAAAGAAAAATTCCCAGATCTTCCGAGAGTTGCTTATGTACAGATGTTACAGAGCCAGGGACTTCTTCATGACACATATGTATACGGAGTAGATGCTAAGAAGACACTTTCTACTCTGATGACACCAACAGAGATCATGGACGGAGCTATCGTATCCGGTAACTGTGTATCTGCTTGTGATAAAAACCCAACATATGTTCACGAGAATAACCCGGTTATTCACGATTTATTTGAGGAGCATGGTAAAACTATTAACTTTGTTTGCCACATCCTTACAAATGAGAACGTTTACCTTGCAGACAAGATGCGTTCTTCTGACTGGACAGCAAAACTTTGCCGTTTCTTAGACCTGGATGCTGTAATCGTATCTCAGGAGGGATTCGGTAACCCAGATACAGACCTTATCATGAACACAAAGAAAATTGAGGCTGAAGGCGTTAAGACTGTTATCATTACAGATGAGTATGCTGGACGTGATGGAAAATCTCAGTCACTTGCTGACTCTGATCCGGCTGCAGATGCTGTAGTAACAGGTGGAAATGCTAATGAGCTGATTCACCTTCCAAAACTTGATAAAGTTATCGGAACTTTAGACTATGTTAACGTTATCGCTGGTGCCAGCGACAAGACTCTTCAGGAGGACGGATCTCTTGAAGTTGAGATTCAGGTTATGACTGGCGCAACAAACGAGACAGGATTCAACGTACTGAGTGCACGATAGAAAGGGAGGACGAATCATAATGAGTAAAATTAGAGTTGTACATTATATCAACCAGTTCTTCGCTAATATCGGTGGAGAAGAAAAAGCAGATTACCCTGCAGAGCTTCGCGTAGGAGAGGTCGTAGGACCAGGACTCGCTCTTGCTCAGAAATTTGGAGATGAAGCTGAGATCGTTGCTACAATCGTATGTGGTGACTCTTACTTCAATGAGAATCTTGAAAAAGCTAAAGCTGAGATTCTTGAGATGGTTAAAGGACAGAATGCTGATCTGTTCATCGCTGGACCTGCATTCAACGCCGGACGTTACGGAGTTGCTTGTGGAACAGTTTGCGATATGATTAAAGAGGAGCTTGGAATCCCAGTAGTTACAGGAATGTACGTTGAGAACCCAGGTGCTGATATGTTCAAAGACAAAGTATACATTGTTCCTACAAAGAACAGTGCAGCTGGTATGAGAGATGCAATTGGAAAATTAGCTCCACTTGCTATGAAACTTGCTAAAGGTGAGAAGATTGGTGCTTCTTGCGAAGACAACTACATGCCAAACGGTATCCGTGTAAACTTATTCGAGGAGAAACGTGGATCAAAACGTGCTGTTGAGATGCTTCTTAAGAAGATTGCTGGTAAGCCATTCGTAACAGAGTTCCCAATGCCGACATTCGACAAGGTTGCTCCACAGCCGGCTATCAAAGATCTTAGCAAAGCTACAATCGCTCTGTGTACATCCGGTGGTATTGTTCCGAAGGGTAATCCAGATCACATCGAGTCATCTAATGCTACAAGATATGGTGAGTATGACATTACAGGTGTTAACGATCTGACAGAGGAGACATACGAGACAGCTCATGGTGGATACGATCCGGTATACGCTAACGAGGATGCTGACCGTGTACTTCCAGTAGACGTTATGCGTGAGTTCGAGCGTGAGGGTGTTATTGGAAAACTTCACAATAAATTCTATACAACAGTTGGTAACGGAACAGCCGTATTATCAGCTAAAGCATTCGCTGATGAGTATGCTCAGAAGCTGATCGCTGATGGTGTTGATGCAGTTATCATGACCTCCACTTGAGGTACCTGTACACGTTGCGGTGCAACGATGGTAAAAGCTATTGAAGCTGCAGGACTTCCAGTAGTTCATATGTGTACTGTAACTCCAATTTCTATGACAGTTGGAGCTAACAGAATCGTTCCTACAATCGCTATTCCACATCCACTTGGAAATCCGGAGCTGGATAAAGATGAGGAGTACGCACTTCGTAAATCCTTAGTTAAGAAAGCTCTTGAAGCTCTTACAACAGAGGTTGATAAACAGACAATTTTTGAGTAAAATTGTGCATTTTATAAAAAATATGCGTTTCATTTTTGAAAACTATGTGCTATATTGTATGTAGCGTTATAGAATAAAAATGAAAAAAGGAGAATTTCGTTATGAGCAAAATTTATGACGTAATTGTCCTGGGTGCAGGTCCTGCTGGATTAGCAGCAGGACTGTACGCAGGAAGAAGTCGCTTGTCAGTTCTTATCGTTGAGAAAGGACAGGATGGCGGACAGATTTCAATCACAGATGAGATTGAAAACTATCCTGGACAGATTGTGGATCAGCCGGAGTCAGGTCCGTCTCTGATCGCACGTATGACAGAGCAGGCTAAAAAGTTTGGGGCTGAGCGTGTTTCTGACACAATCAAAGAAGTTTCACTTGAGGGAGATGTAAAAGTCCTCAAAGGTGAAAAGGGTGAGTATCAGGCAAAGAATATTATCATTGCTACAGGTGCTCATGCAAGACCAATCGGTTGCAAGGGTGAGGCAGAGTTCCTTGGAAGAGGAGTTTCTTACTGCGCTACTTGTGACGCTAACTTCTTCGAGGATTTCGAGGTATATGTAGTAGGTGGTGGAGATTCTGCTGTTGAAGAGGCTATGTACCTTACAAAATTCGCTAGAAAAGTTACAATCATTCACAGACGTGATGAGCTGCGTGCAGCAAAATCCATTCAGGAGAAAGCTTTCAAAAACGACAAACTTCACTTTATGTGGGATACAGTTGTTGAGGAAGTTGGAGGAGATGGAATCCTTTCCTGGATGACAGTTAAGAATGTAAAAACTGGAGAAGTTACTAAGATCGAAGCTGACGAAGACGACGGAATGTTCGGAGTATTCGGATTCATCGGTACTATTCCTAATTCTGACATCTTCAAGGGAAGTGTTGAGATGGATGAAAGAGGATATATTCCAACTGATGCGGACATGCATACAAATATCCCAGGCGTATACGCTGCTGGTGATGTACGCGTGAAAAGCCTGAGACAGGTTGTTACTGCTGCAGCTGACGGAGCGATCGCTGCAGTTATGGTAGAGAGAAGCATGGCGTAGAGTATATATTCTATTTCATAAATAAGACTTAAAAGGAGGATCAGACCAATGATAGAAGTAGATAAGAATACGTTCCAGACAGAGGTTCTGGAAGCTGAAGGATATGTATTCGTTGACTTTTTCGGTGACGGATGTGTTCCTTGTGCAGCACTTATGCCAAAGGTACATGAGTTCGCTGACACATACGGAGATAAACTTAAGTTTACATCTCTGAATACAACAAAGGCTCGTCGTCTGGCAATCGGCCAGAAGATTCTTGGCCTTCCGGTTATGGCAATCTACAAAGATGGAGAAAAAGTAGATGAGCTTGTAAAAGATGATTGTACACCGGAGACAATCGAAGCGATGATCAAGAAATACATCTAATAATTAGGTGAGTTCTTTGTCATATATATTTAAATAAACATGTTTTTTACCAAAAGAAAGGAGAAAGCATAATTATGGCTATTTTAGAGGGAAAAAAAGCAATAATTATCGGAGACCGTGATGGAATTCCGGGACCAGCTATCGCTGAGTGCGTAAAAACTGCTGGTGCTGAAGTAGTATTTTCATCTACGGAGTGTTTCG
>NZ_JAJCNB010000060.1:0-5923 GCF_020560825.1 Dorea sp. 210702-DFI.3.17
CACTACTAAAATCCTTAACTTAATGACATTGTTTTTGAAAAAACCCCGTCCCCAAACAGACTTCTACCTGTCCCTTTTGAATTGTGTGTATTTTTACTTTCCTTTTTTATGGGGGTTTCCGGATTTTCTAACCTGTCCCTTTTTGGAATTGTGGAATGTTTTTGTACAATTTGTTTTTTTACGCACTTTTTACATAAGAAGAAAGCGTCAATTCTTTCTGAACTGACGCTTTTTTACCTATATATATTCTTCCACTTCGGTTTCTTCTTCCAGCAGGTTCTCCATGCTTTTCAGGCTGATGTACAGGGTTGATGTGTTATGAAGTAGTGCTGATACGGTTGGCTGTAGGATTCCGGTGACGCCAAGTATGATGAGGGCGGTGTTGAATCCTACGATGTTGCGGTAATTTTTGTGAATTCGTTTCATTAATTTATTACTGATCTGCTTCAGTGTTACGATTTCGCTCAAGTCGTCGCCGCTCATGGTCACGTCTGCGATCTCGCGGGCGATCTCTGCGCCGTCGCTGATTGCGATTCCGATGTCTGCTGCGGATAGTGCCGGTGAATCGTTGATTCCGTCTCCGATCATGATGACTTTTCGTCCGGCGGCTTTTTCCTGCTCTACGAAGTTTGCCTTGTCTTCCGGCAATACTTCCGAGTAATATACGTCCACGCCTACTCGTTTGGCGATTGCTTTTGCGGTACGGTCGCTGTCCCCAGTCATCATAACTACTTTGCTGATGCCTGCTGCCTTCAGATTTTTGATGATCTGTGGTGCTTCTTCTCTCAGCGGGTCTTCGATGCAGATGACTGCTGCCAGTTTTCCTTCGATTGCCATGTACAAATGTGAGTATTCGGATGGCAGTTCCTGGAATTTTTCTTCCATTCCTTCTGGAATTTGGCTCTCTTCATCTTCGAATACGAAATGATAGCTTCCAACGACGACTTTTTGGTCATTGATTTTTGAGGAAATGCCGTGTGCCACGATGTACTCTACTTTTGAGTGGAACTCTTCATGGATAAGCCCTTTGTCCTGTGCTGCATTTACAACTGCTTTTGCCATGGAGTGTGGAAAATGTTCTTCCAGGCAGGCGCCGATTCTCAGCAATTCGTCTGGTGTCTTATCGCAGAATGGTACGACATCTACGACTGTCGGCTGTGCTTTTGTCAGTGTTCCTGTCTTGTCAAATACGATGGTATCTGCTTCTGCCATTGCTTCCAGATATTTTCCGCCTTTGACTGTGACGTTGTAGCTGCTTGCCTCACGGATTGCAGACAATACGGAAATCGGCATGGCCAGTTTCAGTGCGCATGAAAAATCTACCATCAATACAGCCAGTGCTTTTGTTACATTTCTTGTAAGAAGATAGGTAAGACCTGTTCCTGCCAATGTGTATGGAACGAGTTTATCCGCCAAATGTTCTGCCTTGCTTTCCAGTCCGGATTTGAGTTTCTCGGATTCTTCGATCATCGTCACGATCTTCTCAAATTTACTTGATCCATTTGCCTCTCTTACACGTATAGTAAGCTCGCCTTCTTCTACAACCGTTCCGGCATACACTTCTCCATTTTCTATCTTGCGTACTGCCACGGACTCTCCAGTCAAAGACGCCTGGTTGACCATTGCCTCGCCTTCCACAACTGTTCCGTCAAATGGAATTACATTTCCCATGTGGATGCGTACCATATCGCCGCTCTTTACAGATGAAAATGGTACTAATACTTCCTGACCGTCGCTGACAAGCCATACTTTGCTGATGTTCAGTGACATGCTTCTTGCCAGGTCACCAACGGATTTCTTGTGTGTCCACTCTTCCAGGATTTCGCCGATTCCAAGCAGGAACATGACGGATCCTGCAGTTGCGATATCTCCGCGGAACATAGATACTCCGATTGCGGTCGCATCCAGTACCGGAACTTCAATCTTGCCTTTTGCAAGTGTACGCACACCCATCCAAAGATATTTCACAGATTTTACTGCTGTGATACATGCTCTGACCGAATATGGCAAAAATAATTTATTTCCATAATGATAGATTACAGTTTCAACTAACTTATCCCAATATTCCTGATTCAGTTCGCGTCCGGAATTCTGTGCATAATTTTCCGGAATGTCAACTTCCTCATAACGGAATGTTTGAAGCAGTTTGATTACTTTCTCTCTGTCGCCTTTATAACAGATCGTAAAGTCTCCCGTGCGGTTCTGTACTTTTGCAGATGTAATCATATCCTGGGATTCCAGATAATATTGCATCCGGTCTGCCTGCTCAAATGTCATTCTGTACTGTACAGCATGGGCACGGATCCTGCCTTTAATCTCATGCTTGATTACAAATTTCATGTATATTTTCCTTCTTTCCCTGCTTTCTTCCTTCCCTGCTTACCTCGCAGTGATTCGCTTGCAGTGGTTCGCTTGCTGTTGATTCTCTTACAACTTGTCAAGACACCTGCAGTCTTAACCACAGGTGTCCTGATTTTTCCTTACATTTTTATAATTATCACAATAATTTTTATGCTAGTTCTCCTTGAACTACCCTGCTGTCTGACTTTGCTGTCTTACTTTGCTGTCTTACTTACCTGTCTTACTTTGCTGTCTTACTTACCTGTCTGACTTTGCTGTCTTATCTGCGTTTTTACTCGGCTGTCTCTTCCGCAAAATCTGTCTCATCAGCTTCTGCTGCTTCCTCTGCTTCTTCGGCCTCTTCTGCTGCTACTGCCTCTGCGTACTCCTGCTCTTCTTTTGCTGCTCTGTCTTCGTTGATCTGCTGTGCTTCTGCATATACGTCCTCTGCATTTTCCTGAATTGTAGCTGCTGTCTTAAGCACACACTCTTTTGCTCTTAAAACTGCTGCTGTACAGTTTGTGTATAATTTTTTAGCGTCCTTGCTGGACAGAACTTTGATTCCTGCAGTTCCGAATAATACTCCTGCTGCAAAGATTCCTGTCTTCTTTCCATCTACTTTTTTTAAGCCTTTTAAAATGTTTGACATCTTTTGTCTCCTGCCTTTCTTTCTACTTCTAGGTTCTTATATGATGTTAGTATATGTGATATGTACTTTTTGGTTCAATACTATATCATCACTTTGAATTCACTAAATTGTAACGCATTTGTTTTTTCATTTCCACTTCTTTTTCCTTATTGATAATTATTACTCACTTGAGCCGGCTTATTGATTTTTGTTCTCATTATAGCTGAAATTGAATATCATTACGCACGAATTATCTGTCTTTTTCTTCCTCATCCATATCCATTTCATCTATATACATTCTAAGTCCTACTGTGCTTGTGACCGGCAGGGAAAATATAATTGTTTTTTCTTTGCTGGCAAGTCCTGTCTGCTCCATCATGGCTTTCATGATTGCATTTTTCTGTTTCTTTCTTGTGACGATCAATATGATTTCTTTTTCTGCCGCCAGTGATACGCCAAGAAATTTTTCTGCTGTTTCCATGCCGGTTCCTTTCGCATGGATCACGGTTCCGCCTCCGGCTCCTACACTTCTCGCCACGTCCATCACGGTGTCGATGCACCCCTGATTGGCAATTGCTACTAATAATTCATATTCTGTTTCTTTCAAAGTGGACTCCTCCTCCCGTTCAAATTTCTCGCTCTGTATCAGGAAATGTAATGTTTTTTCTCCGCCGATGCTGCTGAGTGGCACGATAAATGCAATTCCGGTTCCCGGCACGTCGATCTGCATCTTTACAATCATTTCCCGCCTTAGTTTCTTCCACGTTTCTTCTGTTACCACCGATAGAATTACGACCTTTTCTGATTCTTCCAATCCGAAATAGTCCAACATCTCACTATTTGCGGTTCCACGTCCCAATGTTGTAAAGAAAACCATATGCTCATTTTTCTTATAAAATTCTTCAAATTTCTTCTTTCGGTTCCTGTCTGTAATCGTCACCATCATATATAATCTACTCATAAATTATCTCCGAACTTTCTAATTTTCTTAAACATTTTCCATCTTCACTAATATGCGCCTTGTAAAAATCTCTATCCCTGTTTACAACTCGACTGTTTACAACTCAATGATTTCTTGATTGTCTACATTGTCTAGATTTTCTATGCATACTTTTATACTTGTGTAATCTTTTGCTGCCTGTTTTTCTTTCATCTGTTCCTGAATCTGATAGATCAGTCCAAGGATTTGAATTGTTATAAGCGGCGTCATTGCTACCATAGCTACCACTCCAAACGCATCTGTCACAACATTTCCACCTAGCGCCTCGCATGCTCCCATTGAAAATGGCAGTAAAAATGTTGCTGTCATCGGTCCGGATGCTACGCCTCCTGAGTCAAATGCGATTGCTGTGAATATTTTGGGCACGAAAAATGTTAATCCTAGGGCTACTGCGTATCCTGGGAGCAGAAACCACAAAATCGAAATGCCGGTAAGCACCCGTACCATTGCCAGTCCCAGAGAGAATGCGACTCCGATGGACAGACTCATTCCCATTGCTTTTGCGGAAATGGCTCCGGAAGTCAGTTCTTCTACCTGTTCCGTTAATACATATACTGCTGGTTCCGCTTTTACGATAAAGTAACCGATCAGCATACCGATCGGCACGATGATCCATGGATAGGAAAGCCCCGCAATCACTTGCCCCAGATAATTACCTGCCGGCATAAATCCCACATTTACCCCTGTCAGGAAAAGTACAAGACCTATGTATGTATAAATGATTCCTATAATAATTTTTACCAATGTCTTTTTGTGAAGATGTAATGATACAATCTGAAAAATGAAGAAAAATAAAATAATTGGCAGCAAAGAGATCAGCATTTCTTTCATATAATAAGGAAGTCCTTCTTGAAAAAGCTGCCACATTTCTACTGAATTATCAGTCTTCACAATCATTGTCTGTTCGTATCCACTTTCCTCTGGGTGGTAAAGTAAGCCAAGCAGCAATACTGCCAGAATTGGTCCGACTGAACACAATGCAACCAGACCAAAGCTGTCATTTTCCGCATGTTTATCACTTCGAACTGCTGAAAATCCGATTCCTAACGCCATAATAAATGGTACTGTCATAGGTCCTGTTGTTACTCCGCCTGAATCAAATGCCACTGTCAGGAAATCTTGTGGAACAATGCTTGCCAAAATGAATATGATTGGGTACAAAATTAAAAGCATATGTGCCAGTGGAATTCCAAATAACATTCGAAGTACCGCGGCTACAAGAAATATTCCAACTCCTGTTGCTACTGCAATAATCAGCGTGTAATTGGGAATGGATGGAACTTGTTCAGCCAATACTTGAAGATCCGGTTCTGATATGGTGATGATAAAGCCAAGGATAAAACACAGCACTATCACTACACTTATCTTTCTTGTATTGGTCAGTTTCGTTCCTATTCGTTCTCCCATAGGAGTCATCGCCATCTCCGCACCAAGTGTAAAGAACATCATTCCGATGATCAGAAGAACCGCACCAACAACAAAAGTCATCAGGACGCTGTTTGGAATGGGCGCAATGCTAAAGCATAACACCAACACAATGCCTATGATCGGCAACACAGCTCCTAATGACTCTTTTAGTTTTTCCAGTAAATTTTTTTGATATAATTGTAATCCCATAAACGCCTTTCTTCTATATTTAATATGTATTAATTAATATGTATCCTTTAATAAAGTACCTTTTCGAACACTATTTTAATGAACTTGGGACTCGCTTAACGACCTTGGAACTCGCCCCAGCATCTTTTAATTATTCTAACATAAATGTGGTTGTTTTTTGAAGCTTTAAAGACGTTAATATTATGCTAAGTTTTTAACAACTTGGCATAGGGTTTTATATAATAAGAAAGTAAATTTCTTATTATACAAAAAAACCTGTAAGTATTATACTTACAGGTTTTAGCTCCCCGAGTAGGGTTCGAACCTACGACCCTTCGGTTAACAGCCGAATGCTCTAC
>NZ_JAJCNB010000061.1:0-5164 GCF_020560825.1 Dorea sp. 210702-DFI.3.17
ATTTTAGTTATCACATTTCGCTTTACTTGTTCATATTTGCAGTTTGAATTACATTTCCCCCAAATTAATACCCCAAATTGCAATTAAAGTATCTTATTTTGCGAGAAGAGTTTCCATTAAACGCAGTTTGACACGTAGCATTTCACTAAAATACTACGTGTCAAAGCTTTAAAATTTCACCGCTAATTGCATAATCGGATTATAATCATATATCATTTTTATTATATCATTGTTCTGAATCAGTTCATAAGCTTCTTTTCCAATGCTTGTCATATAGAGCATTGTGATAATAATAAATGCCACCCATACAATGATAAGTGCACAGCCAAGTCCAACAACTCCACCTGCAAGCCGGTTAATGAATCCCAGCACAGGTAATTCTGCCACAATATCAAGTGCAAATACAATTGCACGCAGTATAATAGTCACAATCAAAAATGTTCCCAGGAATGCAATAATATGAATAATTAGTTTTGACAGGAATTCTCCTACATACTGTGCAAATGTCTGTACTCCCAGTTGTGAATAAATTTCACTGTTATTATTGGTAGACAACTGTGTCTTAAATACTGCTGGAAGATCTGCTTTTTCTATAGCTGCTACCTGAAGATCTCTTGGAATATCTGCCCCCTCAATTGCATTTTTGACTTCTTCGCTGACTTCGTCATTATTTACACCGTCTAAAATACTGCTGGAAATTCCATACTGCGCCAATTGCTCTCCTGTAATCTTTCCATTTACAATATCATCTACCGACACACCGTAAGATTGCAATTCTTCTTCACTAATCCCTGCTGCCTTCAATGCTTTTCGTACACTTTCTGCTGAAATTCCCGCTGACCCATTGTCATCACTGCCTCCAGTCAACTGGGAAGCTGCCGCTTTCGCCATCGTGTTCGTTACCTGGCTTTTAATCATTTCATCAATCGGCGTATGCTTTTCTATTGCCGATGAAACATAAGGTAATGCTGCAACTACAATGACAATTGTTAAAATCGTAGTCGCAAGTGACACAGCGATACGAATCGCTCCCCGGTAGATTCCAATCAAAAATCCCAGTAGAAATACTCCTGCTACTGCTATCGTTAACCAATTCCACTCCATACCTTCTCCTTATTTTACAAGACGGACATTCTCCATGCCGTTTGCATTTATCACAATGTATTTATTAACTCCCATAGTTGGAAAAATTTCACGAATATTCGTTTCTATCTCTCCTTCAAATTTCTGTATTCCGCTTTTCAGGAAAATACTGCAGTTATTTCCATCATACATAATCACCTGGCCGCCGCTTAATTTTACATTTCCATAATCCCCGGTAAAATCTTTTGACAATGTCTGCTTTCCCGACGTATTGTAAAGCCGGAGTTCATAACCGCCTTTTCCTTCATTTTTCAAGACCAGACCAATATATTTGTTATCGTGAAATACGCTTTTTATCTCTTTGTCTATCTTAATCTGACTGGTCTCTTTCGGAACACTTTCGCCTTGATATATTGTCAGCATATTATCTCCGACTACTGCTGAAATCTTCTGGTTCATAAAAAATCCTTCTGCCATCAGTGTTCCTTTATATTCTTCCTGTGTAACCTGATGATCCGTCTCCTGTTCCCCTGCACTGCCAAAATTATAGTAAACTACCCTTGATGTCACACTGCCGTCCTGCGTATACAAATATGCGACCTGCATCACTTCTGCATCTGGTGAAATAGCAACATCCATCGGGTATCCTGTTCCGGTCAGCGATGTCTTATGCTCCACCAGGATATTTCCTGCAGTATCATAACAGACGATTTTGGGTGATGAACTGTCTTTCAACACCGCACACACAATTCCCTGACTGGATACTGTCGCTTTTTCTATCGGAAGCGTTGTATGGATCTCGCCCTTTACACCGTCATTTTGAAAAATGACAACGTCATTACCGCCTTTGTCAAAAATTATTGCACAATCATCTCCTGCTACAACAGTCGGAGTCTTGATCTGATAAGCCTGGTTCCATTTCTCTTCCCCCTGCCGACTCAAATATGCCATTCCATCTCTACTGTAACGAATTACACCTTCCGAAAATTCCTTGTAATTGCTGTCCGTACTTCCTGCCTCCGGATAAGTGTTCGCCACCCGCACATTCGTATACGTCTGTAAATGTATAAATAAATAGATTCCTACGGACGCTGCCACAATCAAAATGAATACTATCAGAATTCTTATTCTGATCTTCTTTTTATGCGCCTTCACCTGTTCCTCCAGTTGCGCCATCTGTGTTTCTTCATCTTCTGTATTGTCCATGATCCGCCTGACCAGTTTGTCCACATCTTCCGAGTCCCGCACCACCCGCAGATCTTTATTCTTTCGATTCAATATTCAGATTCCCTTCATATTTATTATTTCTCCCTATTGTACCACACTCCGAGCTATGGTAACAATAGCTTTTGCCCGATGAAAATCAGGTTCCCGTCTGACAGCCCGTTCATTTTACAAATTGCCTCTACATGGCCGGTATCCCCATATGTCTTCTTACTGATGCTTGCCAATGTATCTCCTTTTTTCACAGTATAATAGTCCGACTGACTGAGTTGTTCCTGTACGGTCGACACTTCCGGAACCGTTCCTTCTGATTTTGCGTCGTTTGATTTTTTTGTATCACTGGAAGCTTTTACGGAACCGCTGGCTGCAACCGTCTCACTATTCTGATTTCCCTTTGTTTCCTCTTGATTTTGCCCTTCAGACTGCGCATTAATTTGATTTTCATTTTCTCCATTCACACGCTGGTCGTTCACCTGAGCATTATCATCCACCTTTGCCTCTGTTCCTTTCGCACTTGCGAGCTGCTCAAGTGACTGCTGTACAGATTCCATGCGTTCAAAATTATTCATCATTGAGACACCTATTGCCAGTACCACCACCACAAGAAGCGCACTGGTCGCATATAATAATTTTGAACTCTGACTCTGCTCCTTAATCTCCATTCTCTGCCTCACCGCACTACGAAAATCCTTTGTAGCTCGATCCTCAACCATTTCACTGGGTGTCACGCCATTCTGCCTGCGTGTGTTAATCATGTAATTCTGCATTTGTGGATTTTTTTCATAATAAATGTAATGACCGCCGATCTGCATCAGCTCATTATATTTATAAGCAAAATACATCTCGTCACTTGATGAAGCATCTTTCCATATAAAAATCGTATTTTCCTGATCATACATTTTCCGGTGCAGCTCCTGCGCTCCACGATTCATGCTCATTGGATGTCCTGTCTCCAAAAGGCACCAGCCAATTAATTTCTGATCTTTGAAATACTCTTTTTGTTCCTTCTCTATTTTTTCCCAAATTTCTTCGGAAATCTTTAAATTTGTTCCTTCAACTTCTACATCTTCTGCCTGGATCGCTCCTGATATATACACAACCACCTTGTCCTCACATTTTGTGATCTCCCCGACCAGTGCCGCTGCTACAGGTTTCTCCATTGCTTTTTCCTGCAATTGCCCAAGAAATGTGTCTACATAATCCTCCACATAAATCTTTGGCTCATCACAGACATTTCCAATCTGTCTTACATTTTTCGGAAGCTGCCGTTCCATATACTCTCACCTCATTAAACATATTTGCCTCTATGGCGGTGTTAATGATAACACAGAAAATATGCATAATTTATCAATCGGTGAGACCTGTCCCGGAAACTTTACGGCATCACGCCCCTACTTTCGACGTCCTGTCTCCAGAAGACTGCAATACTTGTCAGTAAGGGTCGTAACCCAGCCTTCTCTCGTTCTCGGAAATGTCCGAAATGTCACCGGCCACATGTGTGTCCGGATAATATCTACTTCAATCTGATTTAATGGGAAATATTTCTTCGCATTTCGGTATGCTTTCTCCGGATGCTTCAGCCCATGAAACCGTTCCCCCGTCTGGGCAGCATGCGTGTGCCAGTCATAAAGGAACAAATCATGGATCATACCTGCCCGCGCCGCAGATCTCGCATCCAGATGAAACATTTTACAGAGACAGTAATTGCAATAAGCCACCCTGAGACAATGTTTATAGCAGTTTGTTTTCCCATGCTGCGGATATTTTTTCATTTCCAGCACGACCGGATGCTCCGCCAGGTCCTGTATTGACTTGTAAAATTCTCGTTTAGCGGTATATTTATTTTTTGACATAACTGATAACTCCCCACTTTGAATTGCAAAAAGGCATGTCTCACCAAAGACATGCCCCTCATATTCATAGTTCTATATAATCTCCACTGATCTTACTCGCCAAATACAGCTTTGTAATCAGCCTGGAATTTTGCGATTCCCTGATCTGTTAATGGATGATGTGTCATCTGCTCGATTACCTTGTAAGGTACTGTAGCAATATCTGCTCCGGCAAGCGCACACTCTGTAACGTGCATTGGGTTACGTACACTTGCTGCGATGATTTCTGTCTCAATACCTGCAACTGCGAACATCTCTGCAATCTCTGCAATAAGATCTGTTCCTCTTGTAGAGATATCATCCAGACGTCCTAAGAATGGTGATACATATGTAGCACCTGCTCTTGCAGCAAGAAGTGCCTGATTAGCAGAGAATACAAGTGTAACATTTGTCTTGATTCCCTCAGCTGTAAGAACTTTAACTGCCTTAAGTCCCTCTACTGTCATCGGAATCTTAACTACCATGTTCGGATGAATCTTTGCGATTGCTCTTCCTTCCTCGATCATTCCCTCAGCATCAACAGTTGTAGCTTTAACCTCACCGCTGATTGGTCCATCAACGATAGATGCAATCTCTGCAATAACTTCTTCAAATACTCTTCCCTCTTTTGCGATCAGGGATGGATTTGTTGTTACTCCGCAGATAACTCCCATGTCGTTTGCCTTTTTGATGTCCTCTACCTTAGCTGTGTCGATGAAAAATTTCATTTTTTCTGTTCCTCCTTTAATCTATGAACTCATTGTTCATTCTTACTGCCCACCTAAGCAAATTATAGACCAGTTGCCTGCATATATCAAGATATATTTTGTCAAGCAGTAAAACTGCACAAATCAATTGGGGACAGGTGTGAAAGGAGAAAAAAGGCGAAAATACGCGGTAGTTGAAAAAATTGGGGACGGGGTTTTTTTAGAAACAATGTCATTAAGTTAAGGATTTTAGTAGTGTGAAAAGTAGTTTTTTACTTT
>NZ_JAJCNB010000062.1:0-5069 GCF_020560825.1 Dorea sp. 210702-DFI.3.17
GTCTGTCATCACGTCCACGATTATCACGTCTGTCATCACGTCCGCCCTGATTACGGTTATCGCGTCTGTCATCTCTTCTGTCATCACGTCCACGATTATCTCGTCTTTCGTCGCGGTTATCACGATTTCCCTGAGAACGGTTTTCTTTTCTTTCCTGCTCTTTTTTCTCCTGTTCCAGTCTCTTCTTCTGCGCGGCTGCAGCTGCTTCTGCCTCATGCATCTGCTGAACCTGTTGACGGATTCTGTCCGGACGTGGACGAATTGGCTGGGATGGTCTTTCATCTCTTACTTCTTTGCGTCCATTCTGGGATTTTCCATTTTTATTTCCACCGTTTGAACGGTTATCTCTCTTATCATCACGTCCAGTCTGAGAACGGTTATCGCGTCTGTCGTCACGTCCCTGACCCTGACGCTTTCCACCCTGTCTTCCACCACTCTGGGTGTTCTGCGGGCGGAATACCTGGACGATTTTTTTCTTCTTTGGTGCGTCAGATTTTTCCTCTTCTGCTTTTTCGGCATCTGCCTTTGGTGCAAATGCTTTTCTTACCATATCTGCTTCTGCCTCGTCGATGGTACTCATATGTGTCTTGGCTTCCACATCCTTTTTATTCAGGAACTCAATAAGCTCTTTGCTCGGCTTATCAAGTTCTTTCGCTAACTCATATATTTTGATTTTTGACATATACACTACCTCCTCTATGCAACCGTATTATCTTCTGTCTTCATCTGCTTCATAATTTCCTTCGCAAAACCTTCGTCCAGTATTGCAAGAGATGCCCGGAATTTCTTTCCCATTGCATGCCCCAAGGTATCTTTATCTTTATAAAAATAGATTGGCACTTCATAAAATTCACACATATCCCGGAACTTTTTCTTTGTATTTTCGGAAGCATCTCCTGCCACAATAACAAGCGCTGCTCTTCCTGTCTTTACTTCCTTTTCTGTACAGAACTCTCCGCTGGCTGTCTTACCTGCCCGCGTTGCAAGCCCGACGAGTGATAAGATCTTATCTGGTTTCAAGCTCTGTCATCTCCTTTTCCAAAGACTCATACACTTCCTGCGGAATTGCCTGCTTAAAAGATCTCTCAAGGCCCTTACTTTTCACTGCCTTTTTCAGACATTCCTGATTTGGACAAATGTATGCACCCCGTCCATTTTTGCGTCCGGTCGCATCTAACAGAAATTCTCCTTCACTGGTACGGATCACACGGATCATTTCTTTTTTATTCTTCATTTCCTGACATCCCACACACTGACGCATAGGAATCTTTTTATTTGCTCCCAATGAGATTCTTACGCCTCCTCACCGTCTTCTTCCGGCTGAACATTAGCTTCTGTTTCATTTTCCGCTTCTGTATCTACTTCTACATCTGCGTCCTCTGGATATTCTTCATTCTCATCATAAACATCTTCTTCGTACACACCTTCGCCCAGTTCCATATAGTTCTCTGGAAGCTCACCGGACTCAATTGCCTGTGTCTCGCTCTTGATATCGATCTTATATCCAGTCAGTCTTGCTGCCAGTCTTGCATTCTGTCCCTCTTTACCGATTGCAAGGGAAAGCTGATAATCCGGTACAATAACGCTTGCTTTCTTCTCATCCGGATCAGCCATAACAGAAATAACTTTTGCAGGGCTTAACGCATTCTCGATCAGGATTGCCGGATTATCGCTCCAGTTGATGATATCAATCTTCTCGCCGCGAAGTTCATTCACGATCGCATTGACTCTGGCTCCGTTCATACCAACGCATGCTCCGACCGGATCTACATCCGGATCATTAGACCATACCGCAATCTTTGTTCTGCTTCCGGCCTCTCTTGCAATACTCTTAATCTCTACGATTCCGTCTCTTACCTCTGTAACCTCAGACTCGAACAGTCTCTTTACAAGTTCCGGATGTGTACGTGATACAAGAATCTTCGGTCCTTTTGTTGTATTCTTTACTTCTACAAGATAGAGCTTGATGCGCTCTGTTGGCTTGAATACTTCACCTTTAACCTGCTCATTCTCTGTCAGCATAGCATCTGCTTTTCCAAGGTTGATACTTACATTCTTACCTACATAACGCTGAACGATACCTGTCACGATATCCTTCTCTTTCTCAAAATACTGATCATATACAACTTTCCGCTCTTCCTCGCGGATTTTCTGAAGGATCAGGTTCTTTGCATTCTGTGTTGCAATACGTCCAAATGATTTGGATTCGATTGGAACACGAACGATATCACCGAGGTCATAATGTCCATCTAACTGGCTTGCCTCGTCAAGACTGATCTGCTCAAGCGGATCTTCTACAGTCTCAACAACTGTCTTCTCTGCAAAAAGCTGGTAATCACAAGTATCATGATCCATAATAACTTTGATGTTATCTGCTTTACCAAAATGATTCTTACATGCATTTAACAGGGAATTCTCAATTGCATCTAACAGAGTCTCTTTGCTAATTTCTTTTTCTTTTTCCAACATATTTAACGCTTCTAATAATTCTGTGTTCATAGTAATTCTCCTCCTAATCTAAAAATCGAACGCCAGGCGAATAAGCGCAATATCGCCTTTTTCAAATGTCTTCCTAGTTCCATCTTCCAGTTCTATCGTAACTGTTCCTGCCTCATAGTCATAGCTGTCAAGAAGTCCTGTGAATTCTTTCTTCTTGTCAACCATACGGTAGGTACGTATCTCAACTTCTTTACCAAGATTACGTTTATAATCTTTCTCCTTCTTCAGAGGTCTTCCAAGTCCAGGAGAGCTGACCTCCAGAACATAAGAATCTTCAATAAAATCTTTTTCATCTAAAATATCTGATAATCTGCGGCTTACAGCTTCGCAGTCATTCACTGTAATTCCGCCCGGTTTGTCAATGTAAGCCCGCAGATACCACATACTGCCTTCTTTTACATACTCGACATCTACCAGTTCAAATTCCAGTTCCTCCATGATTGGATTCAGGATTTCTTCCGTCTTCTGCTCATAAATTTCTCTTTTTGACAATGTTCTAATTTCCTCCTTACTGTGTCAAAGACTTCTTGTCTTTTTACACACCCATGCAACAAAGAAGAGTGAACTTACGTCCACTCTTCTGCCGATTCCTATGTTACTATTTCAAAGTATAGCACCACAAGCCCTAAAAATCAAGGCTTTTTTATATTTACATCAATCTTTTCCAGCGACTGCGCTGCGATTCCCCTTAAGTCTTTAATCACGATCGTTCGTAAGTTTTAACTTATCCAGTATATAAAAGATCAGACTCAGGATCATGGCAACTACACACGCCAGTACCATTCCCGTAAGCTGTACATCCCCAAAGTTTACTGCAATACCGGAAAGTCCTGTTACAAACACAACACTTGTCAGTGTCAGGTTTCTGGATTTACCATAGTCTACCTGCGCGTCTACAAGAATCCTAATTCCGGAAGCTCCTATCATTCCATACAAAAGGAAGGAGATTCCTCCGATGACCGGTCCTGGAATCGTCTGGATCAGCATAGACAACTTCCCGACAAAGGAACAGATAATGGAAAGCACTGCTGCCCCTGCAATAACGCGCACGCTATATACCTTTGTCACTGCCATAACTCCGATATTCTCACCGTAAGTCGTTGTCGGGACGGAACCGATCAGACCGGAAAGCATCGTTGAAAAGTTATCTCCAAACAGAGATCTGTGAAGCCCCGGATCCTTTAACAGATCCCGTCCGATAATCTTGCCGGTCACAACCTGATGTCCGATATGCTCTGAGGTAATAACGAGTAATACCGGAAGGATCATAAGAATTGCTCCCATATCAAACTTTGCAGGTTGGAAGTTTGGCAGGGCGAACCAGGAAGCTGCTGCTACCTGTGAGAAATCTAAGATTCCAAGACAGAACGCTGCCACATATCCTGCAATAACTGCAATCAGGATTGGGATTACAGATAAAAAGCCACGGAATAAAATATTTCCAAATATCGCAACACCAAGTGTCACTAAAAATACAATTACATTTTTCATATCCAGCTTGTCGCAAAGAAGTCCCGCATTGCTTGCTGCAGAGCCGGATAACTCCAGTCCGATCAAAGCAACGACTGGTCCCATAGCTGCAGGCGGCAGAACCACGTCAATCCATTCTGTTCCACATTTATAAATAATAAAAGAAAGAATACAACCGCAGAAACCGACTGCCACGAATCCTCCCAGGGCATAGGAATAACCCATTTTACTAATAACGATTCCTGCCGGTGCAAGAAATGCAAAGCTGGAACCTAAGTATGCCGGCGCCTTCCCCTTGGTCACTGTCATAAAAATCAAAGTTCCCACACCGTTCATAAATAACACAATTGCCGGATTGATCCCGAAAATGAACGGTACAAGCACAGATGCGCCGAACATGGCAAACATGTGCTGAATGCTGAGCGGCAAGAGCAGCTTAAATGGCACCTTGTCCTCAACCTGAATGATCTTCCTCTCACTCATCTTAAGTCCTCCTCATAGTTTGGTATTGAAACCACATTTTTTCTATTGTATAATGAAACATCATAAAAACAAAGGAGATTTTAAAATATTTATGAATTTTAATCAGATTGCAATGCTCCAGAAGTTAAAAAGCAGCATGGATCGTTTCCGCAACAATCATCCGAAGTTTCCACTTTTCTTAAAAGCCGTCGTTGGAAATGCACTGGAAGAAGGAACCCTTGTGGAAATCAATGTCACAACTCCTGAAGGGAAGAATTACTGTACGAATTTAAAATTAAAACAGGAAGATCTGGAGTTTTTCCAGACATTGAGTGAAATGGGAAGCCAACATTAATGTCAGCTTCCCATTTTCTTTATATTGTATATCCGTCACGAAACGCCATCATCATCTCGTTAGTCAAACTGATGTCGTCCGGCTCTACCGGAATCTGATTCCGTTCGAACCATTCGGCAAGTGCCAGTTCATTTTCATCTAATTTCACCTGATCCGATCCGTCAAGCTCACAGAAGAATCCCATCAGTAATGTATCTGAAAATGCCCACGGCTGATTCTTATAATAAGTAATAAAGACTTCCCATACCCAAAATGGGACTTGTACCTTGAAAACTCTATATTT
>NZ_JAJCNB010000063.1:0-4215 GCF_020560825.1 Dorea sp. 210702-DFI.3.17
TGATGATAATTTACATTATGAGCAGTTTCAAGACGGGACGATAAATGAATATGAAAACGAGCTACCTTTTGAAATTCCAAGTAAGTGGGTATGGTGCAATTTGGGAATGCTGTTTAGTCACAATACAGGCAAAGCATTAAACGCTTCTAAAACTGATGGTGCCAGCCTGACATACATCACAACATCTAATGTATATTGGAATAGTTTTGAGCTGGGTAATTTAAAGATTATGCCTTTTACTGATTCAGAAATAGAAAAATGTACCGTTAAAAAAGGCGATTTATTAGTGTGTGAAGGCGGCGACATTGGGAGGGCTGCAATTTGGCAATTTGAAAATGAAATAAGGATTCAAAATCATCTTCACAGACTAAGACCGTATGATAGGATATATACAAAATTTTATTATTATATTATGTATCTCTACAAAGCTAACGGAAGAATAAATGGAAACGGTATTGGCTTACAAGGATTATCATCAAATGCTTTACACAATATAATAGTTCCTGTACCACCTGTTGAAGAACAAAAAAGAATTGTAGATAGTATTGATTCTGTTTTATCGCTAATTGAACAGATAGAAAGTCACAAACAAAATCTTTCATCACAAATTGATAACATTAAATCCAAAATTCTAGACCTTGCAATTCGTGGCAAACTTGTACCGCAAGACTCGAATGATGAGCCGGCTTCGGTTCTTCTTGAACGTATACGAGCCGAAAAAGAAGAACTGATAAAACAAGGCAAAATCAAGCGTGATAAGAAGGAATCTGTCATCTTCAAAGGTGATGATAACTCTTATTATAGAACTATTAATAGTAAAACAGAATTATTGGAAATAGGTTATGATTACGAATTGCCAGATGAATGGGAGTTTATAACTGTTGGTGAATATTCAAAAAAAGTGACTGACCAAGTGGCTAGTGGAAGTTTTGCTGCGTTGAGAGAAAATGTTAAATCACTAAAAACACCAGATTATGCTATTATGGTAAAAACCGCGGATTTTTCTAACGGATTTACAAAAAATTTAACATATACTGATAAACACGGTTATGAATTTTTAGAAAATTCAAATTTGTTCGGAGGAGAACTGATATTAAACAACATAGGCTCCATTGGCAAAGTTTTTATTGTGCCTAAACTTGATCATAAAATGACACTTGCCCCAAATTCAATTATGATTAGATTAAATAGTGAAGAGTACCGAGATTACTTGTATTATTTCTTCTCATCCCCTTTAGGTTATAGTGCACTAATGTCGATTTCAAGCGGCGCTGCCGTTACAAAATTCAATAAGACCGACTTGAAAAACCTAGTTATTCCTATACCACCTCTCGTTGAACAAAAACGAATTGTAGACGAAATCGAAAAAATATTTGCTATACTTGATGATATTGCGAACCAAGTAGCATAAATAAAGAACCGCTCTCGTGTGAGGGCGGTTCTGATTTTACCAAGTTACAATTTTATCAACAAGAGCCTGTTGTTCGCTTGCAGTACGGCGAAGGTATATTCGTGTTGTTTCAATGCTTTCGTGACCCATAAGGTCGGCAAGCAATGCAATATCGTTATATTTTTCAAGAAAGTTTTTAGCATATCTATGTCTAAACGAATGCGGATAAACCACTTTTTTATCCAAGCCGTATTTATCCGCATAGTTTTTTAATTGCTGTGAAATACCACGAGTTGTAATTCTGTCGCCGTAACGATTTAGAAACAGATAGCCAGATGAACGGCTTGTTTCCTCCAACCATTCAAGAGTTTCTTTTCTTAATTTTTTAGGTATGTAAAGTCGTCGTAATTTTCCACCTTTTGTATATAAATCAAAATAGCCGATTTCGATATGCTCAATTTTGATTTGTATTAATTCACTTACTCTTGCTCCGGTAGCAGCCAAATACCAAACAACAAAATACCATTCCATATTGCCATCTTTTTTAAGTTGCTTTTTCAAAAAATTATAATCTGCATTACTGATAACATTTTCCAAAAAATTTTTTTGCTGTACCTTTACAGCCTTTAATGCTATCTTTTCCTTTCCTAAATATTCAAGATATTTGTTTATTGCCTGTATGCGTAAGTTTACAGTCTTAGGCTTGAAGAATTCCATTAAATAGCCTTTATAAGCAAGTAAATTTTCTTTGTTTACTGTATCGTAATGCTCAGTAAAATAATCTACTGTCCACAGATACGATGTAATGGTATTTTCAGATAGATTACCTTTCCTCAAATATTCATCAAATGTTTGTTTTGTCTTCATAAAAAGACACCTCCGTTATAATATTTTTGCGATTTGATTCGCTCTAATATTATAACGGAGATGTTTACACTCCTCTTATTATGAGAAGTATGGAGAAAAGCTGCCTTCCGGTTGGGTTGTAACAAACTTTGAAACATTGCTTTCGTATGAGCAACCAACTAATTATATCGTTAAAGATACAAACTATAACTCTGAATATGAAACACCAGTTCTTACAGCCGGAAAATCTTTCATATTGGGTTACACCAATGAAAAAGAAAATATTTTTTCTGAACTGCCTGTAATAATCTTTGATGACTTTACTACCGAAAGCAAATTTGTTGATTTTCCATTTAAGGTAAAATCATCAGCAATGAAGATACTTCATATCAATACTGATTTAGTGTTGCCTAAATTTGCATTTTATCTTATGCAAACAACGCAAATTGACCACTATAATCATCAAAGATACTGGATTTCTACTTATAGTCAAGAAGAGATTGCTTTACCGCCACTAAAAGAACAAGAAAGAATTTTATCTGTATTAGAGCAGTATTTTAAGTTGTTAAACTGTTTACTATAACAACTCTTCAAATTGCTGAATAAGTTTCATAAGCTTTTCAATTTGATGTACAATCATGGTTTGTTCTTTTAAAGGTGGCAAACATATCAAAGCAGACGATACTTTATCAATATTAAGGTTATCTACAGTAGAGCCAGAAGCCTTGATTACAAACTGATTATACAGATAATTTGATGACAAAAGATAATATAAAAAGTTAATATCAAAAACAACATCGGGATTTCTCAGTACAAGCCATCCATCGTGAACACACCCATATATTTTGGAAATATATGGTCTGCCAAAACTCATTGAATTTGTAAGTAGAAAATCACCCGGATACACTTCTCTGCTTTTCTTGATCCCTGTTGGCTTGATTTTCTCTTTTGTATTAGTAATGTACTTACCATCTTTATCAACATCGCCAATTTTTATCCAGTTAATACCATTGCTATCAGTTGTTATATATGACTTTATTGGTCTTGGAGAGCCACCCCTTTCAATTCCCACAGTTGAGGCAAGTCTAACCCACTGCCAGTTTATAGGTGTTTCAAAAGGTATTTCGTCATCAATACAAGTAATATCATTGCCTATCTTCTCATAATAAGAGTTATCATCACCTTTGAAGATGACAGATTCCTTTTTATCACGCTTGATTTTGCCTTGTTTTATCAGTTCTTCTTTTTCGGCTCGTATACGTTCAAGAAGAACCGAAGCCGGCTCATCATTCGAGTCTTGCGGTACAAGTTTGCCACGAATTGCAAGGTCAAGGATTTTTGCTTTTGTTTTATCAATATCCCTTATCAAGTTATCATTTGCCTTTTCAATACTTTCAATTAAAGAGGTGGCAGTGTGTACGGCATTTAATATCCTTTGCTGCTCATTTAACGGAGGCAAAGTGAACAGATAATTTGCAACATAGTCTTTAGTTACTCTTTGTTGACCTACATCGCCTGAAAAAGTAAGCACACCTCCTGCAATAAAATCATCTCGTTTAACAAAATTCAATAAATATTCGGGTATTACCAAACTGGAAATTGTTCTTAAAATATACAATTCAGTTGTACCAGCACCATAACCATTTATTAAACTACTGAAAACAACAGATTTTTTATTTTCAAAACAAGGTGTTATTTTTGCGATGCCTATATCATTATTGGCAAAATGTGTATAGCCTTTTTTTACTTTTTTCCAGACTCTAATATCGGATATAAACTTATTAGCATATCCTTCTTTAATATTCGCCATCGGAACAAATGATACTTCTGTATTATCATCAATACTATTGCGAGGATTTATTACACAAGCTGTTTTAATTCGAACCCATTCCCAATTATTCGGCACATCAAACGGTATTTCATCTTCGATACATTTTACAATGCCATCGGAGAATTTCTCATAATGTAAATTATCATCA
>NZ_JAJCNB010000064.1:0-3796 GCF_020560825.1 Dorea sp. 210702-DFI.3.17
ACAGCCAGTTCAAGTACCAATGGTGACATTCAAACCACTTTTCTTTCTGGTAATGGTTATAATTTGGATAAAATAAATGATTTTGCTGTCTCTGTCAGCACCCAAATACCAACTTTTATTCACACATTACTTGTATTTTTCTGGAGTATCGGTATATTCATAATGTTTTTTCTTCTCTACCGCTCAGTAAAACAAGTAAAAGCCTTACATAGTTCTGCTTTACCTCTTCAAAATGAAGAACTAAACGCTCTTTATATAGAATGTTTAAACGAAGTGAACAGCAAGCATACCATTCCGATTTATAGTACAGCATTTTTGAAATCTCCTGTTTTGGCTGGTTTCCTGCATCCTCGCATTTATCTTCCAATTCACTTGATTTCAGATTTTAACGCTGGAACTATAAGCTCAACTGATATTCGATATATGCTTCTTCATGAACTGCAGCACTACAAGCATAAAGATATTCTAATTGGATATTTGATAAATACAGTACATGTTTTCTACTGGTTCAATCCCCTAATCTGGTATTTTCTAAAAAGAATACGGCAGGAACGCGAACTTGCCTGCGACAGTGCTGTATTACAATTATTGAAAGAAACAGAATACAAGTCATATGGAAATACACTGATTAACTTTGCCGAAACAATAGCTCTGTCTCCATTCCCTCTTACTATGGGAATCAGTGGAAATATAAAACAGTTAAAAGGACGCATTTTAAATATTGCATCATTCCACCAACCTACTTTTAAACAAAAAATTCGTGGATATCTTATATGCATATTCGTCTCTACTATCATCATTGGATGCATTCCCATACTTTCTGTTTATGCTTCTGATCAGACTGGGTATCATTTTGACACAACCGAAAAGAATATTACTCAGCTAAATCTTTCTTCCAATTTTGGGGACTACACTGGAAGTTTTGTTTTATATGATCAGTCTGCTGATAAATGGAATATTTATAATATGGATCATGCTTCCACACGTGTATCACCGAATTCGACTTATAAAATATATGATGCATTACTTGGCTTGGAATCTGGAATTATTACACCAGAACATTCCACTTTCACATGGAATGGAGAACCATATCCTTTTCATTCATGGGAAGCCGATCAAGATTTAACCTCGGCTATGCATAATTCCGTAAACTGGTATTTTCAGGCAATTGATTCACAGGCAGGTTTTGAAGTCGTAAGAACATTTTTACAGACAATAAACTATGGGAATCAGAATACTGGAACAAATCTAAATCTCTATTGGACAGATTTCTCTCTGAAGATATCACCCATAGAACAGGTGGAATTGTTACAGGATTTCTATCAAAATAATTTTCATTTTGACAGTAAAAATATCCAGGCAGTAAAAAAAGCCCTGCTGCTTTCCACTACTTCTTCCGGTTCTCTTTACGGGAAAACAGGAACCGGGCGTGTCAATGGTAAAGATGTCAATGGCTGGTTTATCGGATACATTGAAACAGCGAATAATACTTACTACTTCGCAACAAATATTCAATCCTCTTCTGGTGCAACTGGAAGTCAGGCTACCGAAATAACAGAATCTGTACTTTCTAATCTTGGTATTTGGAAATAAATAAAGAGAACTGATAGCATAATTTCCCGTTATCAGTTCTCTTTATTTCATTCTTCTCTACTGATCAATTCTGCAAATTACCTAACCGGTACTGATACCTCGGTATATTATCAATACCATTATCTAAAATCCTGTTTCCAACATACTGAATCGTTCCATCATCCTGAATTTTCATCGTAAGTTCGTGTGTAATAACAACATCATTACATACAACAGAATCACATACTGCATGAATTGTCAAAACAATGGTTCCATCATCATTGTTCCTGACTTCTGTTACTTCCGGTAAAGACAAGCCAAAATGTGTTGGTGAATAATTACCACATCCCAATCGTTCCCAGATAAACATATTACTTTGTTCATCGTAGACCGCCCATTCTTTCAATTCTTCTTTTGTAACAGGAAGATATGTCATAATTACATTTTCGAACTCTTCTGCTGGAATTCCCACAACCTCTTTTTCTGCAGTAAATTTTTCTCCATATTTCATTTGATAAAAATATTCATAAAGTCCATTATAATCCAACCCCTGCATATCCTCCGCATTCCAGTTTGAACATAACAGATTGTTTCCATGATAGCCGAACGTACTCACATATTTTTTTGAATATTCCCGACACTCCTCACTCAAAGGCTTTACCCGGATAATACAACTTCCATCTACAATCTCTGTCACTTCCGGTGGTTCAGGTACGCATAATTCATAACAGAAATTCCCATTTTCAGTATATGCCCATTCTTTTATTTTTGATAGCGATATGTATGTAAGTACAGGCTCTGTATCCTCACTCCAGATCATTTTTGCGGACATCACACTCATTTCTTTTCCATCATAACTATATTCTTTTCTGGTAATTCCACCATCTGTATCTGCTTCATATAAAATTACACTTCCTTTTTCTTCTTGTTCTGCAGATTTTAAAAATTGTTCCATCTTCTGATAATTATCCATAACAGAATAATGATCGGAACCAATGACCGGATTCCCATTTTGTTTGATAATTTCTTTCATCCGATTCATCATTTGCTCAGCAGTGTTCTGATCTGCTTCTTGTATTCCATTATATTCAGAATAAATATCTCGGATAATGCCCATAATTTCTTCACAATCGTTCACAGCTTCCTTTTTCTTGTCTTCATCGATTGGTAGATTATATCCCTTATCCGGATTTTCCATGGTAGTGTTTTTCTGATTCTTCTCATTTTTTACATCTGTGCTGTTTAACGATATCTTACTTTCACAGGAAGTCAGAATCATTCCTATACAAAGTACTAACAAAATACTTTTTCTTTTCATATTGCCCCCTAATTATTACTGTAATTCTCTTCCCACTCTTCTTCTGTTAACCTTGGCATATACCACCCTGCATTTGCATTTTGATCTGACTTGATTACCTTATTTGATAAATACTGGAAACTTCCGTCTTCCATAGGTTTTATCATCAATTCACTGGTGATTGCCTGATCTAACATTCTGATTTCCCATACTGCTTCTATCGTAAGTTTTAATGTTCCATCTTGTAATTTTTCATATGAGATAACTTCCGGATATGGCTCATATGGGAATTCACAATCATATAACCCTCGCGGTCTGTATCTAAAAGTTCTATTATCAGAGTTATAAAAAGTTCCTTTTTCAATCTCGCTATTACTAAATGGTAAATAGGTCTTTATAACCTCTTCAAACTCATCTTTTGGAACTTCATATTCTGCTCCACCATAATTTGCTTCATATGGAACTTGCTTTCCATATTTCATATAATACATTTTTTCATAAAGATCATAAAAATCAAGTTCCGTATAATTCTGGTTATCCCAATTTGTAATCAACAGATTATTAAGTGCATACCCCAACGGCATAACATATTTTCGATTCAATTCCCGGCATGTTTTATCTAATGGCTGCACTCTGAATCCAGTTTCACCCGGTGCTCCATCAAATCCCGGTGGGTGATATTCCTCCAGAAACAAGTATCCTTTTTCTGTATATTTCCACTCATATGCTTCATATTCATCATAATAATTAGCCTGTGGGCTATTATCCTTCCATTTAACCTGACATAATCGAACATTTATCTTTCCATTCATTGACTCTAAATGATATTGTATAATTTCCCCTTCATCAAATACAACAACAATATCAACTGCTGCCTGTTCTTCTTTCTCCGCTGCTTTGCAAAATTCTTCTACTTTTTCACGATTG